>DASZPU010001196.1:0-3490 GCA_035550195.1 Nannocystaceae bacterium
GAAGTGGGCTCGAGCTCGACCGGTGATCCCGAGGACGGTTGTGTGATCACCGACCTGCCGGACATCGACGGCTTCGACAACGACCTCGATGGCGTCGACGGCACGATGTGCGGGTTGGTCTTCGTCAATCCCACGGCCGTCGCCGGCGGCAACGGACTCTCGCCCACGGCTCCGCTCAGCTCGCTCGTCGAAGCGATCGATCTCGCGGCATCGTTCGAGCCCGCGCGCGACGTGCTCGTGGTACGCGGCTCGCTCGCCGAGAGCATCGAGCTGCGCGGTGGCGTCGACATCTACGGCGGCTACTTGCCCGGCTTCGTCGGTCGCGATCCCCAGCTGCCGACGGTGCTCGTCGGCGACGGCAGTGCGCACACGATCCGCGGACATGCCGTCGACGCACCGGTGACGGTGCAGAACTTCGTGGTGATCGGTCGCGACGGTGACGCACCGGGCGTGAGCGGCTACGCGGTCACGATCCTCGCCAGCGTCGGTGCGTTGATCAGCTTCGATCACTGCACGATCGTCGCGGGTGACGGTATGGACGCGGCCGACGGTGCCGACGGTGTGCACGGCGGCAACGGTGGCGACGGAGCGCACGGCGACGAGGATGGCGCGGGCGGTACTTCGACGTGCGCGAGCGATGGTGGCGATGGTGCGCGCGCAATGATGTGCCCGATGAGCGTGGCGCTCGCGGGTGGGGGCGTGGGCGAAGGCGTCGCGGGGATCTCGGCCGAAGCCGACTGCGCTGGCACCGTGTGCACCGATGTCCCCAATCCCGGCGGTCACGGTGGTGACGGCAACGACGGCGTGCACGGTAGCGGTGCGAAGTGCTCCGACGGTCTCGGCAAGCTCGACGATTCCGGTGCGTGGGTGATGCCGTCTCCGACGGCATCGATCGCGGGCCTGTCCGGTGGCGGCGGCGGTGGTGGTGGTGCGGCGAGCCTCGACATCGATGGTCCCGGCTGTGCGACCACGATCTTCGTCAACGGTGGCATCGGCGGTGGCGGTGGTGGTGCCGGTTGCGGTGGCGGTGCGGGCGAGAGCGGTGGCACGGGCGGCAGCTCGATCGCGATCGCGGTCGTCGACGCCGACATCGAGCTGCGCGCGACGACCATCGTGCGCGGCCTCGCCGGTGATGGTGGCGACGGCGGCAACGGTGGCAACGCCGGACACGGTGGTGTCGGCGGCATCGGTCGCATGGGCCAAGGCCCGGGTGCCGCGGCTGCGGGCGATGGTGGTCGCGGTGGCGATGGTGGCGTCGGCGGCGGTGGTGCGGGCGGCTGCTCGGGCAGCGCGATCGGCATCGTGCATCGCGGGCTCGGTCAGCTGCTCATGCAGCAGCTGACCTTCGAAGGCGGCGACGTCGGCATGCCGGGCACCGGCGGTCTCGGTGGCACCGGGGGCGGATCGACCGCGATTCAGGTCGCGGAGCGCATGGGTGAGCCCGGCTGCCCGGGCGTCATCATCGAGACGCTGAAGCAGCCGTAGCTAGAAGCGACCGCGGATCGCGAGGCCCGCGAAGCCGGGTGCGAATGCGGGCGCGGCAGAGACCGCGCCTGCACTCTTCGACTTGTTGTACCGGATCGCACCGATCGCGATCATCGCGACGCCGGCACCGAGCAACACGGCACCGACGACGCCGCCGGCGATCTCGAGCGTGTTGGCCTTCTTGCCGTTGGCGTCGGCGTCTTCGAGGCGACCGATCGCAGCGTTGTACGATTCCTGGTTCGCGGTGTTGCTGCACACGTAGCCCTTCTCGGTGCTACCGCAGAGATTGATCGCATCGCCTTGCGCGACCTCGTAGTCGTGCTCGGAGTTCTTCGCGAGCACGGCACCGCCGATCAACATGCCGAACATGCCGAGGCCCACGGCCGCGGTGACCGAGCCGCCGATGATGAGACCGAGGCCCTTCTTGCGCTCGGGCGGAAGCACGGGCTTGTCGGGCTCGATCGGCGGGTTGGGACCATCGGGCTTGACCACCGGGCCCGGTCCGGGGTCCGGCTCGGTCGCCGCAGCGGCTTCCTTCTCCGCCTTCGCGAGCGCCGCGTCGAGCTCGTCGCCCTTTTGCTGCACCGCCGCACTGATCGCGCGTCCGGAGCCGTACACGGCACGGTACTGCGTCAGGTACAGCTCGTAGGTCTTCTTGCCCTCTTGGAGGTTGCTGATGTCCTTCTTGCCGTCCGCCGTGACCACGCGGTTGTACGCGTTGATGTGCGCGTCGAGGACGTTGAGCAACAGGTTCTCGCGCGTCGCTTGGTTCGCACCTTCTTCGGGAAGCAGCACGAGCAAGCGCGTCCACGATTCGGCCGCGCCCTTGAAATCGTTCTCGCTGTTCTTCTTGTCGCCTTCGTTGTAGAGCCGCTCGATCTCGGCCGCGCTCGGTGCGAGCGCGAATGCCTGCGCCGGCAGCGGGGCCGCGAGCAGTGCGAAGGAGAGGATCGCGGAGAGCACCCGCGGCAACTTGACGAGCATGGGCGGAGTCTTGCGGAGGATGCCCAGCCCGTCAACGCCTGCGGGCCTTAAGTGGCCAGTCGTGCGGCCGCCGCAGGGTCGACCAAGCACAGCCGCTCGTACACGCGGTCGGCGTCCTCGTAGCGCGCACCACCGGCCTTGGCCGCGGCCCGAATCGCGCGGACGAAGCCCTCGAGGCAGCGGGCGGTGAGCTCCGGCTCCCACTCGAAGAGCTCGTGCTCGCGCAGCTCTCGTTCGAGGGCCGCGAACAACCCGCGCGCGAGGACGGCCTGATTGCCGTCGACGAGCAGCTGCGCGAGCGCGAGCCTGCGCGTGAAGCGTTGTCGCGCACTGGTGGCGAGGTCGATGCGTTGCTGCAGGAGCTTGAGCGCTTCGGCCGGCTTGCCGCCGGTCAACAGGCCGCGCGCTTCGGAGATCGCCTTGGCGTCGTCGGCCGAGCCGTCGCTCGCGGGGCCGGCTGCGATCCCACCTCCACCACCGCCGCTCAGCACCGCGTCGCCGAGCCACTTGCGCGTGTCGGGGCTCGTGAGCGGTGTGCCGTCGCGCGCGAGCAAGCCGACGAGCGCGGGCATGCGGGCGAGCAGGGCTGCGAGCTCGCTGGTCACCGCCGTGCGTGCGCCCGCATGGCTCTCGCCGAGCCCTTCGAGCGCGCGATGGGTGTAGCGATGCAGATCGAGGCAGAAGCGGAACTGCCCGAGGCTCGACTCGGCTTCGTCGATGAGCGCGTCCCACTTCGAGTTCTGCTCGAGCGTCGCGAGCTGTTGGCGCTTCGCATCGGGCAGTGGAGGGATCTGCGTCTTGCCGCCGGCGTCGGCAGGCGGCGGGTTGACGATGTGCAGATAGAGGCCGAGCCGCAGCAATCGATACGCGGTGGGATTCGCATTGCCCGCGGCGCGCAGCATGTTGCCGGCGCTGGTCAACGCGCGTCCGGTCTCCTGCAAGAAGGTGCCGACGTTCTCGGGATTGTCGACGGCTGCGACGGTCGGCATCGGTGCCGTCGACGTGGGAGCTGCGGTCGTGG
>DASZPU010001197.1:0-5861 GCA_035550195.1 Nannocystaceae bacterium
ACGCAAGACTCGCTACCAGCTCGGTGGCCAGCCGTTGCTGGACGGGACTTCAACCCGCAGGGCTCGTCATGAGGTTTCTGTTTGGCTTCCTGCTTCTACTTCCCCCTCACCCAGGCTTTGGCCTGACGCAATTGATTCGGCTGACGTTGCAGCGGCCTCGGCGGCTGCTTCCGCTTCGAGTGCCGCCTTGGCGTCGCGGATCTTCTCGAGCCGCTTCCGTTTGTTGGCGACCCAGTCGGGAAGCTCGTCGCCACGCGCATCGACGCCATGCTCATCGTGCTCGTCGTCGTCCTCTTCGCAGCAGCGCCGTCGGTCGAGCGACTCACGCACGAGCTCTCGGATGATCGGCAGGAACGAAGTCGAGTAGCAACGGCGGCATCAGCCACTGCTGCTCGATGTCCCAAGGTCGGAGAGTCTTCGCCACGTGCTCAGCTGATCAGCTTCTGCAAGCGTTGTCGATCGGAGTCCCAGCCCCGATGCCCGCAAAGCTCGCGTCGCAACTCGCAGGACGAGCACGAGCAGGAAGGGATCCGACCGTTAAACAGCCCCGGAGCGCCTCCGGTCGCGCCTCGGCCGAACCACTTCAGCCTGGTTCGCGCTCGCGACGATGACTCGGACACGTTCCTAGCCGCAGACGATCGGCAGGCCGTCGAAGGTCGAGCCGTCGCCGCTCTGTTGGCCGCCGGCTTCGACGGACCAGAAGACGGTCGCGCCGGCCGTGCCGCCGCAGAAATCGCAGAGCATCGCTTGCGTCTCGTCTTGGCCGCACGTCGCGGCGTCGAGGTCGAGCGTGACGTCACCGGTCGCACCGGGGTCGACGGTCACTGGGTCGAGTGGATCGCAATCGAGGCAGAGCCCGCCGCACGGCGCGGCCTCGGTCCCACCCTCCGGCGTCAGGTAGAACGCGAGGTTCTGCTCGAGCGTGAGCGTGATCGGTGCGTAGCCGCTGCCGTTGTCGACCACGAGCTCGAGGTGTCCGCTGATCGTCTGCGCCGCGCAGTCGATCGTCACCGCACCGTCGACGAGCGCGAGCACGGTGTCGGAGTGGGCGTAGTCGCACTGCCAGAAGCCGGGCTCGCCGGGCTCGCCGACATCGCAGCCGCACACGCAGTCGCAGAGGAAGTCGCCTTGCTGACACGACATGCCCTGCGACGGACAGTCGAGGCCGCCGACCGCGTCTTCGCTGGGGCACGTGTTCGGCGGCGGCTCGCCGGTGCTGGTGTCGAGCGGAGCCGTGCTCGTGCTGCCGCCCGACGACTCGCTCGGTGCACCGGACGACTCGCCACTCGCGGATCCACTGCCGCTCGCGGATCCACTGCCGCTCGCGGTGTCCGTCTCGGGACCGCACGCGCAGAGCACCCACGCGACCCACCCATACCGATGCCAACCATCCACGGCTTCAGCATAGCGCGCCGCGTCGGCGCCCCGCCACTACTGCACCCGCAGGCGCCAGAAGCCGTTGCGGCTGTTGAGCGAATAGAGGATCCGGTGATCGCGGTCGTACTGCAGATCCCAGGTCACGATGTAGTCCGGCGACGGGAAGTCGGGCATCGGCAGGTCCGTCCACGTCGTCGGGTCGGCGGTCGATGCCGAGCTGTAGTAGCCGTTGCGCGACGCGTAGATCGTCTCGTCGTCGCCCGCGAAGAACTCGGTGCCGGGCGAGTCGGCGATGCTGGTCCAGGCGATGCCGTCGTCGCTGCGCAACGTCGAGAACACGCCGCCGGTCACGTAGCCGCCGCTCGGCAGCCCGAACACCGCGGCGGTCGCATAGCCCTCGTCGTACACGTGCTCCCACGACGCGCCGCCGTTGCCGGTGCGCCACAATCCACCGAAGCCCTCCGCCCAGAACCACGTGTCCGCATCGAGCATGCGCTGCGTGACGCCCTCGCCCGCCGGCGGCGTGCCTTCGAGGATCGTCCACGTCGCGCCCGCATCCATCGTCTCGAGCATGCAGTTCGGCGTCGCCGGCAGACCATCGAGCGCACCCACTTCGCACTCGAAGTGCGGCGTGACCAAGAGATGCTGCGGGTTGGTCTCGTCCATGCGGATGTACTGCACGAAGCCGCCGAACTGCAGCACCGCGAGGTGCTCGTCGTCGACGAGCGGATCCCAGTCGACGCCGCCGTTGGTCGACTTCCACGCTCCGAACGCGCCGTAGCCCGTGTTCGTGTAGAGCACCTGCGGATCTTCGAAGTCGATCGCGAACGTCCACTGTCGTCCGCCGTCGATCGTCTCCGCGTTCGTGCCCGTGTCGATGTGCACCCACGTCGCGCCGCAATCGCTGGTCTTCCAGATGCCCTGCGCACTCGTGCCGAGATAGACCGTCGCGGTGTCCTGCGGATCGATCACGAACGAGTGCACGCCGTAGTTCTCGCCCGCAGGCGTCACGAAGTCCTGCGCGAGGTCGACTTCGCCGGGCGTGATGTGCTCCCACGCGCCGGGCTCACCGAGCGCGTCGCACGGCGTCACCGTGTGGCCGGTGTCGCTGCTGCTGCTCTCGTCGCCGCTGTCGCTGCCGGTGTCGTCGACGGTCGTCGTCGTGCTCGTGCTCGCGGTCGTGGTCGAGGTCGGCGCGGTCGTGGTCGCATCGGTGGTCGTGGGCGATCCGCTGGTGGCCTCGCCCACGCTGGTGTCGCTCGACTCCGCACCGTCGCCGCCGCTGGGAGATCCGCAGGCCGCGACGACGAGCACGAGGGTCCACGTTCGCGTGTGCATGCGCGTGCGTCATGCACCGAGCCCGATGCAGCCGTGATCGAAAACGCGTTGGTGCCTAGCGCCCCCGACGTTTGCGTCACGGATCGCGGCGCGCCGCTGCATGCTCGTGCCATGACGACCGATGCGCGCCTCGCTGTCTACCTCGTCCTGACGAGCTGCGCGGCCGCGCCCGCGGACGAAGGCGACTCGTCGTCGAGCGACGGCGGTGAGGTCTCGAGCGCGTCCACCTCGGGCGCGACGACGACGAGCAGCGACCCGAGCACGAGCGCGACGACGCAGCCGTCCGACGAGAGCACGAGCAACGACAGCACCGACGACGACACCACCGGCAGCGGTGAGACCGGACCGATGCCGATGCTCGGCGAGTGCGATGCGCTCGCGGGTGAAGGTGTGTTCGAGGACATCACACCGGCGGAGGTCGCCGCGGGTTTCGGCGTCGTGCAAGACGGCGGCGGCGCGTTCGCGTTCGCGGTCGATCCGATCAACCAGGGCACCGTCTATCTCGGCACCGTGCGGCAGAAGGTGTGGAAGAGCACCGACTGCGGCGCGAGCTGGGTGCACATCGCGACGGGCACCAACGGCGAGGCGGTCGACTCGGGCATGAACTGGACGTTCGCCGTCGATCCGATCGAGCCCGAGGTCGTCTACACGAACGCCGGCTACGGCGCGATGGGCAACGGCCTGTTCAAGTCGCAAAACGGCGGCGTGGACTGGGACGTGGTGTGGCCGCCCGCAGAGCAACCCGAGCTGAGCGCCGCGTTCACCTACAACTTCGCGAACGTGATCGCGATCGATCCCGCCGATCACCAGCACGTGCTGCTCACGTTCCACGAGTCGTGCCTTCCGCCGCACACGAGCACATGCATCGCGGAGAGCTTCGACGCCGGCGCATCGTGGGTGCTGCACGACGGCGAGCCCGAGTGGAACGGCAACGAAGGTCAGGTGATCTTCTTCCTCGATGGTCCGGGCATCTGGCTGTGGGGCTCGCAGACGAACGGCTTCTGGCGCAGCGGCGACAGCGGTGCATCATGGGAAGCGATCGAAGGCATGACCACCAGCCACCTGCAGGGCTCGCAGCTGTTGCACAGCCCTGCGGGCACGTGGCTCGTCGCGGGTGCAGACGCGATCTGGCGCAGCGCCGACGGCACTGCGGACAGCTGGTCTCCGATCGCAGACACCGGCCCGATCCTCGGCGGTCTCATCAGCGACGGCACGTCGCTCTACGCGAGCAACTGCTACTTCGGTGGCTTCTGCGAGCAAGCGCGCTACCTGAAGTCGACCGACGACGGCCTCTCCTGGCAAGACATGGACGTGCCGCCGCTCGCGATGGGCGGATCGTTCGGCTACGACCCCGGCCACGGCGTGTTGTACTCGTCCAACGGCGCCTCCGGATTCTGGCGCGTGGTCGTGAACCCGCAGTAGCGCATCACAGCGCGCGCGCGAGCGCATCGGCGTCGGCGACGATGCGCGGCGGAGGATCGTCGAGCGCTGCGATCGCCTTGCGTGCGACGACGAGTGCTGCGCTCGCATCGTCGCGGCGGCGCAACGCGAGCAGGCTCTGCGCGAGCGTGATGCGCAGCTGCACGAGATCGACGTCGTTGTAGCCCGCCGGCGGATCGTCGCCCGCGAGCGCGCGCTCGATCGAGGCCACCGCGCGACCGTGCGCACCGTCGCTCGCGGCCGTCGTTCCGAGCAACGCTGCGCAAGCACGCGTCGCGGGATGGTCGGGCCCGAAGTGGCGCTCGCGGATCGCCAGCGCTTGCTCGAGCACCTCCGCGGCGGTCACGTAGTCGCCGGTCTCCAGCGCGGCCTGTCCGATATTGGTCAACACGAGCGCGACCTCGGGATGATCCGCGCCGAGGCGCTCGAAGCCCGGTCGCGCGGCTTGGAACTGCTCCGCCGCCGCCGCAGGCTCACCGAGGCGACCCCACGCCGCACCGAGGTTGTTGTGCGCGATCGCGGTGAAGAGATGATCGGAGCCGAGCGCGGCCTCGTCGATCGCGATGACCCACTCGTTGTGATGGATCGCCGGCTCCTCGAGGCCTTGCTCGAGCAGCGCACGCGCGATGTTGGTGAGGCTGTAGCCGACGTCGGGATGCGCATCGCCGTACGCGTGCTCGCGCATGACGAGCGCGCGTTCGTGGTGGGCGATCGCGATGTCCCAGTGTTGCGCGAGCTGCTCGGCGATGCCGAGCGCGTCGATCGCATCGGCGAGCCGCGGATCGTCGGCGTCGACGGCCGCGGCGAGGATCTCCACCGTACGGGCGTAGCGTGCGACCGCGTCGGCGTTGTCGCCCGAGCGCAGCGCGATGCCGCCGCGCGCCTTCTCCAGCGCAGCCTCGAGCTCGCGCGAGCCCCAGCGCTGCAACGCTGCCTCTGCGTGCTCGACCCACGGCGCCACCGCGTCGAGCCGCGCGAGCTGTCCACCGAGCGTCGCCACCAACGCGATCGAAGACTCGGTCGCGACCTCGTCGTGGCCGATCTCGCGGGCCTCGAAGAACGCCTCCTCGAGCAGCGTCGCGCCTTCGGCCGGCGCGCTCGCGGCCACCTGCAGCTCGCCGAGCCGCGCGTTGGCCTCGGCGTGCACGGCCGCGTGTCCGATCGCGGCCGCGCGTTCGAGCACCGGACGCGCCGTCGCGATCGCGTCGTCGTAGCGCCCAGCGTCACCGAGCGCGCGCGCGACCGCGAGCTTCTCGCGCAGCTGCTGCGCTTCTCCGACGAGCAATTGCGGATCGACCTTCGCGAGCTGGGCCGGCGATCGCGTGCACGGCTCGACGCCGGGCAAGCCCGCGACCATCGGCAGCGCGCGCGTGAGCACCTCGGTGTCGCCGTCGGCGATCACGTCGGCGACTGCATCGAGCTCGAACCGCCGCACGTCGAGGCACGTGCGCACCGCTGCGGACGCCTCGGGATCGCTGCACGTCTGCGCATACGCGTCGTGCCACGCAGTGACGCGCCGATCGAGCGCCGACATCACCGTCGTCGACGCGCCCGCGATCGCATCGCCGGAGTCCGCGAACGCGTCGCGTAGCCGGGCACGAACGTGCTCGTCCCAGCGCGGCGCTGCGCTGGGCGTGCACGCGACCTTCGGGCCACTCGCGAGCACGAACGCGCTCGCGACCGCAGTGCCACCGAGCGCGACCGCA
>DASZPU010001198.1:0-3288 GCA_035550195.1 Nannocystaceae bacterium
TGCAGGCGCGGCAGGAGATCGACGACCGACTGTGAGATACGCGTGAGCAGCTCTTCCTGCGTGCACTCGCAGATCCACGGCTCTTCGGCGGGCCCGACCAGCGCCCCCTCCTTCATCACCGTGAGCGCGACGCGGTACGCATACGCTTCTCCGCCGACACCGATCGACAACCGCGTGCTGCGTTGTTGCGCGAGCTCGATGCGATGCGCTCGCAAGACGCGGGTGACGTCGTCGCGGATCTTTTCCGCCAGCGCATCCGACCGCGCAATCGCTTCACCGACGTGCACGTCGAGCATGCTGTCGGCGGCCACGACGACGTCGCTCGGCGCTTCGGATGCGGTGGCGCGCGTAGGCATCGCGAGCAACGCGATCGTGGTGATCGTGATCATCGTGCGCGTCATCGTCGTCAGCCCCCTTCGATCCGCTTGCGGCACAGCGCAGCGATCTTCGCGATCGCGGGGTCCGTCGCGTCCTCGCCTTCGCGCACGCACGCGTCGAAACGACCGAGCTCGGCGAGCGCCTCGATGCGCAAGCGCAGGCGGCGATGCCGATCGGGCCAACAAGCAGTGGCACGCGTGTGCTCGAGCACCGCGCTCCAGCGCAGCGCATCGGATGCGTCCTCGGCCGCGCGGCGCTGCGCGGCGCAGTCGTCGGTGGTGACGGCCGGCGGCTTGCGCGGGCTGGGCTTGCGCGCCACCGCACGTGCGACGGGCGGGATCGCGGGCGGCGGCGTCTCGACTTCGATCGCGGGCACTTCGATCGCGGGCGCTTCGACGATCGGCGCTTCGACGATCGGCGCTTCGACGGTCGGCGCGAGGCTGGTGCCCGCGAGCCCGATCAACCCGGCTTCGATCACGCGCGGCGCGTTGCCACCGCGCAGCCACATCACGCCGCCGATTCCTGCCGCGATCGCAAACGTGCAGACGAAGCTCGTGAGCGCGAGGCGGGGCGCGAGCCGAGCGCGGTGTCCGCCCGTGCGCGCGCGAGGTGGTCGCACGCGCATCGGCGCGGGTGCGATCTCCGTGATCGATCGGATGCGGGCGACCGGCTCGCCTTCGACGAGCTCGATCGCACCCGCCGCGCGCACCGGACGACCCTCGGCCCACGCGTTCGGTCCGCTCTTGCCACGCAGCTCTTCGCGCGCGATCGCCAGCCGCGTGAGCACGGCGATCGCATCGTCGGGCCGCTGCTTCGGATCGACCGCGAGCAGCTCGCGGATCAACCGATCGAGCGTCGCCGGCACACCGGTGCGCAGGCTCGATGCCGGCGGCACGTTGCCCGATCGCAACGCTCCGCGCGGCGGCAGCGTGCCGGTGACCAGCTCGAAGAGCACCACGCCGAGCGCGAACAGATCCATCTTCGGCGCGGCCGGCAGTCCCACCGCTTGCTCGGGGCCCATGTACTCGGGCGTGCCGATCACCGCGCCCATCATCGTGAGATCGCCGTGGCCCGCGGGTTGATCGCGATCGCCGGAGATCCCGAAGTCGACCAGCTTCGCGGTCTCGCGACCATCGGGCTCGCGCACGATCATGACGTTGCTGGGCTTGAGATCGCGATGCACGACGCTCTTGCCGTGGGCATCGCGCAGGCCCGACGCGATGTCGGCCGCGATCGCGAGCACGCGTTCGAGCTCGAGCGGCACTCCGCGACGCACCGAGTTCTGCAGCACCGTCGACAGCTCGCGCCCCCGCACGAGCTCCATCACGAGATAGCGCCGCCCGTCGGGTAGCGCGCCCGCGTCGTGCACTTGCACGACCGTGCGGCAGCCCGCCAGCCGCCCCATCACGAGCGCCTCGCGATCGAAGCGCGCGAGCATCTCGCCGCTGCGCACGAACGGTGCGCGCAACACCTTGATCGCCACCTCGGCGCGCGTCTGCAGGTGCTCGCCCATATAGAGGATCGCGTGCGCCCCCTCGGCGAGCTTGCCCATCACGCGATGACGACCGAGCTCGGTGCCGGGGGCGAGCTGCTCGTCGATCGGTCGTGCGGTCGCGTGCATGGTGTGCTCGTCGCTCATCGCGTTCACAGCTTGCTCACGCGCGCGCCCTTGGGCCCGACGAGCAGCTTCCACTCACCGCTCGCGCCGATCTCGATCACGCCGGCGCCGCGCCATTTGTCGCTCGCGGCGATGCGGAACTTCGCGTCGTACTTGCCCGAAGGCACGCGACCGTCGTAACGCGGACGCACTGCGACCACGCGCTTGCCGAGCTTCACGTCGGCTTCGACGAGCCCGCCTTCGAGCCGGAAGTGCACGGTGACCTCGGGGCCGGTCGCGATCGGTTCCGACTTGGGCGTCGGCTTGGCGGCGCGCGTCTTCGGCTTCGGCGCTGCGATCGGCGGCGAGTCGATCTTCGCGGTAGCGATCGTCGGCGCGTCGATCTTCGGTGCCGTGATCTCCGCGGCTTCGACAACAGGTGCTGCGACCGGCGGTGCTTCGACGGGCGCGAGGTCGGGCACGACGTCTTCGACCGCCGGTGCGAGCGTCGGCGCGTGCGTCCACGCCGCATGCAACCGATGCGCATGCGCAGGCGTCGACGCGAGCGCGAGATACAGCGTAGTGCTGCCCGCACCGAGCGCAGCGAGCACGCCCGCTGCGACCCCGAGCATCCAAGGCCGCGGCCCGCGGGGCGGCTCGACGTCGAGCTGCGACACCGTCACGTCGACGACCGGCGGTGCACTGCCTGCGAGCAGCTCCACCGAGCTGTGCGTGGGCTCGAGATCGCGTGCTGCGATCGACGGCACGATCGCGATCGCACTGCGCGGACGCATGCTCTCGTGGTGCTCGCCCTCCGCGAGCATCACCGTGGACTCGCGCGACACACCCCAATGCGCGACCGGAGCATCGGGCTCGGGCGGCATCGGCCGCACCATCGATCCCGAGCGACCGACGCCGCGTGGCGGCACCGTCGGCTGTCCCGGTGCGACGATGGGCCCCGTGCGCGGACGGATCACGCCGACCGCGAGCCCGCACAGCGTGCCGAGCTCGACGCGCATCTCCGAGTAGCCGATCCAACGCTTGAGCATCAGCACCGCTGCATCCGCGGTCTGCGGTCGCTTCGCCGGATCCGGGTCGAGCAACGCACGTCGCACCGCTTCGAGCTCCGCCGGCACGTCGCTCGGTGCCGGCGGCACGTGCCCCGACATCACGCGGTGGTAGAGCGCCGCTTGCCCGTCCGCATCGCTGCGGAACTTCTCGCCGGCGAGCAGCTCGTGGAAGATCGCTCCGACCGCGAACAGATCGACGGTGGGCTCGTGCGAGCGCCCCTCGAGCTGCTCGGGCGCCATGTA
>DASZPU010001199.1:0-5505 GCA_035550195.1 Nannocystaceae bacterium
GATGTCGAAGGCGCGACCGTGCTGCGCCGCGAGAACCTCGCGCGCTGGCGGATCGCGTCGCCGCAGCATCCCGGGCTCGCGCGCGACCTCGCGCTGGTCGCCGCATCCGCGCTGCGCCACGACGACGACGAGACCGCGGCCACGCTGGCGGCCGAGGCCGAGGCGATCATGAGCGCTGCGCTGGGTCCCGAGCACTTCGGGGTCGTGCGCACGCAGGTGCTCGTGCAGGAGATCGCGGGCGTGCGCGCGCCCGAGGCCGCGCTCGTCGTGCTCGGCGAGCTGTGCACGCGTGCGGCTGCGCTGCGTGCAGGTCGGGCGGCCACGCTGTCGTCGTGCCTCGCGGCGCGGGCGGGAGTGTTGCGCGCGCTCGATCGCCGCGAGCTCGCGCTCGCCGATCTGCAGGCCGCGCTCGCGGCCACCGACAGTCGCGGCTCGCAGCATGCGATCGCGGCGGGCCACATCCTGCTGGAGATCGCCGAGCTCGAGCTCGACGGTGGGCACACGGCCCGCGCGTCGGAGCGCCTGAATGCCGCGCGTGCGCTCGGCGATGCGGCACGGGGCTGGACACCGTGGCGCGAGGCCTTGCTCGCGCGCATGTGGAACGATCTCGGTCAGCCGCAGACGGCTGCGCAACACGTCGCCGCCGCGCGTGCAGCGTTGCCGGGCGCCGACGCGGCGACGACGGTCATCGCGACGATCGAGCTCGAGGATGCGCGCGCACGCGGAGACGGCGAGCTCGCGCTCGCGGCCCGCGATCGTCTGCGCGCGCGCGAGCAGCCGAGCTCGGAGCTCGCGCGCGCCGAAGCCCTGGTGCGCGCGCTGAAGGGAGCGCACCCGTGACCGACCTCGAGCTGTTGCGCGCGTGGCAGGCCGGGGATCGTCGCGCCGGCGACACGCTGTTGCGTCGCCACTTCGATCGCGTCTATCGCTTCTTCGGTGCGCGACTCGGCAACGACGCCAGCGATCTCGTGCAGCGCACGTTTCTCGCGTGCGTGGAATCGCAGCAACACCTCGCGGTCGCCGAGGACTTCCCGCGCTATCTCAGCGGCATCTGCCGCAAAGTGCTGCTCATGCACCTGCGCCGCCGTGAGCTCGAGCGTCGCGAGTCGCTGCACGGGAGCATCGAGCGTGGTCGTTCCACGCATGCACCGGCCACCGTCGATCGCTTGAGCGCACGCGAGGACGGTCGGCGCATCGCGATCGCGCTCGATCAGCTCGGCACCGACGATCAGCTCGCACTACGGCTCTACTACTGGGAGGACTGGTCGGTCGCCGCGATCGCCGAGGTGCTGGGCGCCTCGCGTGCCGCAGTGAAGTTCCGCCTCTTCCGCGCACGCCGTCGCCTCGAGTCCGTGCTCGCCCGCGTCGGCCACGGCGACGGAGCCTCGCGCGCCCTGACCCGCCGCAGCGGCGATCCTTCTTAGCCCGCCTGCCCAGGAGGTGTACCGCGCGGCGTCGCTCGAGCCCGACGTGGCTTCGCCACGGCGGAGAGCGAGCACGACTGCACGCACCAGGAAGAGCGCCGGACGGCGCGACCAAAACTAGATCGGACCGGGGCGCTCGGGCAGCGTCTCGCCGACGGAGGCGAGCCAGGTGTCGATCTCCGCGGCGCGATCGGGCGAGGGTGGCTTGCCGGTCTTGAACGCGTCGCGGGCCTTCGCGGCGAGCTCGCGTGCACGCGGGCGATCGTCGACGGCATGCAGCGCGCGCGCGAGCGCGAACTGGGTCTGCGCGAGCAGCTGCGGATCGAGCCCACGACCACCGCGCAGCTTGAGCGCACGCTCGAGCCGTTCGACCGCCTCGTTCGCGCGGCCCTGCTGCAGATCGATCTGCCCGAGGCTCGTGAGCGCGAACGCGACGTCGGGATGATCCTTGCCGCGCGTACGCTCCCACAACGACAGCGCGCGATCGTGCTGTGCTCGCGCAAGGTCGAGCTTGCCCGCCTGCGAGAGCGCATTGCCGAGCTCGAACAGCGCCTGCGCGACCTTCGGGTGATCGCCCCACGCATCGCGCGAGATCCGTTGCGCGCGCTCGAGCTCCGCGATCGCGGCGTCCCAATTCTTCTGCGACAGCTCGAGCTTCGCGAGCTGGCGGCACAGCGGAAGCAGCCGCGTCGCGCCCGGCCCCAGCGCGCCCTCGACGAGCGCCGCGGCTTCCTTCAGCTTCGTGCGCGCGCCGGCGATGTCGCCCTCGGCCGCGAGCACGCGCGCGTGGCCGGCGATGACGAGCGCGTTGTCGGGATGGCGATCGCCGAACGCGGCGACGAACGTCTCGGCCGCGCGATCGAAATCGGCGCGCGCGTCCGCGGTGCGGCCCTCGTGCAGCGACAGATCACCGAGCGCGCGATGCACCGCGGCGATCCACCACTGCGACGCGGGCTCCTTGCCGAGCAAGCCGAGCGCGGTCTGCAGCGAGTCACCGGCGCGACGATCTTCGCCGATCGTGCCGAGCACCACGCCGACGTCGTGACGCAGCCGCGCCTCGGCGCGCCCGGCCATGCCGATGCGCTTGAGCGCCGCTTCGGCGTGACGACCCCACGACAAGCCTTCGTCGGGTCGACGCAATCCTTGCCCGACCACCGGCACGAGCGCGCCCGCAGCCGCAGCCGCGACCACGTCGTGCTTCACGCTCGCGCCGAGCCACGACGCCTCGGAGAGGTTCTTCTCCGCGCTCTCGGGCTCGTCGGCGACCGCTTGCGCATCGCCGAGGCGGAAGCGCGCCTCGGCGACGATCGGCTGATACGTCTCGCCGTCGGGCGTGGCGATGGTCTGCGCGCGCACGTAGGCCGCTTGTGCAGCGTCGAGCGCCTCCTTGATCAGCCCCGCCGACGCGAGCGCTTTGACGCGCATCAGCTCGTGGCGCAGCTCCGCCACCGCATCGCGCGTCGCGTTGTCCTGCGGCGGCTCGACCTCGGCGTTGAGCGTCTCGGTGTCGGCGCACTGCGACAGCGGCTGCAGCTCGAGCGCAGCGAAGCCGGCTTGCGCCGCGACCACCGGATCCGCGCTCGCGAGGATCTTCGCGAGCGCATCGAGCTCGGACAGACGATCTTGCAGACAGAGGTTGCGGCGCTCGAGCAGGCGCTGCGATTGCTCGCCGCGCACGTATGTCGCCTCGCACGCCTCGGTGTGCATCTGCGTCCACGATGCGGCGTACTCGTCGAGCGTCGCGCCGACGAGCTCCACCGTCTGCGGCACGAAGTCGCGATCGACCGCGGACAAGCCCGCTTGCACGGTGGCCTTGCGGTCCTCGTTCCACACCGCCGCGAGCTTGTCGCCCGACTCGAGGCACACCGGATCCGGACGATTGCGGAACAGGTACACGCCCCACACCGTCGCGGTCATCGCTGCGCCGAGCCCGACGCCGGTCGCGATCTTGCGCCGGAGCACGCGCGGGTCCTTGCCCAGCTCGGTGAGCAGCGCCTCCATGCTCGCGAAGCGCTCCTGCGGATCCGCGGCGAGCCCTCGCAACAGCGAGCGTCGTACCCAACCCGGCACGCTGGCTGCACCACCGGGCTCGCGGATCTTGCCCTGCAGCTTCTGCTGCGTGAGCGTGCCGGCATCGTCGCCGTCGAACGGACGCTCGCCGTAGAGCGCTTGGTAGAGCGCCGTGCAGAAGCTGAACTGATCGCTGCGCGCGTCGGTGGGCTTGCCGAGGTGTTGCTCCGGCGCCATGTAGGCCGGCGTGCCCATGATCGATCCGGTCTGCGTGAGCAGCGGCTCGTCGAGCGCTTCACTGCCGTCGCCCTGCGGTGCGTCGTCGTCGAGCTCTTCGTTGTCGTCGTCGGATACGCCACCGATCTCGCTGTTGACCGGACGCGCGAGCCCGAAGTCCATCACGCGCACGCGACCATCGCGACCGATGAGCACGTTGTCGGGCTTGAAGTCGCGGTGCACGAGATTCGCAGCGTGCGCCGCTGCGAGCCCGCGACCCGCGGGGATGAACACCTCGAGCACCTCGTCCCAGCGGCGCGGCTTCTCGGCGAGCCAACCTTTGATGGTGGTGCCTTCGATGAGCTCCATCGCCACGAACACGCGCTCGCCGATCGTGCCGACGTCGTAGACGGTGATGACGTTGGGGTGGGCGAGCTTGGCGAGCGCTTGCGCTTCTTGCAAGAGCCGCGAGCGCGCCCGCTTGCGCTCGCTCTGGTTGGGCCGCAAGAGCTTGAGCGCGACCTTGCGATTGAGCTCGGGATCGTAGGCGGAGAAGACGAGGCCCATGCCGCCTTGGCCGATCTCTTCGAGCACGACGTAGCGACCGAGCCGCGTGCCGGGCGTGAGCCCGTGGTCGCTCGACTCCACCGTGCTGGTGCCGCGTTGGCCCTCGATGATCGTGTCGGCTTCGGCGTCGGGGCGACCCGGCGAGCCCGCAGCGGTCGCGTCGCTCCCCTCGGGTAGCCGCGAAGACGATTGAGGCTCGCTCATGGCGCGGAAGCGAGACGAAGATACCACGATTGCGACGGCGGCCGCTCCGCCCGGGCGCGTATCCATGAGAGCCTGGTAGGCTGGGCGAGCGCATGCGCGAGATCACCGAGGACGGTGCGCTCTCGGGGCTCGCCGACCAGGTGTGCTGGAGCGGCACCTTGGCCCGTCGCGCGGTGCGTGCACGCTTGTTCGGCAGCGCGGCCGATCTGCCGTCGTTCGGACGCTACCGCTGGCTCGGAGCGCTCGGCGAAGGTGGCATGGGCACAGTCGCGATCGCCCACGATCCCGAGCTCGATCGCGAGGTCGCGATCAAGCTCGTCCTCGCCGACGACGATCGTGCGCGTGCACGCGTCGTACACGAGGCGCGGGCGATCGCTCGCATCTCGGATCCGCATGTCGTCGCGGTGTACGACGTCGGCGTCGCGCCGGGTCGCGTGTACATCGTGATGGAGCTTGTGCGGGGCGTGACGCTGCGGCGTTGGTGCACGATGGTGAGGCGTCCCTGGCGAGAGGTCGTGCGCATGTTCATCGCGGCGGGCGAGGGGCTCGTGGCCGTGCACGCGCGTGGGCTCCTGCATCGCGACTTCAAGCCCGACAACGTCGTCGTCGGCGACGATGGTCGCGCGCGCTTGATCGACTTCGGCATCGCGCGCGCGCTCGGTGATGCCACGCCGAGCGACGTGCAGCCGGTGCACACCGCCGCGACCGATGCGGACACGCTCGCGAGCAATCGCCTGCGCCCGGGCACGCTCGCGTACATGGCCCCCGAGCAGCTCGGGTTCGATGGCATCGATCATCGCGCCGATCAGTTCGCGTTCTGCGTGTCGCTGTGGGAGGCGCTGTTCGGCGCGCGGCCGGGCCATCGCGACAGCATCCGCTCCGTAGTGGAGTTCGCCGGCGCGCCGCCGCATCCCGGCCAGCGCGACGTGCCCGCACGCGTCTACGACGTGATCGCGCGCGGGTTGCAGCTCGAGCCCGAGCGTCGTCACGAGAGCATGCGCGCGTTGCTCGATGCGCTCGCTCGGGCGGCGAAGCGTCGCAGCCCCGTGCCCGCGATCGTGCTGCTCGGTGGCGCGACGGCTGC
>DASZPU010001200.1:0-9760 GCA_035550195.1 Nannocystaceae bacterium
CGACTACGACTACGTGGACGTAGACGTAGACGTAGACGTAGACGTGAACGTGAACGTGAACGTGGTCGTCGCGCCCGCCGCAACGCTCGACGCGCCAACCTAGTTCGTCGTGACGCCGTCCACGGTGAACTCGATCACCGCCCCATCGAACGCGTCCAGGTCTGCAGTCATGCCGCTGCGTGTATCCGTCACCGTCCACACCACGCGCCGATACGCCGGCGCGTAGCGGAGAAAGACGTGATCAGGGTGCTCTTCGCCGAAGAGCGTGCTCGCGGTCTCGACGGCCAGCCCGGGATCGATCGCCTGCGCCACTTCGCAGCGGCGCGCCTTGGCAGCGCGGCAACGCAGCTCGACCGCCTCGAGATAGGACGGCTCGCTCACCGCATCGCTCGGCGCGACCTCGGCGGGCGCCGCCTCGTGCGGGCAACGGATCTCGAGCGCGCGATCACTCGGCGCCATCGCGATCTCGATCGCGAAGTGCACGGACGCGCCGGCCGTCGCGATCGCGAGGGCGAGCAGGGAGGTGCGGCACTCGAGATGTCGGAAGCGCGCGTTCGACATGGGGACGAGGATCTTGGCGCGCCCGCTCGGGCCCAGCAAGCCGTTTCGCCGGAGCCGCGGCGCGCGTGGCGAGCCGGCAGCAGAAGCGGCCCTCAAGGGACGTGCAGGTCGGCAACGATGGGCAGATGGTCCGATGCGGCCGCCGACGTGGCGCACGGCAACGGGTCGCCGGACAACGGCAGCCACGCGCCGGCGGGCGGTGCATCCATGCCGTCGTCGAGGCACGCGTCGTAGATCACCGCACCGCCGAGATCGATCCCATCGAGCCAGATGTAGTCGAGTCGCACGCCGTCGAAGCCACCCGAGACGCCCCACGTCGCGTCCCGGATCGAATCCTCCGCGGTGGGATCGATGCGCACGAGGCCCGTGCCAGCGACCGTGTCGAAGGGGTTGTAGGTGAGCGGCAGCGTGATGTCGTCGCCGAGCTGGTACGACTCCGGGAGACCGGGCGGGAGCGCGTCGAAGACCTGGTTCAGCATCGGGTCGTCGGGGTTCTCGTTGAAGTCGCCCATGAGCACGACCGGCTCGCCGGGATGACGCGCGCGCACGTCGTCGATCGCCTGCGCGATGCGGACGAAGTCGACCTGCCGACGGAAGCGATCGATGTCTTCTTGCCCGCTCTTCGCGTGCACCGCGACGACGTTCACGTGACAGCCGTCGTCGAGATCGACGCGCACGGCGAGCGCGTCACGGGACAGATCGTTCGTCCCCGGCACGAGATCGCTCGACGTGTAGGAGTCGATGCGGTTCATCGTGCGCGGACCGAGGCAGCCGTTGCGCAGCTCGCCGCCGATCGCCGGCGATTGATCGGCTTGGATCGGCTCGCCCCACCCGAGCGCTTCGGTGAGCGCGCGCAAGGACGCGGTCTCGAAGTCGCCGATCTCCTCGATGCACACGATGTCGGGCTCGGCGCGGCGCAGGATCGCTCCGAGCGCGTTCCACTCGTCGGTGCCCTGCACGCCGACGGCCTGCACGTTGAAGGTCATCGCGCGGAAGTCGGCCATGCCGCACGGCACTGCGGGCCCGCTCTCGCTGCTGGTGTCGGCGTCGGTGGTCGGTGCGCTCGTCGTCATCGTCGACGTCGTCGCGCTGGTCGAGCTGCTGCCGTTGTCGCTGCCTTCGGTGCCCGCTGCGGCGACGCACTCGTCGCCCGCGCACTCGAGCCCGGCGTCGCACCGACCTTCGACCGTGCACGCACAGCCTTCACGCCCGTCGATGCACGGCCCGCTGCCGCAATCGATCGCGAGCGCAGCGAGCACGCCCGCGAGCGCGCCCGTCATGAGCGGACGATGCACGCCGGCAGTCTCGCGCAGCCGCGCCCGCGGCTCAACCGGTGATCTGGCAGGGCACCGGCCCCGACGCGGTGTTGTTCTCGGGCCTGCACTCGGTCCACGGATGATCCGGATTGCCGTCGTCGACGACGACCCACGCGTCGTTGCTGCCGTCGACGAGGCTCTGCGGCGGGGGATCGAGCTCGAGCACGACGTCCTCCGCTTCCGCGGGATAGAGCGTCTTGGTGGTCATGCCGGTGCCGAGCAGCGCGCCGCCCGCGGTGGGATCGCCGTCGTAGAAGCCCACCGCGACGCCCGCGGGCACCGCGGCCTGCCCGATGTTGCGCACGCGCGCGACGATGCCGAACTGCGAAGGGCTGCACAGCGGCAACACGCTCACCACGAGATCGGGCGCCGCGAACTCGCCCTCGGGCTGCACGTTCTGCCGGAAGTTGTTGAGCCGTTCCACCGTCCAGTTCGCCGCTTCGATGGTGGGGATCGTGCCGTCCTCGTTCACGTTGGTCACGTGATAGTGGTGCTGGTTCCACACGCGACGCGTTCTGACCCAGCGACCTTCGAGATCACCGAACACGCGCACGCCGCTCTGCTTGCTGCTGTCGAGCGGGCAGGTGATCGACGAGTAGCTGTTGGAGACCGCGATGATGTCGGCGTGGCCGTCGCTGTCCACGTCGGTGATGATCGGGTACTCCCACAACGTGCCGGTGGTGTTGCAGGTCTCGAAGAGCACGTTGCCGGTGCTGCCGTCGTAGATGCGCAGGTACTGCTCGTCGCCGTAGACGACCTCGGCACGACCGTCGCCGTCGAAGTCGAACACCGCGCTGCCGGTCGCGCGCGAGCTGCAGTCGACCGCGGGCGTGAGCCACATGATCGTGCCCGCATCGGGCGTCGCCGCGTTGGTGATGAGCGCACCGTCGAACGCGGTGAGCCCGACGCCCGCCGCGACGCCGACATCGGGCGTGCCGTCGCCGTTGAAATCCGCGATGGTCGGCGGGCCGCCGCCGTCACCACCGTCGCACGGCGGCAAGCCGTTGTTGATGTCGATGCCGGTGCGGATGTTCTCGACGCCGACGCCGGGCACGTAGCGCCACACGTAGAGCGTGTGCGCCGGGCGGTTGATCGCGGCGACCTCCGGCGAGCCATCGAGATCGAGATCGGCGACCGCATGCTGATAGCCCGCGACGCCGCTGTCCGCGAGCATCGTGCCGTCGGCCTCGAAGATGTAGCGCGGGCCGACCACCTCGAGCATGCCGTCGCCGTCCATGTCGGCGGCGCTCGTGGTCTGCTGCCACGCGAACGTCGACTCCTCGACGCCGGTCGCACCGTCGTAGATCGACGCTTCGGTGAGCACCTCGGGTACGCCGTCCTGATCGAAGTCGGCGATCGACGGCATGAAGCAACCGGTGGCCGTCGAAGACACCCAGCGTTGGTTGCCGAGCCCGTCGAACGCCATGACGTTGCCGTTCACCCCACACACGACGATCTCGTTGCCGGGCAGGCCGTCGATGTCGCCGGTGGCGATGGACAAGCCGGGGTTGAACTGCGGCGCCTGGGGATTCACCGCGAACTTCTCGACGATCGCACCGTCGATGATCGAGATCGCGTGCAGCGTGCCGTTCACGGTGTAGTTTCCGCCCGCGAAGGTGGCGAACACGATGTCGGGGATGTCCTTCTCGTCGACGATCATGTCGCAGTTGTCGTCGTCGAGCTGGATCACCATCGGCGCCATCATCGAGTCGCCGCCTTGCCAGTGATACTTCACGGTGGGCTCGAAGCCGCCGGCGGGGATCACTTCGCAGAGCGGTAGGCAATCGATGTCGTCGCCTTCGGGCTCCACGCCCGCGGGACACTCGGGCGGCTCGGGCAAGCACTTGCCGGTGGCCGGCATCTCGCCGCCGATGCACATGCCCATCATCCCGCCCATGCCGCCGGGCTCGCCGAGCGAGTACTCGCAGTACTCGTTGTCCGCGCACTCGCTCGCGTCGATGCACTCGTCGCCGGGCGTGACGCACTCTTGGAACGAGCACACGTCGCCTTCGTTGCAGCACACGCCGTCGCATGCGGACTCGAGCGGACAACACACGCCCTCGATGCACTCGCCTTCGCACTCCGGATCGCACCCGCCGGCGGTGGTGCTGCTCGACTCGTCGAGCGCGACCGTGTCGCCCGACTCGCTGCCCGCCGACGATGTGCCCGCGCTCGTCAGCGTGAGACTGCCGCTGCCGACTTCGTCGCCGCGCTCGCCGCCGCCGTCGTTGCAGGCGAAGAGGGCGATCGCGAACAGGGCGGGCAGGCGTACACGCGACATGAGGCGTGGCCTTGGACGCCGCGCGGCGCCGGATTTACGGCTCAGCGTGCCGAGATCCACGTCGACATCGCGTCGAGCACCTCGGGCGCGATCGTCTCCTCGATCGTGCCGTACTCCTCGACGCCGCCGGTCTTCGCGTGCTGGAAGAGATGGTTGAGGCCGGGCATGCGCCGCACGTCGGCTTTCTTGTTCTTGCCCTTCTTCAGCGCCTTCGTGATCGCGGTCGCGTTCTGCTCGGCGTCGACCTGGACGTCGAGCTCGCCGACCAGCGCGAGCACCGGCACCTTCACCTTTGCGAGCACCGGCGCCGGATCGAGCGCGACGAACTTGCGAAACCACGGTGAGAGCACCGCGGCGAGCTGCACCTCGGCTTCCTTCGGGTCGGCCTTCGCTTCGTCGGCGAAGAGCGCGAGCAGCTGCTCGCGCGCCTTCGCATCGTCCTTCTCGCCCACGAGGATCTTCATCACCTCGCGCTGCTTCGCGACCGACTGTTGGACCTCCGCGTCCGGTGCTCCGGCGGCCTTCATCACGCGCTCGATCTGCTTGGGCAGGAGCTCGGACCCGGGCACGCCGGGACCGGCGAGCATGACGACGAAACGCACGTCCTTGCTGCGCGTCGCGGCCGACGGCGCGATGAGGCCGCCTTCGCTGTGACCGATGATGCCGACGCGGGCCTTGTCGATCTTCGGCTGCGTGGCGAGGAACGCGATGCCGGCCAGCGCGTCGCCGACGAAGTCCTCCGTGGTCGACTTGCCGGGATCGCCGGTCGACCCACCGACGCCGCGATCGTCGACGCGCAAGGTCGCGATGCCGTGGCGCGCGAAGTGATCGGCGATGACGAAGAACGGACGGTGTCCGAAGATCGTCTCGTCGCGATCCTGCGCGCCCGAGCCGGTGACCATGAGCACGGCGGGGAAGGGGCCTTCGCCCTTGGGCACGGTGAGCGTGCCGGCGAGCTTCACCTTCGCGGCCGCGTTCTCGTAGGTGACGTCGGTGGAGTCGTAGTCGAACGGTGGCTTCGGCGTCTGCGGTCGCGCGGGCGTGGCCATCGCGGCATAGCGCGTGGCGTCGATGCGCGACAGCCCGCACTCGAGCTTCGCGGGGCCCTGCGTGAACGTGCACTCGTCGGGCTCACCCGCGGCATCGCGGGTCGCGGACCACTTCGCGCCGACCTGCTCGATCGCGAATGCGATCGTCTTCGCGTCGACGACGACGCTCGAGAGTGGAAGATCGCGGGCGCCTTGCGCGGGGATCTGGATCTTGCCGGTCCAGCCGTCCTTGCTGCGCACGAGCTCCACGGCGAACGCGAGCTCCATGCCCGGCACCGCGACCGCGCCGGCGAAGTAGAGCGTGTCGGGATCGGCCGGTGTCGTCGGCTCGACGGTCGTCGTCGGCGTCGGCGTCGTGGTCGGTGGCGGGCTCGATGGGCGGCACGCGATGGTCAGCAACAACGAGAGGGCGATTCGGAGCTTCACGTGGGCGCGAGCATAAAACGAAAGAGGCTCCCTCGCGTCAGCGGGGGAGCCTCTTCGAACCGGGCACGGAGCCGGCTGCTCTCGCAGCGGCTACATGTCCATTCCGCCCATACCACCGCCGCCCGGGCCGGCCGGCGCTGCGGCTTCCTTCTTCGGGCGCTCGGCGATCATCGCCTCGGTGGTGAGCATCATGCCGGCGACGCTGGACGCGTGCTCGAGCGCGGTGCGGACCACCTTGGTGGGATCGATGACGCCGTCCTCGATGAGGTCGACGTACTTGCCGGTGCGCGCGTTGAAGCCGAAGCCGCCCTTGCCGTTCTTCACCTCGTTGACGACGACGCTCGGCTCACCGCCGGCGTTCGCCACGATCTGACGCAGGGGCTCTTCGAGCGAGCGCTTCACGATGGTCACGCCGAACTGCTGCTCGGACGAGCCGGCCTCGTACTTGTCGAGCGCCTTCTGGGCGCGGATGAGCGCGACGCCGCCACCGGGGACGATGCCCTCTTCGACGGCCGCACGCGTCGCGTGCAGCGCGTCCTCGACGCGCGCCTTCTTCTCCTTCATCTCGACCTCGGACGCCGCGCCGACCTTGATCACGGCGACGCCACCGACGAGCTTCGCGAGGCGCTCTTGCAGCTTCTCGCGATCGTAGTCGGAGGTGGTCTCCTCGATCTGCGCGCGGATCTGCTTCACGCGGCCCTGGATGTCGGCCTTCTTGCCGCCACCGTCGACGATCGTGGTGTTGTCCTTGTCGATCGTGACCTGCTTCGCGGTGCCGAGATCCTTGATCGTCAGGTTCTCGAGCTTCTCGCCGAGATCCTCGGTGAGCGCCTTGCCACCGGTGAGCACGGCGATGTCCTTGAGCATCTCCTTGCGACGATCGCCGAAGCCCGGCGCCTTCACGGCCGCCACGTGCAGCGTGCCGCGCAGCTTGTTCACCACGAGGGTGGCCAGCGCTTCACCGTCGATGTCCTCGGCGATGATGAGCAGGCTGCGACCCTGCTTCGCCACCTGCTCGAGGATCGGCAGGAGGTCCTTCATCGTCGAGATCTTCTTCTCGTGGAGCAGGACGAAGGTGTCCTTGAGGTCGACCTCCATGCGCTCCTGGTCGGTGATGAAGTACGGCGACAGGTAGCCGCGGTCGAACTGCATGCCCTCGACCACCTCGAGCTCGGTGGTGGACGACTTGTTCTCCTCGACGGTGATGACGCCTTCCTTGCCGACCTTGCTCATCGCCTCGGCGATCAGCTTGCCGATCTCCTCGTCGCCGTTCGCGCTGATCGTGCCGACCTGCGCGATCTCGGCCTCGCCCTTGGTCGCCTTGCTCAGCTTCTTGATCGCGTCGACGCACTCGCCGACCGCAGCATCGATGCCGCGCTTGATCTCCATCGGGTCGTGACCCGCGGTGACCATCTTGATGCCCTCGCGGAACAGCGCCTGCGCGAGCACGGTGGCGGTGGTGGTGCCGTCGCCCGCGATGTCGGAGGTCTTCGAAGCGACCTCCTTCACCATCTGCGCGCCCATGTTCTCGAACTTGTCCTCGAGCTCGATCTCCTTGGCGACGGTGACGCCGTCCTTGGTGACGGTGGGCGAGCCCCACGACTTCTCGATCACGACGTTGCGACCACGGGGCCCGAGGGTGACCTTCACCGCATCGGCCAGCACGTTGACGCCGCGCAGAATCGCGGAGCGAGCGTTCTCATCGAAACGAACTTCCTTGGCAGCCATTTTCTTTTTCTCCTGATCTCTTCGTGTGAACGCGTGGGTTACTTCTCGATGACCGCGAGGATCTCGTCCTCGCGCAGCACGATGTGCTCTTCGCCGTCGAGCTTGAGCTCGGTGCCGGCGTACTTGCCGAACAGCACTTCGTCGCCGGCCTTGACGTCGAGCGCGATGCGCTTGCCCGCGTCGTCACGCTTGCCTTCGCCGACGGAGACCACGAGCCCACGCGCGGGCTTCTCCTTGGCGCTGTCGGGGATGAACAAACCGCCGGAGGTCTTGGTCTCTTCGGCGACGCGCTTGACGACCAGTCGGTCGTGCAGGGGGCGGATCTTCATGGGTGGTGCTGCTCCTCGGAGCCCGCGGCGGGGCCCCCGAACGTGTTGGCGGTGGCGCGGATGCGACCGCATCGAGTGGGCGAAGAAGGTGCGCGCGAAGCTGCGGCGACGTTGCGATGCGACGTCGTCGAAGCGTGGGCGCGCGCGCGGGCCCTCGGCCGAAACGGCACGAAATCCCGCGGAGTTAGCAGTCAGCCCGGCCGACTGCTAGCGGGCGGCATAGTAGTCGCGCCAGCTGGCGGGTCAACCCCGCACGCTGGGGAATTCTCGGGCGCTCAGTGGCGCGGATCGAGGGGTCACTCACAAACTTGAAGTGAGGCCCGCCGACCCGGAACATGAGGAGCTGGGGGCGTAGGCCACGCCACCGGAGACTTCGCCGACACATGACGTCCGTCGCCGTTTCACACGCCACGTTGGAGTCGTTCTTCTTCGAAGAGATCGAGCACGTGCAGGAACGCACGGGCAAGACGCTGCCCACCGAGGTCGAGGCGTACGTCGTCCATCTGCTGGCGACGTACGCGAAAAAGACCGACGGTGCCGGTCGGACCTCGCGCCCGCTCGCGCTCGACTACCTCCACGCGCGCAGCTGCTCGGGCGGCGCGCGTGCGACCGCGCTGCGCACCGTCGGCGATCGTGCGCTCTACATCAGCGGGGTCGTGCCGCGCAGCCTGCATCGCACGCCGGTGAACGTTCGCTACGTGCACGGCATCGGCGAGTCGGCGTATCGCGAGGTCGCAGGTGGAGGAGCGCTGCGCGTGCTCGGCACGCTCGCAGAGATGTTCGCCGACGTCGCGGAGGTGATCGGCGACGTCGTGGAAGTCGGTCGTGACGAGCACGTCGATCTGATGAGCCGCTACGAGCGTTGGCGTCGCAGTGGTGATCCGCGCGACGCGAAGCTGCTGGTGCGCGCGGGCGTGCTGCTCGATGCGGAGGGCTCGGACACGCTGCAATGAGCACGGCGGGCGAAGCCAGCAATCTCTCGCGGCTCTTCCGTGGGCTCGAAGCGCTCTACGGTGCGGACTCGGGGCTCGACCCGCACGCGTTGCTGGTCACGCTGCCGACGGGCGATCACGACGTGCGCGAGCGCGTGCTGTTGCGCGAGGCCGAAGACGGTGCGCTCGAGCTCGGCCTCGCGCTCGACGAACGCACGCTGCGTTCGCTCGAGTCCGCCGACGGAGCCGCGTTGCTGTCCGACGACGGGCTCGGCCACACGCTGCCGGTGCTCGAAGGTCTGTCGCACGTCGTGTACCTCGCCGAAGCGGCGCGACGCGAGCGTCCGGTGTCGGGGCTCGAGCTCGAGACGCAAGCCGAGGTGGACAAGCTCGCGATGTGTCTGTTGCACCGTTGGCCCGATGCGCGTGCACACTTCGAGCGGCTCGTCGATCGCCTCTACTATCGCTTCGAGCTGGTCGCGCACGCCGATCTACACGAGCGCTACAACACCGCGAACCGGCTCGCGCTCGCGTTCTCGCGCCGACTCGAGGTGGCGGTGAAGAACGCTCGCCTCGAAGATCTCCGCCGCTTGCTGCAGCGCTTCTGGAGCGCGTCGATGGCCGACAAGCTCGCGCTGGCGGCCTAGGAGCCGACCGCACCGATCGGTTGCCACTGCGCCGACTGCATCGCGGGCACGATCGTGAAGCGACACGCGTCCGCACCGTCGCGGAAGCACTGGCTCTGGTTGATGACGGCCGGCGATCCGACGGCGGTGAGCGCCTGGCTGAGGATGCCCTCTTCCATCATGCAGTGGTGCGGCGTGGTCTTCTCGAGCTCCGCACGGTTCGCGTCGAACGACAGCACCTTCCAACCGCCGATGTCGCCGCCGCGATTGGCGTGGTGATACATGCCGTCGATGCCGTAGACGATGTCGCGCCCGCAGGTCGCGACCTCGGCGATGCGTTCTTGGTGCGAGAGCTTGAAGAGCGTGCGTCCGAGCTTGAGCAGCGCGAAACGACCGACGCGTTGATCGATGCGCTCCATCATCTCGAGCAGCCACTCGATCGGATACCAGTCGTCCGGCTCGATGATCGCGAGGCGCTCGGCCGCGAGCGGTCCGAGCAGCCGCGTCGCCGC
>DASZPU010001201.1:0-9986 GCA_035550195.1 Nannocystaceae bacterium
CTCGCGGTCTCGGGCATCCGCAGCGACAACCAGTGGCTGCGTCGACCCGATCTCGATCTCGGGCTCGTGTATCGCATCGCCAACTACGGCTCGCTCGGTGTGAGCGCGCGGCTCGGCCCCGGAGATCTGCGCGGTGCCGACTTCCGCTCGCAAGCGTCGCTGGTCGCCGAGCTCGCGGTGCGTCCGCTCGGCACGCGCATGCTCGAGCTCGCAGGAGGTGTGCGCTCGGTGCTCGTGCAGGCCGATCCCGGCGAGGGCTTGCATCGCGTCGGCGTCACCGAAGGGTTGTTCCCGCGCGGACGCATCGCGCTGCGCTACCGCGGCGTCGCGCTGCTCGGCGAGGTCGAGCAGGTGCAGACCACGGTGCTCGATCCGGCGACGTTGCAGTCGGTGCGCACCGACAAGTCGCTGCGCGGCGCGGTGGCGCTGGAGCTCGGCTGGGATTTCGTGCGCGCGCGCGTCGGCGTGCACGCGGGCGTCTCCGACGGCGTCGACGGTGTCGGCTTCGAGGCGCACTTGTCGAGCACGCGCCAGGATCGCGCGGTGTGGACCCGTCGCGTCGACGCCGAGCGCATCGACTTCGGCGACGTCGACGACGAAGAGTCGCTCGTCGCGATGCTGCAACGGCTCGAGCGCGCGGAGAAGGCCGGCGACCGCAGCGTGCTGGTCGTGCACGCGGCGACGAAGGCGGGCTGGGCCACGCGCCACGAGCTGCGCGAAGCACTGATCCGCGGGCGCAATGCCGGCGGGCACGTGTTCGCGTACCTCGAGTCGGCGTCGCTGCCCGAGTACTACGTCGCGAGCGCCGCCGAGCAGGTCTACATCCACACCGCGGGCTCGCTCGAGACCTACGGGCTGTCGAACACGCGCTTCTACTTCAAGGATGCGCTCGCGAAGCTCGGCGTGAAGGCCGAGGTGCTGAAGATCGACGAGTACAAGACCGCGGGCGAGTCGTTCGCGGAGTCGGGGCCCACCGCACCGAGCCGCGAGCAGGAGACCGCGCTGCAATCGGACACGTACGCGAAGATCGTCGGCGACATCGCACAGGCGCGCGGGCTGTCGCGGGCGCGCGTGCGCGAGCTCTTCGACGACGCGCCCCACGTGCCCGAGGACGCGGTCGCGGCGAAGCTCGTCGACGAGGTGGTGTATCGCGATCAGCTGCTCGACCGCGTCTCGGACGTCATCGGGGCCAACGTCGAGTACAAGCGCTTCGACGACACGCGCCACGGACAGAACACCTGGGGCGACGCGCCGTATCTCGCGGTGGTGCTCGTCGAAGGCACCATCATCGACGGCGAGAGTCGCTTCGTACCGCTGCTCGGGCTGCGCTTCGCGGGCGCGGACACCATCGTGCGCACGCTGCGAAACCTCCGCGAGGATCGTGCGTGCAAGGGCATCCTGCTGCGCGTCGACAGCCCCGGCGGCTCGGCGCTCGCGAGCGACATCATCTGGCGCGAGGTGCAGCTCACCAAGGAAGCGCATGCGAAGCAGCCGCGCTTCGAACCGCCGATCGTCGTGTCGATGGGCGACGTCGCGGCCAGCGGTGGCTACTACGTCGCGATGGGTGCTGGGCCGGTGTTCGCGGATCCGCTGACGGTGACGGGCTCGATCGGCGTCATCTCGATCCATCCCGATCTCTCGGGGTTGCTCGGCAAGCTCGGCATCTCGGCGGTGACGACGAAGCAGGGCAAGAACCCCGACATGATGGAGCCCTGGCATCCGTTCAACGCCGACCAGCGCGCGCGGCTGCAGAAGTCGATGCAGCACACCTACGATCTGTTCCGCAAGCGCGTCGCGGAAGGTCGCGGCATCACGCCCGAGCGCGTGCACGAGCTGGGGCGTGGGCACGTGTACAGCGGCAGCGCGGCGAAGAAGCTCGGGTTGGTCGATCGGCTCGATGGGCTCGACGGCGCGCTCGATCACCTGCGCGGATTGGTGAAGGTGCAGCGCGGCACGCAGCTCGAGCTGCGCGTGCTGCCGCATCGCGTGACGCTCGTCGATCTCGTGCTCGAGGCGCTTGGCGTGAAGCGGCGCGATCGCGAGCCGGTGGTGAAGACGAAGCGACGCGCGCGTCTGAAGGGTGAGCTCGCGCTACCGCCCGTGCTCGACGCCGCGCTCGCGAAGCTGCCGCTGTCGCTGGTGTTCCTGCAGCCCGGCCAGCCGCACGCGCTCTTGCCGTGGCTGCCCGAGTAGGCCGCGCAATCGATCGCCCCCCTTCGCGCATCTACCCCGGCATGACCAGGTACCTCGGCATCGCCTTCGCGATCGGCCTCGGAGCGCTCAACGCCTGCGTGATCCGCGATGGCGGCGGCAACCCCAATCCGATCGACACCACGTGTGCCGCCGGCACCTCGTGCGGCTGCGATCGCACCGGCTCGTGCACCTTCGACTGCCCCGGTGGCGACTGCAACTTCACCTGCGAAGGCGAAGGCTCGTGCGACCTGAGCTGCGACGGCGGCGGCTGCGATGCGACGTGCACGGGCTCGGGCTCGTGCGCGCTGTCGTGCTCCGGCGGCGACTGCTCGCTGTCGTGTCAGGGGCCGGGCAGCTGCACGCTCGCCGATTGCGACAACAGCTGCTCGCAGGAGTGCAGCGGCCTCGGCCAGTGCATCCCGGGCTGATCGCGTCGTCCTTCGAGCTGCTACCGTAGCTGCAGATGCACGTTCGACGGATCCGTGCGGACGATCGCACGCACTGGCTGCGCATGCGCGCGGCGTTGTGGCCCGGTGCGCTCGTCGATCACGACACCGAGACGCGGGCGTACTTCGAGCACGGCGGCGGCACGCTCGTCGTCCTGGTCGCCGAGCTCGACGGCGCGCTCGTCGGATTCCTCGAGCTCGACGAGCGCAAGTATGCCGCGGGCTGCGAGGAGTCGCCGGTCGCGTTCATCGAGGGCTGGTTCGTCGATGCGCACGTGCGTGGTCGCGGTGTCGGTCGAGCGCTCGTCGCTGCGGCCGAGCAGCTCGCACTCGACCACGGACACGCGGAGATCGCCAGCGACTCGGAGCTCGACAACACGCCGGCACACGCCGCTCACCTCGCGCTCGGCTTCGTGGAGATCGAGCGCGTGGTCTGCTTCCGCAAGCCGCTGCGCCCGCGCTGACGACTCGGGCTACGCGCCCGGCTTGCGCGCGTGGAAGAAGAGCATCGGTGTGAAGATGCCGGTCTCGCCGCCCTTCACGAGCCAGTCGGCCGCGTCGTTGAGCATGCGCGTCACCTCCTGCGCGCCATCGGGCAGCACGCCGGTGCCTTCGAGCGCGCCGACGATGTGGTGCGTGCACCAACGTGCGAACGGCTTCATCAGCAGCTCGCGTGGCCCGAAGCCGCGGCCGGAAAGCGGCAGGTACCACGGAGTGCTCGCGTCCGAGGTCGTCGCGCGATCTTCGATGCACAGCACCTCGAAGCCCGCGCTCACGAGCGCGTGCTCGACTCCGGCGATGCTCGCGAGATCCGGCAGGCCGTTGCCCTTCTCGATGCCGGACTTGATGCGACGATGCTGGATCGAGTCGCCGTCGTACGCGGGCGTCAGACACCACTCGTAGCCCGCGAGCTCGGCACCGGGCGCGAGCACGCGATGCAGCTCGGTGAAGCACGCGGTCTTGTCGGGCGCGTGCGCGGTGGACTCGATCGCGAACGCGGCGTCGAAGGTGCAATCGTCGTGGCGCAGGCCCATGAAGTCGCCGCGCTCGAAGCGACACGAATCGTCGAGCTTCGCGCGGGCAGTGAGCGCTCGTGCGCGCTCGACTTGATAGACGTTGTTGTTGACGCCGAGCACGTGCGCGCCGCAAAAGCGTGCGATGGCACGCGCGGGTCCGCCGACGCCGCACCCCGCGTCGAGCACCGCGTCGCCGGGGCCGAGCCCGAGTCGCTGCGCGAGGAAGTGTTGATGCCGCGCGATCGAGGCCGCGAACGATTCACCGCGATAGCGCGGCGCGAAGTGGAACGAGTCGCCCCAGCCGTACTCGTAGAAGTCGGTGACCAAGTCGTAGTACGCGTTGACCATCACCGCGTACGCGGAGCGACGCGCTTCGACGCCGTCGCGATCGTGCAGCTTCGCGTAGCGCTCGAACGTGTCACGCACGTCTTCGCGAGCGATCGAGTGGCGCAAGAACGCGGACGGGTTTGGTGCAGTCGTCATGGTGTCACTCCGCGATCCGGACGACCGGAGCGGTATGCGTCGGGCAGCGTGCTCGGACAGCGATAGGTGCCGCCGATGCGATCCCACCACGTGAAGTACTGGCCGAGGTTGTAACGGTTGTGCAGGTGATGCAGCGTGTGGTGTCCGGCGTAGAGCAGCCCGCGGATCGGCAGCAGCGTGACGCGATCGTGGATCGACACCGACCACACCATCACCATCGCCATCGCGGTGGTGTAGACGCCGACGTGCAGCGGGAACACGAACGCCGCGACGTGATACGGGAACGCCTGCGCGAACGCATCGAGCGGATGGAACGCGAATGCGGCCCACGGCGTGGGCTCGCGGAACTGGTGGTGGCACGCGTGGATGCGGCGGAAGAGGAACGGATGGTGGAGCGCGCGGTGGGTCCAGTAGACGAGCGTCTCGGTGAACACGAGCAGCAACACCAGCGACAGCACGATGTAGCCCCAGCCGTAGTCCTCGACGCGGAAGTACGCGCGGCTGTGTCCGCTGAAGATCGCGAGCTGCATCGGTGCGGCGAGCAGCGTGCCGCCGGTGATCCCGAGCGCGGCCCATCCGCACGAGGCGAGGATCGGCCGCGCGTCGTAGCGATACGCCGGGTTGTAGCGCGCGCGTCGGCGCACGAAGAACCATGCGAACGACGCACCGGAGAGCAGCGCGCCGAGCCCGAGCGCGGTGACGATCTGGAAGACGATCACGCCGAAGAGGCCACCGTTCGCGGCGACCCACGCGAGCAGTGACGCGGATGCGACGTCGTCGGAGATCGCGATCGGCAGCCACACGGTCGCCGCGGCAGCGAGCAGTGTCGCGGTCGCGCAGACGAGCGCGATGCGTCGTGCTTGTGCGCGCAACGCTGCACCGCGCGCCCGAATCTCGCCGCCCGTGTCTGCCATCTCGCCCGCGCCAATCCCCGTCGACGACCGTTCGAGTCGCCGCCAATGACGGATGTGACCAGGCGGCGAACGAGGTTCGACGGGGCGCAATCGCGCCGGTCAGCCGGGCACGGCGTCGAGCTCCAGCAGCCCGTGCCGCCGCCAACCGACGCGCAGCAGCCAGGTCGCGGGCGCCGAGAGCCACGGCGGATCGCTTCCATGCTGCGCACGGACCGAGCGCCAGCCGCTGAAGGCACGCGCGCTCGAGAACGGATCGAGCCAGCCGTCGGCGTGTCGCTGGCCGCGTTGCGCGGCGTGACGTCGTGCGTTGTCGAGCACGTACGCGAGCGCGTGCTTCACCTCGAGCGGCGTCTTCGAGATGCGTGCGTGGTCAGCTCGCAGTCTACCTCCGCGCACGATGCGGGCACCGCCCGAGATGCAGCTTCGTGTCCGGTGGGAGCAGATGATCAGATTCTCATCATCGACTCGTGGACCAGTGACGCGCGCGATGGTGCTGCCAGCTTCCGATGCCGTCGATGCATCGCCGGGCGCTACCCCACCCACGCGTCGACGATGTGGGCCGGCGAGCGCGTACGCGCGAGCGCGGGCTTCTTCGCGACGTAGTCGTCGCGTCTCGCGATGCGCCAGCCGTCGAAGCCGGCGTGCAAGAGCGCGTCGCCGAGCGCGGCCTCGGTGGCGAACGGCGCGAGCGCTTCCTTGCGGCGCGTGATCACCCGGATCGCACTTCGTAGCGTCTTCGTCGCGCCGCCCATCTTCGCCTGCGCGTCGGCGGTGTGCAGATCGGCGATGAAGTGCCCACCGCCGTTGCGGCGCAGCGCGGACGCGACCGTCGCGAACAGCTGTACGCGACCGGCGTCGTCGAAGTAGCTCACCAGTCCTTCCGCCAGCACCACCGCCGTCGCAGCGCCGTGCAACGCAGCGCCCAGCACCGCGTCCGCTTCCGGCGCGAGCACGTCGGCCGCGAGCGTGCGGTGCTTCTGCCCGAGCCGCGCTTGCAACGACGACGGCAGCTTCGCCAGCGCTTCACGCTTCACCGCGATCATTCCCGGCAGATCGACGTCGACACTCTCGACGCCGCGATCGAGCGCCCACTCCACCGTGCGATGCGTGAGCCCGGCACCGAGCTCCACCAATCGATCGGGCGCGATCTCTTCGAGCAACGCATCCATCAACAGATGCCGGTACGCGAGGTAGCTCGGCATCGACGGCACGCCGGGCAGCACCCGCGTCATCCACTCGCCCGCCGCGAAGATCCCCCAGTACATCAGCGCACCCGTCGTCGTCGACAGCTCGCGCGCGTACGGCAGCCCGAGTCGCCGCCACACGTACGCGGTGTAGTGCGCCGTCGGGCCGATCTTCTCCGACTCTTGCTCGGCGGCCACCACTACCGCTCGAGCATGCGCTCCGCGTCCGCGCGCGACACCGCCACGCGCTCCGCGAGCTCGATGAACAGCGCACGCTCGTCTTCGCCGAACGACGCCGAGCGGACGATCGGTGCGAGCGACACCAACGCGATGCCGCGCTCCTCGGGTGACAGCGCCGCGAGCCGTCCGACGACGTCCTCGAGCTTCGGCGGCGCGTCGATCAACGCGGCGAGCGCCGGGCGGCGCGCGTCGTCGACCGGCAAGCGATCGACGAGATCGCTGAACTCCGCCCGCTCACCGCTCTCCGCGACGCCATCGGCATTCGCGAGCAGGGCCGCGAATGCGGCGATCGACTCCGCGCGTTGCTTCGCGCGCGCGCGCCAGTCTTCGCGCCACTTCTTCGCGTCGGCCGCAGCGACACCGAGTCGCTGCGCGAGCTCGTCGTGCACCGCGGCCTCTTCGTCGCTGCCGCGGCCGTCGGCGAGCGCCATCCGCCACGCGCGCTCGAGGATCGTCTCCGCGAAGAACGGGGGCGGCAGCGGCAGCTTCTCCAGCTGCTCGCCCAGCGCGCTGCGATCGGCGAGCACGTCGAGCCACTTCGCGGCTTCGCTCTCCGGCACGCGATCGTCGAGCATCCACAACACCTGGTCCCACTCGCCGACCTCGAGGATTCCGTCGGCGTGCGCGACCAGGCCACAAGCGACGATGGTCCACTCTTGTTCGGGCGAAAGCGGCATCGCCCGAGAGCGTACCGAATCCGCGCGTGCGCGTGCGCGACCACGAGCGAAAGGTGGGCGCGCGCGCCAGAGTTGCCCACGGACTTGCAGCTCGTCTGTTGGCGGCGGCCCGCTCGCGCGACGATACTGGACGACCAGGAGACTTAGCCATGACTTGGACCAAGGCTGTGACGATCCTCGCCGCGCTGTGCGGTGGGTGTGCGGGCGTCGAGGAAGCGGCATCGGGCTCGAGCGCCTCGGCGGAGGGCAGCGGTGAGACCACGGCATCGGCGAGCGACTCACAGAGCGGATCGCAGTCGGCGACGCTCGACGGGACCGCATCGCAATCGGGCACCGCCGACAGCAGCGGCAGCGCGTCGATGAGCAACACCGACTCGGCGAGCAACACCGACTCCGCGAGCAACACCGACTCGGCGAGCAACACCGACTCGGCGAGCAACACCGACTCCGCGAGCGCGACCGACTCCGCGAGCGCGACCGATTCCGCGAGCGCGACCGATTCCGCGAGCGACACGGATTCCGCGAGCGCCACCGACTCCGCCAGCGCGAGCGACACGGATTCCGCGAGCGCCACCGACTCCGCGAGCGCGACCGACTCCGCGAGCGGTAGCAGCAGCGACTCGGGCGGCAGCAGCAGCACCGGCGAGGACGTGCCGCTCATCTGTCAGCCCAACATGAGCGACGCCGACTGCGTCGCGTGTGCGAAGGCGGCGTGCTGCCCCGAGCTCGACACGTGCACGGGCGATCTGATCTGCCTGTGTCTGCTGGACTGCGTCCTCGGGGGCGACACCCCCGAGGATTGCCAGATGCAGTGCGGCGAGAATGCGGTGTCGCAGGCCGTCGTGGACTGCGGCGACCTCAACTGCCCGGTGTGCGGCTAACCGGCGACGGACACCGGGCGCTTGCGCATGGCGAAGGTGTGCTCGGCGCCCGGGAACTCGCGCCGACGCACTTCGTCGCGGAACGCGGTCGCAGCCGCGACGACGCGATCGAAGCCTTCGTCGTAGCGCTTCACGAACTTCGGACGCAGATCCGCGGTCATGCCGAGCAGGTCGTAGCAGACCAGCACCTGACCATCGCACGACACGCCCGCACCGATGCCGATCGTCGGAATCGACAGCTCGGCGGTGATCCGCTCGGCGACCTCGCCGGGGATCCCTTCGAGCACGATCGCGTACGCGCCGGCGTCGGCGATCGCATGCGCGTCGGCGAGGATCTGTCGCGCCGCATCGTCGTCGCGTCCTTGCACGCGAAAGCCTCCGAGCGCGTGCACCGACTGCGGCGTGAGCCCGACGTGGCCCATCACCGGGATGCCCGCAGCGACGATGCGCTTCACGGTGGGCGCGATCGCTTCGCCGCCTTCGAGCTTCACCGAGTGCGCGCGACCTTCCGCGAGAATCCGTCCCGCGTTGCGCACCGCATCCTCGGGCGTCACTTGATAGCTGAGAAACGGCATGTCGCCGACGACGTGCGCGAAGCGTGCGCCGCGAGCGACTGCGCGACAGTGATAGACGATGTCGTCGACGGTGACGCCGAGCGTGTCGGCGTTGCCTTGCACGACCATGCCGAGCGAGTCGCCGACGAGCAGCATCTCGACACCGGCTTCGTCGAGCATGCGGGCGAAGGTCGCGTCGTACGCCGTCACCATCGCGAGCGGCACGCCGCCTTTGCGTGCGCGAATCTCGGGAACGGTGATCAGCTTGCGAGCGTCGGGGATCGCGGCGGACGCAGGCGCGCCCCCGTCAGGCCCGGAGGGCCGTGAATACAGCTTCACTTCGTTGTCACTCACGTCGGGTGCTCCCGCCTTCGGTCGCGGCCGAGCAAGATGCCCGGTCCCCGCCTGGGGTCACGACACAGACGCTAGCACCGAGCCGCAACACGCGCGACGGTGGGGGCTGCCGGCGCGCGCAGACCGGGTCGGCACGATTGCAGCCCCCACGGGCCTGTGCCAGCATCCGCGCCTTCCGGGCATGCTCCGGAGAGAGTTCGAGAGGCCACCATGAGCTTCACCCTGCCCCCGCTGCCCTACGCCAAGGACGCGCTCGTGCCTCACATGAGCGCCGAGACCTTCGACTACCACTACGGCAAGCATCACCAGGCGTACCTCAACAAGCTCAACGAGCTCGTCGCCGGCAAGCCCGAAGAGAAGAAGACGCTCGAAGAGATCATCAAGACCAGCGAGGGCGTGCTCTTCAACCAGGCCGCGCAGGTGTGGAACCACACCTTCTTCTGGAACAGCATGAAGCCGCAAGGTGGTGGTCAGCCGAAGGGTCCGATCGCCGCGGCGATCGAGCGTGACTTCGGTGGCTACGACAAGTGGAAGAGCGAGTTCGCGGCCGCTGCGGTCGGTCGCTTCGGCTCGGGTTGGGCGTGGCTCGTCGAAGACGGCGGCAAGCTGGCGATCACCACGACCGCCAACGCCGACACCCCGCTGCGCGAGGGCAAGAAGTGCCTGCTCACCCTCGACGTCTGGGAGCACGCCTACTACATCGACTACCGCAACGCCCGCCCCAACTTCATCTCGGCGTTCCTCGATCACCTGGTGAACTGGGACTTCGCCAACGAGAACTTGAAGTGAAGTAGAAGCGCGGCGACCTCACGATCGCCAGCTCAACCAAGCCCGAAGGAGTAGCTCGCCAAAGGTGAGCGACTCCTTCGAGGCTCCGCCGCACAGCGGCGGCGCGCCATCTTTGGCGCGGGGGTAGCTACCGTGTCAACCAGCCTCCTCGGCAGGTAGGAAGCGACCATCGCGCATGACGGCGTTGAGTATCGCGACGAGCTTCCGCATGCAGGCCGTGAGCGCGACGATCCTCTTCTTCCCTGCTCGGACGAG
>DASZPU010001202.1:0-5893 GCA_035550195.1 Nannocystaceae bacterium
CACATGCTCGAGGCGCTCGCGAAGCACGGCGCGCTCGCGCTCTCGGTCGACGCCGAAGGCGATGTCGAGGTCGATGCGCACCACACCGTCGAGGACACCGGCCTCGTGCTCGGCGCCGCGCTCGATCATGCACTCGGCGACCGCGCGGGCATCGTGCGCTACGGCTGCTTCTCGCTCGCGATGGACGAGACGCTGGTCGATTGCGCGATCGATCTCGGCGGCCGGCCCTACCTCGTCTACGACCTGCCGGTCGTCGCGGGTCGGTGGATCGGCACGTTCGACTGCGACCTCGTCAAGGAGTTCTTCCAGGCGGTGGTCGTCGCGGGGCGCATGAACCTGCACCTGCACCTGCGCGCCGGCGGCAACTGCCACCACGTCGTCGAGGCCGCGTTCAAGGCCTTCGCGCGCGCGCTGCGGATGGCGACGCGATTCGACCCGGCGATGTCCGGCGTGCCGTCGACCAAGGGCACGCTCTGATCTATCGTCTGCCACCCAGATGGCGGCATACGATCCGAAGGCGGAGCACAAGCTGCGCGAGCAACTCGCGGATCTCGGCGCAGGCCCTCGAGAGGCGCGCGAGGGCGAATCAGCGGTCGCGAAGGCGCAAGCCGCAGCCGCGAAGGCGAGCGAGAAGATCCACGCGAACGGTCGCAACGGCGCGCGCGAGCGCATCGAGCTGTTGCTCGATCCCGGATCGTTCGTCGAGCTCGATCGCCTGGTCACGCACGCGTGCGGCGACTTCGGCATGGGCGACAAGAAGGTCTACGGCGACGGCGTCGTCACCGGCCACGGCACCATCGACGGGCGCGTGGTCTTCGTGTTCGCGCAGCAGGCCGAGGTGTTCGGCGGCAGTCTCGGCATGGCGCACGCACGCAAGATCTGCAAGCTGATGGATCTCGCGATGGATGTCGGCGCGCCGGTGATCGGGCTCAACGATTCCGGCGGCGCGCGCATCCAAGAAGGTGTCGAGTCGCTCGCCGGCTACGCGGAGATCTTCAAGCGCAACGTGCTCGCGTCGGGCGTCATCCCGCAGATCTCGGTCATCTTCGGGCCCTGCGCAGGTGGAGCGGTGTACTCGCCCGCGCTCACCGATCTCGTGCTGATGGTCGAGGGCCAGAGCTACATGTTCATCACCGGGCCCGACGTGATCCGGGCGGTGACCCACGAGGAGGTCACGAAGGAACAGCTCGGCGGCGCGGCGACGCACAACGAGAAGAGCGGCGTGGCGCACTTCCAGTGCCACGACGAAGCCGGCGCGCTCGCGATGACGCGCCAGCTCGTGTCGTTCCTGCCGTCGAACAATCTCGGTGAGGCGCCGCGCTCGGCCAGCCGCGACGACGTGGATCGTGCGTGCCCCGAGCTCGACGACGTGGTGCCCACCGACCCGAGCAAGCCCTACGACATCCGCAAGATCATCACGGCGGTCGCCGACGACGGGCAGTTCGTCGAGGTGCAGGAGTCGTTCGCGCGCAACATCGTGATCGGGTTCTGCAGGGTAGGGGGGCAGAGCGTCGGCGTCATCGCGAACCAGCCGCTCGTGCTCGCGGGCTGTCTCGACATCGATGCGTCGACGAAGGCCGCGCGGTTCGTGCGGATGTGCGACGCGTTCAACGTGCCGCTCCTGACCTTCGTCGACGTGCCGGGCTTCTTGCCGGGCACCGAGCAGGAGTTCCGCGGCATCATCCGCCACGGTGCGAAGCTCTTGTACGCGTTCACCGAGGCGACGGTGCCGAAGGTGACGATCGTGACGCGCAAGGCCTACGGCGGTGCGTACGACGTCATGGCGAGCAAGCACATCCGCGGTGACATCAACCTCGCGTACCCCACCGCCGAGATCGCGGTGATGGGCGCGGAAGGTGCGGTCAACATCGTGTTCCGTCGGGAGCTGCAGAACGCGACCGATCCCGAAGCGACGCGCAAGCGCCTCGCCGAGGAGTACCGGGCGTTGTTCGCGAGCCCGTACAAGGCCGCGGAGCTCGGCTTCGTGGATCAAGTGATCACGCCCAGCGAGACGCGCAAGCGCATCGCGCAGAGCTTCGCGATGCTGCGCAACAAGAAGCAGGACAACCCGCGCAAGAAGCACGGCAACATTCCGCTGTAGGTCGCGCGATGGCTTCGTTGCGCGCTGAGATGGTCGACTTCTATCGCCGTGGCGACGATGTCGGCCGCTATGTGGTCGAGCACGAAACGCGTCGGCGCGTGATGGCCGGCTTCCACCGCGCCTTTCGCCCACACCTCGGCCGCGTCGTGCTCGATGTCGCGTGCGGAGGCGGCATCCTCGGGGCGATCCTCGAGCCGCACGGCCACCGGTATGTCGGCGTCGACATCAACCCGGACATGATCCGCGCCGGCAAGGAGTGGGCGCGCGCGAACGGCTCGCGCAATCGCTTCGTGCTGGGCGACGCGGCGACCGTCGAGCTCTCGGGTCGGTTCGATACGGTCACCTTGCTCGGCAACGCGAGCTGCCACATCGAGCCCGTCAAGCTCGGGGCGATCCTCCGCAATCTCGCCCGGCATCTGCGTCGTGACGCGACCTTCGTGATCGACTACCGCGACGTCGTCGAGATGCTCGATGCGCGGCAGTGGCGACGCCGCGCCGTCGAGCGCCGCAACGGTCGTGTGACGCGATTCGAAGCCACGGAGTGCGATACGGTCCGCGGCTCGATGGTCGCGAGCTACCGACCGGATGGCGATCGCCGCGTCGCGGAATTCCGCCACGCGATCTGGTCGCCGTTCATCATGTCGGCGCTGCTCGAGGGCGCAGGGTGGCGGTTGCTGGCGCGCAAGCGCTTGGCCGCGACGACATGGCTGTGGACCGACGCCTACGTACGCGCGCCTCGCGACGCGCGTTGATCGATCCACCGCCGCTGCGCGTCACGGGCAGGCGACGCCGCCGAGGTTGCCGCAGATCGTCGTGGTGCCCGCGACCGCGACCGTGCTCGCGAAGCTCTCCACCGAAACGGTGTCGAGCGCCGGCTGATTGGCGATCTCGAGATCGCCCTGCACCTGCTGCAGGCGCAGCGCCGCGATGGTGTTCAGCACCGCGTTACCGCGCAGTCGCACGCTCTGCCACGCATAGACGAGGTTGCTGATCGCGGAGATGTCGACGAGCGCGTCGTTCTCGGCGATGAGGATGTTGCCGTAGAACGTACCGCCGGGGCTGGGCTCGTCCTCACCCGCGGTGGCCGAACCGACCTCGCCACCTTCGTCGCCGCCGGGATCGCCGGAGTCCGTGGTCGCTTCGCCATCGTCGAAGCAGCTCACGCACGCGCCGATGAACTCCGCGCCCGCGAGCGAGGTGAGCACGTCGTTGTTCTCGATCGTGACGTCGCCGAACAGGCTCATGTAGGGCTGGAACGCGAGCTGCGTGAGGCTGGCGTTGTCGCGGATCACGAGCCCGGCGTCGATCTCTGCGAGCGTCTGCAACCCGTTCAGGCTCGTGACCGCCGCGGCCTCGATCGTGAGCGAGCCGCCGACGCGCGTGAGCTGATCGAGCGCCGAGAGATCGGCAGCGGTGCCGCTGATCGTCAGCGAGCCTTCCACCACGCCGAGGCAGGTGTGGGCCGCGACCTCGGGCTGATTGTCCAACACGAGATCGCCGGCCACCGTCTCCAGCGAGTCGTCGATCACGATCATCGCACCCGCGTCGCACTCGTACGTGACACAGCCGTCCGGCGTCGCGTAGGTCTGACCGTCCGCGATGGTCTGACCGTTCCAGAAGCAATCGGTGGGCACCGGATCCGTCGTCGCCGATTCGGAGCCGGACTCGGATCCTTCGGATCCACCGCCGTCGTCGATGGGGACGGATGCGCCACACGCAGTCGTGGCAGCCAACGCGAACAGAGCAACGATTCGGGGCATCATGGTCATGGTTCTTCCTCGCACGTCGGTCCGGCAAGAAGGGGCGTGCCCACGAACGAGCGCGCTTGCTTGATCACGAGCTGGCCGGCAGCGGTGATCTTGAACTCGACGTCGAGCAGCGGTGTGCTGCCGTCGTCGAGCTGGAAGTCGAAGGGAAAGACGGCCGCAAGGTCGGCGAGCACGGCACCGAGCTCCTCGAGCTGTGCATCGCTCAGCACGACCTGGCCGGCGGGGACCAGCGACGACGCGACCACGCGGTCGATCCCCACGACGTCGCCGTTCTCGATCGTCAGGTAGGACAGCTCGGCGGTGACGCCCGAGTCGTTGCCGACGACGTCGGTCTCGCCGTGCTGCGCGTTGATCAGGTACTGATCCGAGCGAGGATCGCGGGGGTTGCCGCTGAAGGCCACGCCGTTGGCTTGCTCGCCCTCGTACTGCAACGAGACGCTCGCACCCATCGCGACCATCGCGTGATCGATCTGATAGTAGTCGCGCTCTTCGAACGCGCCGAAGTTCCACAGGCTCGCCCACACCGCTGCGAGCGCGGCCTCGAGCGTGCGCGGGTCCTTGTCCTCGTCGCACGCCGAGTTCGCGGCGTCGGGATTCGCCGAGTCGGCCGCGCACGCGCTCTTCGAGTCGTACAGACCCGCGCCGTTGAACTGCGGCGTGTCCTCGGTGTTCGAGGACGAACGCACGCGCACCATCACGTTCTCGGAGCCGAACTCCTCGGCGATGCGCGCACGCAGGGCGACGACGAGCTCGGGCGAGACGACGCCGTTCGCGGTCATCTCCGCGCGCAGCTGCTCGAGCCGCGCCTTGCGGATCGTCGCATCCGTACGGAACGCTTCGTCGTCGAGCCACGCCGCGATCGTGTCGGCATAGCTGGTGAGCACCGGACCCTGTCCGAGATCGACCATCCACGCGTTGTCGCGCATGAACGCGTCGTAGTAGTGGAACGGAATCCCGAAACCCGTGGTCTGGTAGCGCGGGTCGAGCAGCTGCGAGAGCACGGCGAGCCCGGTGGTCTTCGCACCGAAGCGCGCGCGCGCGTCGGAGCGACCTTCGGGGGTGTCGCTGGGGATCGCGTCGAACGCATCGAACGTCTCGAACGCGAGATCCGGCGCGCGTTCGAGCTCCGCGTGCGGGCGCGTCTCGGCCCAGTGCGCTTGCGCCTCGGCTTCGGTGGTCGGCACCACCAGGTACCCGGCTCCGAAGGCCTGCACGCGCACGAGCTGGCCCTCGAACATCTCGAGCTGATCGATGGCGTCGTCGACGAAGAAGTTGGGCGTGCCGCGTTGCCCGGACAGCACGTTGAGGTGGCTGAGGATGTCTTGGCGCGCGCCGGTGATCGCCGCCGCCATCACGCCTTCGAGATCGAGCGGCACGTCGTCGAACACCACGATGTCCTGCCAACCGAACGCGGTGGTGTCGCCCGGACGCACGATGCGGACGCGTCCGTACGCGATGCCGGGCGTGTAGACCTCGTAGGTCGGCGCGGCGCCGACGGGCGCGGCGATCGGAAACGGCGTGTCCGACCACTTCGCGACCGCCTCGACCTGCGGCTCGCCATACGGCAGGAACGCGAGCTCGCCGATCGGGAAACGATCTTGGAGCCCGCGGTACACCTCGTAGACTTCGTCGATCGTCACCAGCTCGTCGGGGTTCTTCGCGTTCTCGACGGTGAAGCCGAACGCGGTGGGGCTGGGCTCGGTGAACTCGAAGGTCGCACCGCCGTAGAACTCCCGCGACGCGCGGGTGAGGATGAGCTGCGCGTACTGGCCGGTCGTGAGGTTCGGGAACAGCGGCGCGAAGCCCCGCGACATCAAGCAGTAGTGCAGGCGATAGTGATTCGCGTCGGAGAACACGGTGGGCAATCGCGCGTCGTCGACCGCGGGCACGAGGTACTTGCCGACGCGTCGCGACGAGCCATCGGTCAGACCGCCACCGATCGAGTAGAGTCGCCACGTGTCGTCGCTGTCGACCTCGTGCACGCACACGCGATGACCGAGCCGATCCTCCGCTTCGGCGCAGA
>DASZPU010001203.1:0-1649 GCA_035550195.1 Nannocystaceae bacterium
TCGGAGTACTCGACGTCGTCGCCGGGATCGTCGGTGCCCGCCGTGTCGTAGTAGGTCGGGTGCGCCGTCGCGAGCACGCCCGCCGCGTCGCGCCGCACGAACGCGGTGCGGTAGCGTTCGAGCACCGCGAGCAGATCGCGATTCTCCGGGGTGTCGGGAATCTCGGTGCCGGGGATCGTCGGCTCCTTCTTGCACCCCGGCACGAGCGGGAGCGAAAAGAGGCCGAGTGCCATGAGAAGGGCGAGCGTGAAGGATCGCGAGCGCATGGAAGCGGAGCCGCGTCGCGTGCGATGCGGCCGAGCCGACCGCTGCAAGCCACGCGACCACGGGAAGGTACGGGAAAACCCGCCGGATCCAAAGCGCTTGCCGTCGGCCCCGCTGTGGCCTCGTTGCCATTTTGGCAGGGCGATCGGAAAGGGCCTGCCATGCCGTCGCCTCGCGTGGGGCACCTTGACGCGCCGGCGCGACGGCTATGATGGGCCCGGTGAGCGCCGACGCCCGCCTCCACCCGCGCTTCTTCATCCCCGCGTTCGCGGACGTGATCGGCGACGAGGTCGTGCTCGCGCGACCGATCGACGACATCAGCCTCGGCGGCTGCCGCTTCGCCGGTGAAGCATGGGAGGCGTCGGGCACGGAGGTGCACATGGTGCTCGCCTTCCCGGCGCTCAAGGTGAACCTGCCGCTGCAAGGCGTCGTGGTGCGCAGCTCGGATCGCGACATGGCGATCCGCTTCAACAACCTCACCGACGAACAGAAGTGGGCGCTGCGCAAACACATCCGTGATGTGCAGACGCAGGCGGCGACCGAATGACGCCACTGTCCGCGGCGCAGACGCGGTTGGTCGAGTCGTGCATCGCGAAGGTCGCGACGCTCGCGAAATACCTGTCGCCCCGGATGCCGCATGCATCGATCGAAGAGCTGCGCAGTGCGGGCTACGAGGGGCTCGTGCAGGCGGCGCTGCGCTACGACCCGGCGTGCGGTGTGCCGTTCGCCGCGTTCGCGCACTATCGCGTGCGCGGGGCGATGATCGATGCGGCTCGGCGCGCGGCGCCGGAGATCCGCCGACGCGCGCGTGCGATGCGAGCGCTGCAGGCGACCCAGGCGCTGCTCGAGCACGCCGAGCACAGTCGTCCGAGCGCGGAGATCGGCGATCCTCGCACGCTGCGCGAGCGCGTCGCTGCGGCCGCAGAGCTGGTCGCGCAGACGACCGCGGCGGTGTTGCTGACGAAGATCGCTCCGGAGGATCCCGAGGAGGTCCGCGATCCCGATGGGCTCGAGGATCAGATCGCGCGCCACGAGGTGCTCGCGGATCTGCGGCGCGCCGTCGCGCGCTGCACGAAGGACGAGCGCGAGCTGATCGAGGCGCTGTACGTGCGCGGCTTGACGATGCACGAGTACGGCGAGCAGATCGGCAAGAACGTCAGCACGGTGTCGCGGCATCACGCGAAGGTGATCGCGAAGCTCACGCTGGAGCTGCGCGGCGCACCGGCTGCGGCGGGGCCCGGGCTCGCGACGCCGACGGAGCCCGCGCGCGCGCCGGTGCCCCCGGTGCCGACGGCACGCGGGCCGCCCGATTCTTGAGCCCATCGCGTGGATCGGAAAGACTGCGGGGATGCGATCCCGGACGGCGCTGGGCGTGCTGGTCGTGA
>DASZPU010001204.1:0-9333 GCA_035550195.1 Nannocystaceae bacterium
CGATCGACGTGCGCGAGGTCGTGCAGGTCGAGCCCGCGATCCCACCACGCGTCGAGCAGGTGGAGCCCGCGAAGGCGCGCGTCGAGCCGGTCACGCCGCGTGCACCCGTGCGCGCGCCGACGATCGATCCGATGCGTCGCGAGCTCGCGCTGGTCGAGTCGGCGCGCGCGGCGATCGAGCGCGGCGATCATGCGGCTGCGCTCGCGCGACTCGCCGAGCACGCGCGCGCGTTCCCTACCGGCGTGCTGCGACCCGAGGCGCGCGCGTTGCGAGCGATCGCGCTGTGTGCCTCCGACCGCACGGCGCAAGGTCGCGGCGAGGCCCGCACGCTGCTCGGCGATGCCGAGGTCTCGCTCTTCCACGCACGGCTGCGCGATGCATGCGAGCTGCAATGACGCGCAGCGCGTCCGGGAAACCATCACCGTGAACCACGTAGCCATCCTCGCTGTGCTGCTCGCGGCGTCCTGTGTGCTCGATCCCACCAAGCTCGGCGAGCAGGAGAGCGAGGGTGACGGTGGCGCGTCGCTGCCCACCACCGCGGACTCGGGCGACGCCGCCGAGTCGACGTCCACGGGTGGTACGAGCGCGCACGGCATCGGTGCACCGTGCGTCCACGAGCTCCCGGCCGGCGCGATCGAGTCGAAGATCGTGACCTTCCCTGCCCTCGATTGCGACGGGCTCGTCTGCGTCTACGCCGATAGCTCGGTCGCGCCCGCGGACATGTGCATGGGCGACCTCGAGTGCAACGCCGCCGATCCCTCGCTCGGTCGCTTCGAGTGCGCGCTGCCGGACGCCGAGTGCCGGCTCTCGGCCGACTACGTCGCGGCGCGCTCGTTCTGCAGCACGTTCTGCGAGACCTCGGCCGAGTGCGAAGACGCGGAGCCCAGCGCGTGCGCGACGGGTTTCTCGTGCGTCGCGCTGGCGTCGATCGGCAGCGCGGGCTGTCGAGGCGTGTGCGCGTGCAACGACGACGTCGACGTCGCGACCTCGACCGACGTCCGCGACGACTGCCTCGCCGGCACCGCGCCGGCGTGCATCGAGCATCCCGGCCAGGGCCTGTGTCCGTGACGCGTGTCAGCGCCTCGCGAGCACGCTCGCGGCTGCGCCGGCGATGACGAGCACGGCGCCGGCGACGACGAGCAGGACGATCACGCGCATGCGTCGCGGCGCGAACAAGCGCACGCCGCAATGAGGACAGAGCTGGCGCGCCTTCGCGTCGAACGGCTTGCGCCCGAACGCCGACATCCCCCACAGCGCACCTTCGCAGCCCGGGCACCGCAGGTTGCGTCGCGCCGATCGAATCCCGACCACGGGCGCGATGACGACCGCGGACATCACGACGGCGCCCAGCACGAAGCGCTTGGCGCTGCCGAGATCGAGCGCAGCCACGACGCCACCCACGATGCCCGCGAGCAGGAATGCACCGAACACGCCGAGCAGCGAGGTCGTCACGTGCCGCAGGACCCGCGCGCGCATCTCGACGATGAAGTCTCGCTCGACCATCGGGTGAGTAGACTGGAGCCGCGAGGATCTGATCACTCGTTCGCGTTCGACCCGTTCAGGCGAACGTCCTATCGCCGCTTCGCGATCCAGCGCTCGACCGCGAGGTAGAGGCACGGGATCACCACCAGCGTGACGAGCGTCGAGGTCGCGAGGCCGCCCAGCACCGCGCGCGCCAGTGGGACCTGTAGCTCCGCGCCTTCGCCAAGGCCCAGCGCGAGCGGGACCAAGCCGAGCAACGTCGTCGTGGTCGTCATGAGCACGGGCCGCAATCTCGCGGTGCTGCCTTTGCGCACCGCTTCGCCGAGCGGCATGCCTTCGCGCCTCAGCTGCTCGATGTGGTCGATCAGCACGATCGCGTTGTTCACCACGATGCCGACCAGCACGATCACGCCGAGCGCCGATTGCAAATTCAGGCTCGTGCCGGTCGCGAGCAGGATGCCGACGACGCCGACGATCGCGAACGGGATCGACACCATCACGATGAGCGGCATGCGCAGGCTCTCGAACTGCACCACCATCACCGCGTAGACCAGGAACATCGCCAACAATCCGCCCACCCACAGGCCGCCGAAGGCTTCTTCCTGCTTCTCGATCTCGCCGGCCAGGCGCAGCGAGAACGAGTCGGGGTGCGCGATCGCATCGAGCTCGGCCTGCAGGTCGCGCGCGACCGCACCGAGGTCGCGGTCGCCGATGCCCATGCCGATCTTCACCACGCGCTGCTGGTTCTCGCGGGCCAGCGACGACTTGCCCACGCGCTCTTCGATGCGTGCGACCTGCCCGAGCGGCACACTGCCGCCGTTCGGCAGCGCGATCGGCAATCGTGCGAGCTGATCGAGCCGCGCGCGCTCGGCCTCGCTGAGCACCACCCGCAGATCGTACTCCTCACCGTCTTCGCGATACCGCGTCGCGACGCGCCCGAGCACGTAGTGCTCCACCGACGACGCGACGTCGGCCGCACCGAGCCCGAGCTCGCCGAGCCGCGCGCGATCGACCACGAGCGTGCGCTCGAGCTGCCCTTGCTCGCGATCCTGGCGCGCATACACGATGCCCTCGACCTGGAGGGCGCGCTCGCGCACCTCGGCCGCCAAGCGCTCGGCGGTGCGCTGATCGTGTCCGATCACCTGCACCACCAGTCGATCGTCGTTGCCGCCCCGCATCATGCGCAGCAGCAGGTTCCCGGTGTCGGGCCGCACCTGCACGACCGCGCCCGGCACGTCCTTCACCACCGCTTGGATCGCTTCGATGACCTCGGCTTGATCGCGCGTACGTTGGCTGCGCGGCACGAGCAACACGTCGATGTTGCCCTTGTTGCCGCCCGCGGGCTTCCACCACGTCTCGGGCCCGACGACTTCGACGAGGTGCTCGAGCTCTTCGGCCGCGACCACGGCACGAATGCGCGCCGAGATCGCCATCACCGTGGTCGACGTCGTCGCGAGCGGCGTACCGACCGGCAGCTCGATCGCCACGACGATGCGCCCTTCGTCGGTCTCGGGCATCAGCTCGCTGCGCAGCTTCGGAACGCCGCCGAGCGACACCCCGAACAGCACCACGCCGATCGCGACGATCGACCACGGCCGCCGCAGTGCGCCGCCGAGCACCGAGCCGTACGCGCCCACCAACGCATGGTCGCGCCGACGCTTGCTCGGTCGCACCGGCCCGAGCAAATGGGCGCAGATCGCCGGCACGAGCGTGAGCGCGACGACCAGCGAGCAGAACAACGAGAAGCACACCACCAGCGCGAGCTCGCGGAAGAACACGCCCGCGAAGCCACCGAGGAACACCACCGGCACGAACACGACGACCGTGGTGAGCGTGCCGGCGATGACCGCTCCGCTGACTTCCTTGGTGCCGTCGATCGCTGCGCGTATCGAGTCGATGCCCTGCTCGCGTTTGGTATGGATGTTCTCGACGATGACGATCGCGTTGTCGACCAGCATGCCGATGCCGAGCGCGAGCCCACCGAACGAGATCAGGTTGAGCGTGATGCCGGCGCCGAGCATGAGCGCGAGCGTGGCCAGCACGGACAACGGGATCGTGGTCGCGACCACCAACGTCGTGCGCAGATCGCCGAGGAACACCAGGAGGATCAGCACCGCGAGCCCGCCACCGACGAGCGCCGACGACTGCACGCCCTCGACCGAGCTCTCGATGAACTGCCCGCTGTCGCGCAGGACGGACAGCTGCGCCTTGCCCTCGTAGTCGCGGTTGATCTGATCGATCGCGGCCCGCATCGCGTGCACGACCTCGATCGTGTTCGCGTCGGACTGCTTCGAGATCATCAGCCGGATGCCGGCGACCTCGTCGACCCAGAGCTGGTCGCGGATCTCCTGCACGCCGTCCTTGATGTCGGCGATCTCGCGCAGCTGCACCGGCCGGCCCTGGCGCTGCGCGACCACGGTGCGCCCGATCTCTTCGAGGCTGCGGTACTCGCCCTCGGTGCGGATGACGACCTCTTGTCCGCCCTGCAGCATGTCGCCGGCCGACACGTCGCGGTTCTCGCGGGCCAGCGCTGCGCTGATGTCGTCGGCGCGGATCGACAGCGCGTCGAGACGATCGCGCACGAGCTCGACGCGGATCTCGCGACGACGACCGCCGCGCACGTCGACCTTCGCGACGCCGGGCACCGCTTCCAATCGCCGCGTGATGTCTTCTTCGGCGAGGTGTCGCAGCCGTCGCGCATCGCCGGAGCCGGTGATGCCGAGGTGGGCGATCGCGGCCGAGGACAGATCGAACTTCAGCACCATCGGCGAGTCCGCGCCTTCGGGCAGATCGGGGCGGATGCGCTCGAGCTGCGCGCGCACCTCGTTGACCGCTTCTTCGAGATCCATGCCCCACGCGAACTCGAGCTGCACGCGCGCGAGCCCCTCGGTGGACGTGCCTTCGATGCGACGGATGCCGTCGACGGTCGACACCGCTTCTTCGATGGGCCGCGTCAGCAGCGTCTCCATGTCGAGCGGCGCGACGCCTTCGTACGCGACGGTGATCGTGATGCGCGGCGAGTCGACCTCGGGCAGCAGATCGATGGCGAGCTCCTTGAGCGCGACCAAGCCGAACACCACGACGATGAGGAAGATCATCCCCACGCCGATGGGGCGTTTGACGGACGCGGCGGCGAGGCTCACAGCGCCTCCTCGCTGCCCTCTACCAGTCGGATCGGCGCACCGTCGGCGAGCTCGCGATGGCCACGCACGAGCACCTGCGCGTCGTCGGGCAGCGAGGCCTCGAGCGCGACCTTGCCGGCATCGCGACCGCGCGACACGACGTCGACCCAGCGCGCGGTCTCGCCGTCGACCATGAACACACCGACGTGCGCGCGACCGTTGCCGTCGATGCGCTCGACCACCGCCGCCTCGGGCACCACCAACGCACCGCGCAGCTCACCGAGCTCGATCACGACGTCGACGTACATGCCCGGTCGCAGTGCGCCACGCGTGGTGACGACACCCTCGACCTCGAGCGTGCGATCGATCGCCGACACCTCGCCCGACCACCGGGCGATCTCGCCGACCGGCGCGACCTCGGATTGCGCGCGCGAGCCGAGCACGAGCTTCTGCCCGAGCGCGAGCTCGGCGGTCTCGTACTCGGGCACGCGGAAGCGGACGCGCAACGGATCCTCGGCGACGAGCCGCACGAGTGGCGCACCGGTCTGCACGAACGCGCCGGTGTCGACGTCGCGGCGCGCGATGACGCCGGCGAACGGCGCTCGGATCTCGACGTCGCTCAGATCCTCTTGCAGGATCGCGAGCCGAGCCGCGGCTTCGTCCTGCGCGGCGGTGCTCTCCGCGAGCTCGCTCTGCCGCAGTCGCAGCGCGTCGCGCAGACCATCGAGCTCCTGCGCCGAGATCACGCCCTTGCCCGCGAGCCCTTCGGCGCGCTTCAGATCGCGCTCGGCCGCTTCGCTCGCGACCTTCGCCGTGCGTGCAGCCGCGCGTGCGCCCTGCTGCATCGCCTTGGTCTCGCGGATCTGTCGCGCGATGACGCTGTCGTCGATGCGCGCGAGCACCTGATCCTTCGCGATGACGTCACCGATGCGCACGTCGATCGCGAGCACGTGACCGGAGATGCGACTGCTGACGTCGACCGCATCGGCGAACGCTTCACCGGGATAGCGCCGTCGCAGCGTGAGATCGGCGCGCTCGATCGCGACCGCGACCACCGGTGCACCGCGGGCCGACGTCGGACCCGCGTTCGCGGACGACACCGGTTGCTCGCGGCCCTTCCACCACCACGCGCCGCCGGCGAGCAACACCGCGAGCACGATCGCCGCCGGCACCCACCGCACCGATCGCTCGGCGCGCGGCAGCAGCTCGCTCTCTCGAGGCTCGGTCGACTCGCCCACGACTACGCGACACCGTAGCACTCCGCGGGCTCGCGCGTGCAGCGTCCCGCCGCGTGCGAACGTTTACCGCGTGCAGCGCCCGATCAGAACGACACCTGCAGCTGCAGCCGAATGCGGTCGTTGCCGTGCCTCGCCGCCGAGGCGTAGGTCGGCCCCTGATCGGCGCCGTAGAGCCGGAAGTAGTCGAGCTGAAGCTTCACCCAGTGACCGTACGCGTAGTAGTTGAGGCCGCCGCCGACCTCGTCGCGCCACACGAGCGCGCTGCGATCGGCGCCCCGGATGTTGCGCACGAGCCCGTAGCGACCGACGACCTCGAGCGGAATCTTCGGCACGAGCCAGCCGATCTGCGCGAACCAACCCACGCCATCGCGCGGCAGCGCCGTCGCGATGGGCATCATCGTCTCTTCGTCGACTGCACCGCCGTTGCGACGGTTCGTGCTCTGGCGAAAGTGGAACGCCGACTGTGCCGAAAGGCCACGCCACTTCAAGATCACGTCGGCGGTCGCGTTGTGCACGTCGGTGGTGCCGCGATCGGCAGGTGGATCCCCCCACGTACCATTCGTGTAGTGCGACTTGTTCTGGAAGGCGTATGCACCGCCGATGGCGAGCTTGGGCTTCTCGTTGCGATCGAGATCGCCTTCCGAGTAGTCCTCGAACTTGCCGAGCGGCGTGGCCTCGAGGCGCGCGACGTACAGCATGCCGAAGTCGCTCTGCTCCCAGACGTTGCGGCCTTCGCCGAGGAACACACCGGCGTTGTAGCCGAGCCAGCCGAGCCCACCGACGTCCTTCGACAACACCTGCACACCGATGTCGCGATCGAGCTGGAACTCGTCGTTCGCGATCGATCGATCCACGAGGTTCAGGCTGCTCGACGACACCACGCGTTGGCGCGAGAACGGCACCTTCATCTGGCCGGCCCACACCGTGAAGTCGCGGATGCGATCGAACTCGAGTCGAGCATCGCGCAGCGGCGTGCGTCGCATCGTGCCGTTCTCGTTGGGCACGCCGGCGATCTGATCGCGCGGCGAGAAGCCGAGCTGCAAGTAGTAGTGCACGTACTTGCTGAACACGTTGCCGCCGAGCACGACGCGTGCGCGACGGACCTGTAGCGTCTGGTGGGTGTTGCCACCGTTGCCGGGATGATCGATGTCGTAGCGCACCTGCACGCGACCGTGGATGCGCATCGTGAAGCGCTCGTCCTTGGTGCCGATGTAGAAACCCTTGCCCGGCACGAAGCTCCCCAGCTCGAGCTGCACGGGATCCTTCCAGGCCTTGTAGGGACCTTTGGACGACTCGGCCGGTGGTGGCTCCGCGCGATCGATCGTCGCGGGTGGCGTGGACGGCTCGCTCGACGTCGTCACCGCGGGCGCAGGTGTCGACACCTCGACGCTCGCGTCGTCGACCTCGGGTGCTTCCACTGCAGTCGGCCCTTCGACGTCGCGACTCGCGGGCGCGCCCGCATCGGGGCTCGCCACGTCGTCGACGGGTTGCGCAACCAGCAAGGACAACGCCAGGGCGGTGATGGCCACGGCGCGACCCTGTCACCCTCGCGTGACAGTCACGGCCCGGCTCGGTGACACCAGTGTTACAACGTGACCCGCGCGCCGTTGCGGCGTGACTTTGGCGTGGATCTCCCCGCCCGCTCAGCCGATCGGGGTCATCATCGTGACCAGCTCTTCGGCCGCGGTGGGATGGATCGCCAAGGTGGCGTCGAGCTGGGCCTTGGTCGCGCCGCACTGCACCGCGACCGCGAAGCCCTGCACGATCTCCGGCGCGTCGTAGCCGACGATGTGCACACCGAGCACGCGATCGGTCTCGCGATCGACGACGAGCTTCATCATCGTGACCGTGTCGCGGCCGGCGAAGTGGTGCTTCATCGGGCGGAAGCGTGCACGATAGACGAGCACCTCGCCGCGCGCCCGCGCTTCCGCTTCGGTGAGCCCCACCGTGCCGCACGGCGGTTGGCTGAACACCGCGGTGGCCACGTGCTCGTGCCCGATCGTGCGCGGCTTGTTCGCGAACTCGGTGTCGGCGAAGGCGCGGCCGTCCGCGATCGCCATCGGCGTCAGTGCCGGGCGCGAGGTGACGTCGCCGATCGCCCAGATCGAGGGCACGTTCGTGCGCGACCACTCGTCGACCGCGATGCCGCCGTTCGCATCGAGCGCGACGCCGACCGTCTCGAGCCCGAGCCCCTCGACGTTGGGCACGCGTCCGGTCGCGAACATCACCGCATCGGTGTTGATCGAGTCGCCGGTGGTGCACAGACAGAGCTTGTCGCCGATGCGCTCGAGCATGCGCGGCGCGAGGCGACGACGGATGTCGATGCCGCGGCGACACAGCTCGTCGTCGAGGTGCTTGCGGATGTCCTCGTCGAAGCCGCGCAGCAGACCGTCGCCGCGCACGAGCATCGTCACCTCGGAGCCCGCACCGCGGAAGATGCCGGCGAACTCGACCGCGATGTAGCCCGCACCGACGATCGTGATGTGGCCGGGCACCTCGGTGCGATCGAGCGCTTCCTCCGAGGTGATGCCGAGCTCGGCGCCGGGGATCTCCGGCAACGACGGACGCCCGCCGGTGGCGACGAGGATGCGCGCGGCGGAGTGCCGCTCGCCTCCGATCTCGACGGTGTGCGCGTCCACGATCGTCGCGCGTCCCCGCAGCGTCGTGACCTTCGCTTCCGCGAGCAGCTTCTCGTACACCGCCTCGAGCCGACGCAGCTCGGCGCGCTTCGCCTCGATGAGCGCGGCCCAGTCGAGCCGCGCATCGGTGGCGTGCCAACCGAAGCCGCGCGCGACCGCGAGCTCGTCGCGCACCGCCGACGCGTACACCAGCAGCTTCTTCGGCACGCACCCACGCAGCACGCAGGTGCCCCCGATGTCGCGCACCTCGCAGATCGCCACCTTTGCGCCGTGGCTGGCCGCGCGTCGGCTCGCCGCGACACCGCCGGAGCCCGCACCGATCGTCAACAAGTCGAAGTCGTAGTCGCTCATTCGATCCACAGGTGCGCGAGCATGGTGAGCGCGAGCGTGGCCGCGCCCCACCACACGCACGAGTGCATCGCGGCCTTGTAGCGCGCGACGCCGACCGGGTCTTCGACGTCCGCAGCGCGCCCGGCCTTCGCGACGCCACGGTGGAACCAGCTCATCACGAGCACCGCGGGCGCGGTGGTCCACCACGATGCGACGTGTGGCGCGAGCTTGCTCATCGCCGCCCACACCAACATGCCGCCGATCAGCAAGCCCTCGGCGGCCATGCGCACGCGCGCTTGTCCGAAGAGCGTGGTGAAGGTGATCTTGTGCGCGAGGCGATCGGTGTACTCGTCGCCGAGCCCGGCCACGAGCGCGATCGCGAAGGCGAAGAGCGCGAAGCCGGGCAAGAACGCGAGCTCGGGCGGCGCGGAGATGCCCGATTGCAGATACGCGTTCCACCACGGCAGCGCGAAGCCGACCCCGAGCATCTCGACGAGCTCACCACCACCACGATGCGACAAG
>DASZPU010001205.1:0-3777 GCA_035550195.1 Nannocystaceae bacterium
ACGCCGTCGTTGATGCGATAGACCACGCGCGCGCCCGGCAGCGGCTCTTCGGTGCCAGCCTCCACGATCGTCGCGTGCCAGCCGAGCTGGCAGCGCGCGCTCGGATCGTCCGCGACCGGCGACGATCGCTCGACCATCAGCGCGACGAGCAGCTTCGCCCAGAGCACGACGACGTCACTGCACGGTCAGCGCGAAGGTCACGTCCGCATCGACCTCGCCGGGTAGCGGGCGATCCATCGCGGCGAGCTCGGCCACGTCGGCGGTCTTCTGCGGCGCGCCACCGACGGGCGGCATGTGGCGCAGCATCACGCGCAGCTCGCCATTGCCGGTCTGTTGCGCCGTCATCGTGTTGCGCACGCCGACGGGAAGATCGTCGCCGACCAGGTTCTCGGCGTAGTCGGACTCCTTGTCGGCGTACGCATGCTCGACCAGCGCGGTCGTCGAGCTCGACGCGGGCCCGTGCACCGCATCGCCGAGCAAGAGCAGCTGGTGCTCCTCGCACTCCGCCTCGACTTCGACGGTGATGTCCTCGGGCGGATCGACGATGCCGTTGACGAGCTCGACCACGAGCTCGAACGTCGCGCCGTTCGGCAGCGTGATCGCATCCGCCATGCCGGACGCGCCGCCATCGCCATCGGGATCGTCGAACGCCGCGACGATCGGCATGCCGCCGCCTTGCGGGGTGAAGGTCAGCTGCACGCGCGAGATGACCTCGGTGTCGTTGCCTTCGCCGTCGCCACCCGTCGGCGCGCACGCGAGCTGCAGCAGCACGAGGGGCGCGAGCCATGAGCACCGTTGCTTCATCGCTCGCGAGACTAGGAGCCGCGGCTGTGCTCTGCAACGACGCGCGGTCGATTCGAAGGGCGCACACTTGCGCCAATCACCAACTGTCGAAGCGGGCGTCGTTGCGTCGATCAGTGCGGCATTTCGGGGGACTGCGGCACGTCGAGCTGGGTCAGCCGAAGCACGCGCAGTTGACGTAGCAGGCGTCGAAGGTCCAGAACGGATCGGGCGCCAGGCCGTTCGCGCCCCAGTTGGTGTCGTTGTCGGTCGACGAGCACTCGATCGTCTCCCAGTCGCCACCGTCCGCCTTGGTCGGCCAGAACTGGAAACCGATCGCGTTGCCGGTGTGCTGCGTCGCGACCGCGTCGAAGCCACCGTGATCCTCGCAGACCTCGGTGCAGCTCATGCCGGTGGTCTCGGAGGTGTACCAACAACCCACGATGCCGTTGCCGGGATCGAACTCGAGACCGCCGCACAAGGTGCACGTGTTGCTGCAGCCGTCGCCGTTCACCTTGTTGCCGTCGTCGCACGCCTCGGCGCCCTCGACGACACCGTTGCCGCAGATCGGTCCTTCACACGGGCACACCGATCGACGCGCGCCCGGCAGGTTGCAGATGAGTCCGAGGTCGTCCATGTCCGTGCGGTGATTGCTCGGGCACGTGGGATCCGAGCTGCACAAGAGGCCACCGGTCAGCCCGCCGCCGGTCAGACCGGCCACGCCGCCGTCTTCGAGGCAGCCCAGCGCCGACACGTCGAACTGGATCGGATCGTCGAGGCCGAACGCGTCGGAGATCGCTTGGCACTCGGCCGGGGTGTCTTGCGCGGCCGACCACTCTGCGTCGTCCGCAGCGAGCGTGAGCCCGAGCGCACCACACACGTCTTCGCAGGCTTGGCCGCACGCGTCCGCATCGAAGCACCACTGCGTGTCACCGACGACTCGGCACACGCCACCGAAGTCGCCCTCGATCACGCAGCTGCTCGAGCAGCCGTCGTCCGACGAGATGTTGCCGTCGTCGCAGGTCTCGAACGCCAGCGTGTTCTGGATGCCGTCGCCGCACTCGGCTGCGGTGCAATCTTCATCGCACGTCGCGCTCGCGCCGCCATCGTCGCAGATCTCGTTGGCGCTCGCGTTGAGCAGACCGTCACCACACGCGGGCATCGTGCAGTCGCTGTCGCACGCGAACGACTCGCCGCCCGCATCGCATTCTTCGTTCGCGAGCAGGTTGGGATGCCCGTCGCCGCACACCGGCAACGTGCAGTCGAAGTCGCACGTCGCGGTCTGGATGCCGTCGTCGCACTCCTCGTCGGCTTCGATCGTGCCGTCGCCGCACACCGCGACCGGGCCTTCGCTGCTGCTCTCCGACGAGCTCTCGCTGGTGGTGCCGCTGCTCTCGCTCGTGGTCGTGTCGCCGCTGCCGGTGTCCGTGCTGCTGCCGTCGACGACACCGGTCGACTCACCGCTGCTCTCCGTCGTCGTCGCGCATCCGTCGACGCAGGTGGTGTCGGAGCTGGTCGCGTCGGTGAGCGTCACCGCGGTCGTGGGCCCCGCCGAGCTGGACGTGTCACCACTCGACGATGTATCCGAGGCGGTCGCAGCCTGGTCGTTCGAGCAAGCCACCATCGACAGTACGATCAACGCACCAATGCATGCAGGTTTCATTCGAGCCGCACCATACACCCTTCGTCCGGCGAAAAACGCTCATCGACAGCTGCGCGGTCGCCGGCGCGAACCCGGAACGATCACGACGGCGCGTACCACGACTTCAAAGCCTGGGTCGACCTCTACGTCGCGTGCGAGGTACTAGCCTCAGCGCTGCTGTGGATACTTCGACAGCTTGTACTGCAGCGTGCGGCGGTGGATGCCGAGCACGCGCGCGGCCTTCGAGATGTTGCCGCCGCACTCGCGCAGCACACGTTCGATGTGCTCCCACTCGACGCGCGCGAGCGAGGGCGTCTCGAGCTGCAGCTCGCTCTCCTCGGCTTCGCCGGGCTCGCGCTCGAACGCCGCGAGGATGCGGTCGGCATCGCAGGGCTTCACGAGATAGTCGCGCGCACCGAGCCGGATCGCTTCGACCGTCGACGCGATGCTGAAGAACCCGGTGAGCACCACCACCGCGGCGTTCGGATGCAGCTTGATCAGCTCGCGCACGACCACGAGCCCGTTCGGTCCGGGCATGCGCAGATCGACGATGGCGCGCTCGATGGGCTCGCGCGACGCGATCGCGAGCGCGCCGTCGCGATCGCTCGCCGTCCACACCGTGATGCCGCGCTGCCCGAACGCGAGCGCGAGCCGCTCGCGGAAGCGATCGTCGTCGTCGACGAGCAGGATCGGCGCTTCGCTCACTGTGCGGCCACCTCTGCGCTGGGATGCGCCCGCGGCACGACCAGCACCGCCTCCGTGCCCGCGGGGATCGCCGCGCGCAGCTCGAGCCGCCCGCCGATGCTCTCCGCGAACGAGCGCACGATGAAGAGGCCGAGCCCCATGCCCGCGCCGGGATTCTTGGTGGTGAAGAACGGCTCGCCCGCGCGCGCACGCGTCTCGGCATCCATGCCGCGGCCGTGATCGCGGACGACGAGCCGCACCGTGCCGGGCTCGCGCAGATCGAGCTCGACGTCGACCTCGTCGTCCTCGCGGCTGGTGGCATCGAACGCATTCTTCACCAGGGCTGCGAGCGCGCGCACGACCGCGGGCTGGGGAATGCGCAACGGCTCGTCGGTCGCGGGCGCGCGGGTGACGATGCGCTCCGCTCGATCGGCGTCGAAGCGCGAGCGCAGCGCCGCGAACAACCCCTCCGCGCTCGTGGCGATCGGCTGCAGATCGTCGGCGTGGGTCTCGGCCGCCATGCCGCCGAGGATCAACCGACAGCGCTCGACCTCGGCGGCGATGAGCCGCGCGTCGGAGATCGGTTGATCGACCGCATCGCCGCGCTCGAGCGCGAGCTCGAGCTCGCGTACCGCGACCGCGATGGTGCCCAGCGGCGTGCCGAGCTCGTG
>DASZPU010001206.1:0-2156 GCA_035550195.1 Nannocystaceae bacterium
GATCTCGGTCGATTCCCTGCCACTGCGACGCGTTTCACTCGGTGATCGTGTTGATGAACATCTCCGCGAGCGCGCCGTGGCCTGCGGGCGTCGGGTGGATGCAGGTGAGGTCGAACCACGTCTCGTTGCCGGGGCCGCGGTAGCAGGCGCTCTCGGCATCGTTCGCGTGGAAGCCGTGGCCGCAGAAGCCTTCCGACATGAAGACGACGTCGGTGCCGTTCTCCTCGGCGATGCGCATGTACTCCTCGTTGATGTGCTGCAGCGAGGAGTGGAGGATCTCGGGCATCTCGGGGTTGCTGTTGAAGCCCGCGAGGCCGGCGGTCGGACAGCTCTGGAAGTCGAAGGTGGTGTCGGTGAACTCGTAGACGTCGGCGTTCACCACGAACACACCGTTGGGGAACTTGTTGTCGGCGGTGAGCCACTGCACCGCCATCTCGTGCGCGGCGATCATCGCGTCGAGCTCGGCGAGCACGTCGGCCAGCTCTGCGCCGTCGAGGTAGTCCTTCGCGATCGATGCGCCGTCGTTGCCGCCCATCGTGAAGATCACCAGCGTCTTCAACGCGAACTGCTCTGGCGTGAAGCAGCCTTCGAGCTGGCCCATCAGGTCGCCGTTCTGCGCGCCCCACACCGCACACGACGCGAACGCACCGCTTTCTTGCACACCCGCGGTGCCGTCGATCGCGTTGACGTTCTCCCACTGACCGCTCGGCGGCTCGAGCCCGAACGCCGTCGCGAGCGCTTCGGACAGGATGGTGCGATAGAAGTCGCCTGCGCCGGTCGGCGGCGTGCCGACCGTCACCGAGTCGCCGACGAACACGATGCGCTCGACGCCGGTGATGTCCTGTTGGTTCGTACCCTGGCAGTGCGATCCGATCGGCACGTCGGGGAACATCGAGTAGTTGCCGACCGGCGAGATGCCGGCGACGAACTGCTCGTCGAGGCAGGCGATGCCGGCCGATCCGGTCTCTTCACCTGTGCTGTCGGCACCGGTGTCCTCGGGGTTGCCGCTCGTGTCGGCGGTGGTCGCCGTCATCGCGGTGGTGCCGACCGTGCCGTCCATCGATGATTGCGTCGTCGCGCTCGCGCCCGTGCTCGCGCTCGTGCCGGTGGTGCCTTCCTCGGAGCCCGACTCGTCGGCATTGCCGGTCGATGCACTTCCATCGTCACCACACGCGAGCGCGAGCGCGGCGATGCAAGAGAGCGAGACGTGCTTGGACCACGATCGAAGGCTGTGCATGGCGATCACCAAAAGAAGGGGACGGTCCACTCTACGGCGGTGCGCTGCCGAGCGTCCAGCCGCGTCACGCCATGGACTCGAGTCGAGGGCGCTGCAGCGGCCCGCCACACCGGGTTGCGTGCCGCTTCGCGCGAATGTGTGGCATCCCACTTGCTACGCTTTCCCGCATGTTCGGGCGCTTCCGTGAAACATCCTGCATCGCGGCCGCGCTCGCCCTCGCGTGCCACTCGGGATCTCCCGGCGCGGACGACGAGGCGAGCTTGGGCGAATCGCCCAACACCGGCGCATCGACGGACGCGAGCACGAGCGGTGTCGACGCGAGCACCGGTGATGGCGCGTGCGCGCCCGACGATCCGCTCCCGAGCGACGCCGTGCTCACCACGAACGGCGCGGTGCAGGGTGTCACCGCGGATGGCGTCACGCACTTCCTCGGGATCCCCTACGCCGCGGCGCCGATCGGTGATCTGCGTTGGCAACCACCGCAATCGCCGGCGTGCTGGTCCGACGTGCGCGCTGCCGATGTCGCAGCGCCCGTGTGTCCGCAGCTCACCACCGCGACCGGCCCGATCACCGGCGATGAAGACTGCCTCACGTTGTCGGTGTGGACACCCGACGCGTCGCGCGATGCAGCGCGCGCGGTGATGGTGTTCATCCACGGTGGCGGCCACACCACCGGCTCGGGCAGCGATCCTCTATACGACGGGGCCCGGCTCGCGGCGACGCACGACGTCGTGATCGTGACCATCGAGTATCGCCTCGGCGCCTTCGGCTATCTCGCACACGCGAGCCTCGACGACGACGATCCGCGCGGCAGCTCGGGCAACTACGGCTTGCTCGATCAGCTCTTCGCCCTGCAGTGGGTCGCCGACAACATCGCGGCGTTCGGTGGCGACCCGAGCAACGTGACGCTCTTCGGCGA
>DASZPU010001207.1:0-1740 GCA_035550195.1 Nannocystaceae bacterium
CGATCACGATCGTGATCGGCGCGATGCCGATCGCGATCACCAACGTCTGCACCACGGTCTCCGCCACGCTCTGCCGGAAGCGCTTCAGGTAGGGCTGGTGGGGCTCGTAGCCGAGGTGCGTGCGTGCACGCGCAGCCAGCCGCGCGTACTGTCGCGCGAAGAACATCGGTGGCACCGGCGCGATCGAGGCGAAGGCCACGAAGAACACCACGATGAACGCGAGCCAGGTGGGCAGGTCGTGGCCCGCGAGGAACTCGAGGCGATCCTCGGCATCGATCTCGTCGACGACGTTCGCCGCGAAGATCGTGCACACGATGAGCACCACGATCACCGGTGCGAGCGCATTGCCGATCATTCCGCGATCGCGAAGGATCGTGCGCATGCCGAGCAGCGGTTGCGCGAGCCCGTAGTGGAAACGTGCCCACTTCACTTCCGCCGGCGGCAGCGGCACGCCGGGATGCGTGTACCAACGCAGTCGCTGCCAGATCTCGCGCGGATCGTACGGCGAGCGCCGACCGACGACGGCGTGCGGTGCCGTGCCGCCGCGCGCTCGGCCGACCGCGCCATAGCGGTCGGTGCGTCGCTCGCCTGGGGGACCTGGCTCCATCCTGCGCGGCGCCAGCATACCCCGCGCGCGCGACCGCTATTCCGCTACCCTGACCCGAGATGATCTCGTCGCGGCAGCTCATCCGTACGCTCGCGCGCGCACCTGCGTTGCCGGTGCCGCTGCCGGTGCGCATGGTCGACGCCTTGCTCGCCGCGCGACGTCGGGCCGCGGGGCTGCGACGCGCGTCGATCGAGATCGACGGCTTCACGCTGCCCTACCTCGAAGGCGGCACCGGCGAGACGGTCGTGCTCCTGCACGGCTTCGGCGACAACAAGGACAGCTTCGTCGACGCCGTGCATGGCTTGCGCGCGCGGCATCGCATCGTGATGCCGGACTTGCCCGGCTTCGGCGAGGCCAGCTATCGCGACGACTTCGACTATCGTCTCACCAACATGGCCGCGGTGGTGCGTCGTTTCATCGCCGCGGTGAGCGATGGCCCGGTGCATCTCATCGGCAACTCGATGGGCGGTGCAGTGGTCACTCGCCTCGCGATCGACGAGCCCGACGCGTTCGCATCGCTCACCCTCGTCGATGCCGCAGGTGTGGTGATGCCCACGCCGAGTCCGCTGCAGCGGCGCATCGACGCCGGCGAGAACCCGTTCGCGCTGCAGGAGGCGTCGGAGTACGACGCGTGGCTCGCATTCGTGCTGCAGCGCGTGCCGCCGATGCCGTGGGGCGTGCGTCGTCACTTCGCGCGACAGTTCGTCGCGCGCGCGCCGATCCACCGCAAGATCCTCGACGACATGTTGCGCCCCGACGACGACCTCACCGGCGAGCTCGCGAGCGTGCGCACGCCGACGCTGGTGATCTGGGGCAGCGAAGATCGGCTCATCGACATCTCGGTCGCGCACGTGCTGCACGAGCGCATCCACGATGCGCGACTCGTGGTGTTGCACGACGTCGGTCACTGTCCGCAGTACGAGGTGCCCGATCGCACCGCCGATCTGCTCGCGCGCTTCGTCGCGGAACACTCAGCGCAGCGGTGACAGCACGAGGCGTCCGCTCGCACCGCGCGCTTCGAGGCGACGCTGGGCTTCTGCGGCGTCCGCGAGCGGCAGCACCTCTTGCAGCACCGGGCGCAGCTTGCCGTCGATCACCCACTGCAGCACCTGCTCGAGATCGCCGCGGTTGCT
>DASZPU010001208.1:0-2400 GCA_035550195.1 Nannocystaceae bacterium
CGCAGGCCTTCGACGGTGCGCAGCCGCGCCGCCACTTGCTCGGTGGCCGCGCGCAGCTCGTCGAGATCGAGGCCGCGCACCTCGACCTCGATCGGCGCCTTGAACGAGAACAACGCCGGCCGCGTGATGTTGACCCGCAGATCGGGCACGTGCCCCAGCGACTCGCGCACGGCCGCGGCCGCCTCGAGCTCGATGCGCTCGGCCTGCGCCGTGGCCCCACCGTCGCGCATCGCCTCGATCATCGTGGGCGGCGTGCCGGTGTCGAGATCGACGCGCAGCTTCGCGGTGTGCTCACCTCGCTCGGCGTCGTCGGAGTCGTCGCGCTCGCTGCCGATCGTCGCCGTGACCGCACGCAGATGCGGCACGTCGGCGAGGATGCGCTGCTCCACCGGCGCGACCGTAGCGTCGGTCTGACGCAGCGGCGTGCCCACCGGTAGCGCGAGCTCGACGGTGAACTCGCCTTGGTGCAGCGCGGGCACGAGCTCGGTGTCGAGCCGGCCCATGCCGATCACCATGAACGCGAGCGAGCCCGCGAAGCCGAGATAGATGAGCACGCGGTTGCGCAGGCACCAGCGGATCATCGGCGGGTAGCCGTTCTCGATCGCGTCGATGCACTTGCCGAAGGCCCACAGCACCGGGCGTGCGCCGAGCATCAGCACCTTGCTGCCCAGCCACCACGCGCCCGCGAGCACGGTGCCGACGAGCACGAGCGCGAGCAGCAGGATCTTGCCGAGCAGCTCGAACACGAGGTGCAGCACGAAGCGCACGAGCGCCCACGGCAGCAGGACGAGACGCCACGGCTGCGCGCGCACGGACGCGAAGGCGGCTCCGAGCTCGCGCACGGAATTCCAACGCACGAGGACCAGCTTGAAGCCGGCCGAGAGCCCGCCATCGGCCTGTAGGTTGTCGGCGAGATCGGCGAGCCGTCTGCGCGACGCGAGCATCGGGATGAGGAACAGCGCGACCGCGAGCGACGCGAGCAGGCTGAACACCACCGCCATGCCGAGGTCGCCGAACATCTGCCCGGCGATGCCCTCGACGAACACCATCGGGAAGAACACCGCGACCGTCGTCAGCGTCGACGCGACCACGGCCGCGCCGACCTCCGCGGTGCCGCGGACGGTCGCGCGCACGAGGTCGTCGCCTTCTTGCCGGCAGCGATCGATCGATTCCAGCACCACGATCGAGTTGTCGACCAGCATGCCCACGCCGAGCGCGAGCCCGCCGAGCGACATGATGTTGAGCGAGATGCCGAAGAGGTTGAGCGGCGCGAACGTGACCAGCACGCTCACCGGGATCGAGATGCCGACGATGATCGTCGAACGCACGTCGCGCAGGAACAGGAAGAGGATGAGCACCGCGAGCCCGCCACCGACCACCGCGGTGTCGCGCACCTCGTCGATCGACGACTCGATGAAGCGCGAGCGATCGGCCGCGACCGCCACGGTCGCGCCGTAGTCCGACTCGAGCCGCGGCTGCACCTTCTCCTCGATGCGCTCGCGCACCTGCGCGGCCATGTCGACGATGTTGGCATCGGCTTCCTTGTAGACCTCGATCTCGACCGCCTCGGCCCCGTCGACGCGGGTGATCACGTCGCGATCCTTGAAGCCCGCGCGGATCTCCGCGAGATCGCCGAGCCGCACGTCGCGACCCTCGCGACGCACGATCACGATCGCCGCGATGTCGGCGGTGTCCTTGAACTCGTTGACCGTGCGCACGAGGTAGCGCGTACGACCGTCGCGCATCGTGCCGCCGGCGAGGTTCACGTTCTCGGCCGCGAGCCGATCGGTGATCGTCTTCACGCCGATGCCGGTGCGGCGCAGCTGGCCTTCGTCGAGCTCGACCTGGATCTCTTCTTCGAGGCCGCCCTTGATCTTCACCGCGGCGACGCCCTCGACCGGCTCCAACAACCGCCGCACCTCGCGGTCGGCGACGCGGCGCAAGAGCTTCAGCCCCGCGTCGCCCTCGAAGCGCTCGCCTTCACCGGACAAGGACAGTGTGAGCACCGGATCGAGCGTGGGGTCGTAGCGCAGGATGAGCGGCTGCTCGACGCCGTCGGGCAGGTTCGGCCGCACGGTGTCGAGCTTCTCGAGCACGTCCTGCGACGCCTCGTCCATGTCGGTGTCCCACGCGAACTCGAGCACGACGTCGCTCGCACCCGCACGCGAGATGCTCTCGATGCGCGTCAAGCCGGTCACGACGCCGAGCAGCTCTTCGAGCGGACGCGAGACGTTGTCCTCGACCTCCGCCGGCGCGGCACCGGGATACTCGGTGCGCACCGTCAGCTTCGGATAGCTGATGTCCGGCATCAGGTTCAGCGGCAGCAAGCGGATGCTGAACGCACCGAACACGATCACCGCGAGGAACACCATCAACACCGCGACCGGGCGCGTGGTGGTG
>DASZPU010001209.1:0-9977 GCA_035550195.1 Nannocystaceae bacterium
GCCACCATCGTCGGTGGGCAACAGGATTGCGAGCACCGCTGCGTGACGTAAGCGACCGGGATCGGGCAGCTTCGCGTCGATCGGATCGAGGCGTGCAGCCAAGTCCGACGGCAGTCGTGCGATCGGCTCCACCGACATACGACGTGGGCATAGCACGCCCGCGCCTTGGAAGTATCGCGTGCACCGCGGTCAGAGGTAGGCTGTGACGACGAAAATGGCGAAGACCCCGCCGCGGCCCGTGCTCCCTCCTCCGCCGGCTGTAGGCCCCGCGAAGCCAGCAGCGACTGCGCCCGCAGTCGAAGGCGGCGCGCCGGTCGAGCCCGTGCCGGACGATTGGTTCGACGACTTGGCGTCGAACGACGCGGGTGCTGCCGCCGCGGCGAGCAGCGATGTCGTCGAGGATGCCGAGCCGATCGAAGCGATCGAAGCGGTCGCGATCGTCGAGACGCAAGCCCCCGCCGAGCCGCCGAAGGAGCGCGAAGCGATCGTCGCCGCTGCGCCGCCCGTCGCAGCTGCACCTCCGCTGCTCGGCGAGGCCGGTGCCACGTTGCCGCCCGGTGGTGTGTCGCCGCCGACCGCAGCGGGCGACGGCGATGCGCAGCAGAAGCTCATGACGCGACTCGTCGCCGGTGGCATCGCGGTCGTCGCGGTGCTCGCGATCGTGATCCGTTGTGCGGTCGTGCCGTCGAACACCGCGACGCAGGGCGACACGTCGGCGCGCGCGGGTGGATCGCAGGTCGAGGGCTCGCGCATCGCGAACGATCCGAATGCGATCGCACGAGCCGGCAGCGGCGCGGGCGCGAACGAAGGCGCCGACGGCAACGGTGGCGGCGCGGCGGGCAACGACGCGGCGGCAAAGGACGAAGCCGCGGCGAACGACAGAGCTGCCGCGAAGGACGAAGGCGCGGCGAAGGACGATGCGGCCGCCAACGAAGCCGCCGCGAAGGACACCGCTGCGGACGACGAAGCATCCGCGAACGGCGGCGCGGCGCAGGACGACGCGGCGCAGCCCGACGACGCCGCCGCGAAGGACACCGCCGCCGAGCAAGGCGCCGCGGCCGACGACGACGACGTGAAGGTCGACGACATCGACGAGGCGCGCGCCGACAAGCCGGCGAGCGACGGCACCCAAGACGATGCCGCGCGCAGCGATGCGTCGTCGTCGAGCAAGAGCAGCGGTGGGCGCACCGACAGCGCCGCATCGTCGGGCACGCGCAGCGCGGAGCAATCGATGACCGCCGACGAGCTGCTCGAGCTCGCACGCAAGGCGTGGAAAGCCGGCAACGCCCGCGACACGCTCAAGTACGCCAACAAGAGCCGCTACAAGGAGCCGTCGGCGGAAGCCACCGAGCTCGCCACCCTCGCCGCGTGCAAGATGAAGCTCGACGCGTCGGCGAAGGCGACCTACAAAGATCTCAGCGGCGATCGTCGCAAGCGCGCGCGCACGCAGTGCCGCGACATGGGCGTGCGCGTCGGCCTGTGATCAGACGCTGAACGAGCTGCCGCAGCCGCAGCTGCCGGTGGCCGTGGGGTTGTTGAACTTGAACCCCGCGCCCTGCAGGCCTTCGACGTAGTCGATCGACGTGCCCATCAGATACATGAAGCTCATCTGATCCGAGACGAGCAGCACGCCGTTGCTCTCGAACTCGTAGTCGCCTTCGGCCTTCTCGTCGAAGTAGAGATCGTACTGGAACCCCGAGCACCCTCCGCCCATCACCTTCACGCGCAGGGCATAGTTGGGCTCGATGTTCTCCTGGGAGCGGATCTCCCGGACCTTGTCGGCGGCGATCTCGGTCAGCGACAGCACGGCGTCGGGCGCCGGCGCGTCCACAGGAGCGGCTTGCGGTTCGGGGGTCGTGACTTCGGCGGACATCGGGTCGAACTCTGACGTGCACGTAAGATGGGCCCGATCGCGGCGTGGGTCAAGCCGAACGCCGTCTCACGCGAGGCGCTCGCGCCGACGCGCATGCACGCCTTTGACAGGGCAAAGGCGTTTCACCTACCGTGACGGCCTGAGATCCCTCACCTCGTGGATCTCCAGTGGAGCACCGGATGACACCGAAGCGCCCAGCACGCCTCGCCCTCGTCGCCTTCGCATTGTCGCTCGCGCCTGCGTGCGACAGCCGCGAGAAGTCGATGGAACGCACGATCGATCTCGAGAAGCGCGAGGTCAAGAAGGACGAAATCGTCGCCGCGGAGGTGCCACCACACCCGACGCGCGAGAAGCTGATGCCCGTCCTCGAGAAGGTGTATCCGCTCAACAAGGTCCCGCCGGTCACCGAGACCGAGCTCGAGGCCGACGGCACGTACAACTACGAAGTGCAGGCGGGCGTCGCCGCGGTGGTGAAGCTCGCCGGTGGTCTCAGCGAGCAGGACAAGATCAAGGCGATCGTCACCGGTGCGGCCGAAGCCGACGCGTGGTCGTTCCGCTCCGATGCGCGTCGTGACTACGCCGATCTGATCCACCGCGTCATGCGCGGCTACGGCAACGATCAGAAGGAACAGATCCTGCGCATGTACGGGCAGCTCCGGCTGCTGCAGTTCTTCAACAGCGCGGATGCTCAAGCGGCGATCGACAAGCTGCCCGAGGACGTGAAGCCCACCGTCGTCGCGATGCAGCAGCACTTCGTCACGAACAAAGAAAAGATCTGGCAAGACTGGATGAACGTGCGCATGTACGCGCGTCGCGTCGTCGCCGGTGACGAGCCGTATCGCTCGGTGCTGCGCCAGATCAAGCAGGAGCTCGGCCACGAAGAGCCCCCGCCGCTCACGTGGGAGCAGTCGATGGACGGCCCGTTCCAGGGCTGGGCCGCCGAGATCAAGAACAACGAGGAGCTCTTCATCAAGCTCACCGATCTGCGCGAGCTGAAGGATCGCGAGGAGTACCTCAACGAGACCCACGCGCTGTGGGTCGTCGACGGCTCGCCGAAGGTGCCGGCGAAGGCGAAGAAGGTGAAGATCGATCCCGAGCTCGGCTTCGGGGTGCACCGCGAAGATCTCGGCGGTGGCTACAACGAGCTCACCTTCGTGTTCTCGAAGGGGCTCGGCGGCACTGCGCTCAAGCGCGCGTTCGTGCGCTCGATCGTGTACGGCCAGCTGCTCACCGACTTCGGCATGCTCGCCACCGCGGGCGGCGACTTCGCGACGCGCGACGAGAACAACGTGATCGACTCGAAGACCGCGGTCGTGCCGGACAAGTACGATCCGCTGTATGCGAAGTGCGGCAGCTCGGCCGCGCTCGACACCTTCGTCACGCACTTCAAGTCGAAGTACCCGTTCCTCGCGGATCTACCGGGCAGCCCCGACGAGCAGACCACGCTCAACGCGGCGCACAAGTGCATCATCGACGGCGCGAAGGGTGACATCCACGTGCCGGCGAAGGACGACATGAAGGACATGGAAGGTCCCGCGCCGGGCAGCCGCCTCGCGCTCTTCCAGATGCTCGCGCGGTTCGAGAACGTCGACGTCGACATGGCCAAGATGGCCTCGGAGAAGAAGACCGAGGAAGACGAGGTCATCGAGGACGCCGAGGCCGTGCTCAAGCGCATCAAAGAGAAAGAGAACGAAGGCAAGGGCACCAAGTAGGGCCCGCGCAGCCGTCTCGCTGCTGCAATCGATTGTGGTGGTACGGGCATCTACCTCGCGTGGAGGGCCCGGCGTGCGCGCAACGATCCTCGTGTTCCTGGGCGCGTGCACGGCGAGCTCGGGTGAAGCTCCACCGCCGCCGACGCCCGTCGCACCGGTCACGACCGCGGCGGTGAAGAGCGCGATCACGGTCGAGCACCGCGAGCTCGGCGGGACGTTGACGAAGACGTGCAGCCGCGGTTCGTGCACGTTCGCGTGTCCGAGCGGGGGCTCGTGCACGAGCACGTGCAGCGGTGGCCGCTGCGATCAGATCTGCGAAGCCGCGGGCAACTGCAACTTCACGTGCTCGGGGGGCGGATGCACCCAGACGTGTCGCGAAGGCTCGAGCTGCACGCTGACCTGCTCGGGTGGTGGTTGCTCGCGCGAGTGCGGCGCCGCGAAGTCGTGCAGCGCGACCTGCAGCGGCGACGGCTGTAGCGGATGATCCCGGCTGGTGCGACCGTGTAAGCCCGCCGCATGCTTGCGGGTATCTCCGCGCGGCGCAAAGATGAGTCGCATGCGCGGTCGACTTCGTTGGTGCACTGGCTCGTTCGTGATCGGCTCGCTCGTCGCCTGCGGCGGTGGCGGTGCGCGCAGCACCGGTGATGCGAGCGCCGAAGGCAGCGAAAGCGCGTCGCTCACCAACGCGAGCAACACCACGACGGTCGGCGAAGAGAGCGGCAGTGGCAGCGCATCGCTGAGCGACGGCAGCTCCGGGATGATGAGCTCGACCGTCGCCGATACGAGCGCGAGCGAGTCTGCCGACGAAGGCATCATCTTCGACGTCGGGGCGTCGAGCGACGTCGGCGAGAACCCGTGCGGTGGCAAGGGCAAGGGCGGACAGCCCGAGTTCTCGTACATCTGGGTGTGCAACAGTGGCGAAGGCACGATCTCGAAGATCAACACGACGACGTTGGTCGAGGAAGGTCGCTACCAGACGCGCCCCGACACGCTCGGCAGCCCGAGCCGCACGTCGGTGAACCTCTCGGGCGACGTCGCGGTCGCGAATCGACTCGGCGGCGTCACCAAGCTCTACGCGCTCGGCGATCACTGCGTCGACAGCAACGGCATGGCCGGCATCCAGACGTCGACCGGCAAGACCGACGTGCTGCCCTGGGGCGTCGAGGAGTGCGTCGCATGGCACACGCCGCTGCCGTACTCGACGAATCGTCCGGTCGCGTGGGCACCCGGCGACTTCAATCCCGCGACGTGCACGTACGAGAACCAGATGTTGTGGACCGCGGGCGGGCAGAACAACGTGGTCGACAGCCTCGAGGTGGTGCGCTTGAACGGCGACGACGGCAGCATCGACGCGACGATTCCGATGCCCGACGTGCCGATCGGATACTTCGGTGCATATGGCGGCGCGGTCAACCAAGACGGCGACTTCTGGTTCGTCGTCTACGACACGTTCGATGTACCCGAGACGGATCTCGTGCGCGTCGACGCGGTCACGCTCGACTACGAGAGATTCCCGGTGCCCGCGGAGATCTGTCCCTACGGGTTCACCGTCGACAGCAGCGGACGACCGTGGATCGGATCGTTCTGCTCGCAGAGCGCTCGCTTCACGCCCGGCAGCGACACGTGGGATCTGTTCCCCGCGCTCGGCTACGGCATCCAAGAGGACGCCGAAGGCCGCATGTGGCTCGCCGACTATCAGCTGCCCGGCGTACGCGAGATCGACTCCGACACGCTCACGCTCGGCGCACAGATCATGCTGCCCGCGAGCAGCCCCAAAGGCGTGAGCATCGACTTCGAAGGCTTCGTGTGGGTCGTCGACATGGGCTCGTCGGCGTTCAAGGTGAACCCCGACACGATGACGTGGGAGGTCTACAACCAGCTCAACGGCCCGTACACGTACAGCGACATGACCGGCTGGGGCCTCAGCAACGTCACCTTCCCGCCGGGCTGAGCTACTCGCAGATGTAGTAGTAGTTGGCCTCGGGGCAGTAGCGGCTGTCGAACGAGACGTGCACCGACCAGCCGTCGGCTTCGAGATCGATCGTGCCGCCGATGATCGCGGCGTCGTCGGGATCGAAGGGCTCGGCGAGCTGCTCGGCGCCGGGCAAACCGTCGAGCACGAACGTCGGGTTGTTGGTGTCCGCGCCATCGCCCCCGAGGTAGGCGTAGATGCCCGAGGCGTTCTGCGGCTCCCCGAAGGGGCCATAGAACCCGTCGCCGAACGCGATGTCGAGCACGATGCTGTTGTCCGGTGGACCGCTGCCGAGCTCGAACGCGGGTGCGGACAAGAGATAGATCGCCGCGACGTTGGCGTCGACGCAACCGATGCAGCCGGTCTGCGACACGAAGTATGCGTAGCTCACTTCGATCTCGCCGAGCGGCGTGATCGCGGAGCCGAATGCGTTGGGCTGGTCGACGACCGCGCACTGCTGCGTCGCCCAGTAGTACTCGCACTCGCCGGTGTCCACGGCGCCGCCGAAGTCGAGCTTCTCGCCGGTGTCGAACGTGCTGCCGTCGTCCACGTCGACCTCCGCGCCGTCGGCCGCCGTGCTGTCGACCGCCGTGCTCGCGGTCGTGCTGACCGCGGTCGTGGTCGGCGTCGCGGTGCTCGTCGGCGACGTCGACGTCGCACCCGTGTCCGCCCCGCCCTCGCCCTCGTCGTCCACGAGCGGACTGCAGCCCGCGCACACGACCGCCACCACCAACCACCGCGACATCATCGATCCAGTATGACGCGAAGCCGATCATCGGCAAAGCCCGGGTCGAGCTATGCTGGGCGCATGCGCATGTATCTGGCTGGAGTCGTGGTCGCGATGGCCGCATGCGGACCGGGTGTCGCGTCGACCGAGACGGGTGCGGAAGGCTCGGGCTCGGCGGAGGGCAGCAGCACCGGCGCGCCGTCGTGCGAGCAGCTCGCGGACGCGAGCGACATCGGGCCGCGCGTCTCGGTGAGCGTTCGTCACGAGGGCACGACGCCGGTGTTCTTCCGCCCCCACGGATGCGGCGGCGCGATCACGATCGCGATCCGCGAAAACGGTGCCGACGTGCCGTGGTTGATCGACGGCGACTGCACACCGAGCACGTGCCAGGGCTTCGTCGATCAAGGCGATTGCTCGGTCGGTTGCAACGACTGCGCACCGCCGCAGGCCGGGCGCATCGACGCGGGGGCGATGGGCGACGCGACGTGGCCCGGCAGCATCAGCACCGAGCTTGCGTTCGACGACGCGTGTGCGCCCGCGGCCGACTGCCCGATGACGTGCCTGCGACGCGATCAAGCCGCGCCCGGCCTGTACGAAGTCGCGCTCACGGTCTATCGCACGTGCACGGGCACATGCGAGTGCGACGGCCCTGGTTCCGGCGTGTGCGGCCTGTGGAGCGGCGACGAACAGCTCTCCGACGAGGTCACCGTCACCGCTGCGCTCGACTACCCGATGCAGACGTCGATCGAGCTCGTCATCACCGACTGACGCGCGGCCAGGTGCTAGCTTCATCGCAGTGACGAGCGGAACGGACGACACGCTCGCGGCCGAAGAGGATTTCGCGGCGGAGGATCGCGAGTCCGCGAGCGCAGCGACGCGCCCGAGCCATCGCCTCGATCGCGGCGAGGTCATCGGCCGCTACGTCGTGCTCGCGAAGCTCGGTGCGGGTGGCATGGGTGTCGTCTACGCGGCATACGACCCCGAGCTCGATCGCAAGGTCGCACTCAAGCTCCTGCTCGACGATCCGGAGTCGGGCGCGAGCGCGTCGGTCGGGCGCGCGCAGCTACTCGGCGAAGCCAAGGCGCTCGCGAAGTTCTCGCACCCCGAGATCGTCGGCGTGCACGACGTCGGTGTGCACGATGCGGCCGTGTGGATCGCGATGGAGTTCGTCGAAGGTCGTACGCTGCGCGCGTGGGCCGACGCGGCCACGCATTCCTGGCGCGAGATCCTCGACGTGATGGCGGCGGTCGGTCGCGGGGTCGCAGCCGCGCATGTCGTCGGGCTCGTCCACGGCGATCTCAAGCCGGAGAACGTCATGGTCGTCGATCGCGGCGGCGTGAAGGTGATGGACTTCGGCCTCACGCGCCCCCGCGGCGCGCCGGCGCTCGACGATCTCGATGCCGACGACTCGGGCGCGCTCGATCAAGCGACGGTGTTCACGCGTGGTGGGCTGCACGGAACACCGGCGTACATGGCCGCGGAGCAATTCTCCGGCGACACCGTCACCGAGGCGGCCGATCAGTTCGCATTCTGCGTGACGTTGTGGGAGTTGCTGTTCCGCCAGCGACCTTTCGCCGGCCGCTCACTCGTCGAGCTCGCCGCTGCGGTGCTCGACGGCACGCTCGTGCCGGCGCCCGCGCGCACCGACGTACCGAGCTGGTTGCGGCGCGCATGCGAGCGCGGGATGGCACGCGATCCCGCGCGACGTTGGCCGTCGATGCAGGCGTTGCTGGCCGAGCTCGAGCGCGGACGTTCATCGGCGCGGCGGCGGAAGCTCGCGATCGCCGGTGCGAGCGTGGCAGGCATCGCACTGCTCGCGCTCGCGGCGTACCAGATCGATCATGCGCGGCGCGTCGCCGACTGCGAGGCCGCGGGCGCAGCGATCGCCGACAGCTGGAACGACGCGCGCGAGTCGGAGCTGCGCGACGCCTTGATCGCAGCTGGTGGCGCGCACGCGAGCGACACCGTCGGGCGCCTGATGCCGTGGCTCGACGCGCACGCGAACGCGTGGCAGACCACGCGCACCGACGTCTGCATCGCCGCGACCGTGGACCAGCGCGCGCCCTGGGATGCGCGCATGCTCGAACGCGCGGTCTGGTGCCTCGAAGAACGCCGCGATCGGTTCGACGCGCTGGTCGTCGAGCTCGCCGCCGGCGGATCGCACGTCGGCGCCCATGCGGTGCAGGCCGCAGCGCGACTCGAGGCGGTCGAGCCTTGTCGCAACACCACGTTGCTCGATCGGCTACCGGAGCCGCCGGTCGACGATCGCGAGGCGATCGCAGAAGCTCGCGCGCTGCTGGCGAAGTCGTCGGTGTTGCAGACGATCGGCGAGTACAGCGAAGGCTTGCGCGCCTCCGAGTCCGCGTTGGCGCGCGCCCAGGAGCTGCAATGGCCACCGCTCGTCGCTGCGGCGACGGTGCGCGTCGGCAGCCTGATCGACAGCAAGGGCGAGTTCGCAGCTGCCGAGCAGACGCTCGAGCGCGGGTACTTCGCGGCGATCCAAGCCGGTGCGCTCGAGTCGGCTGCGGACGCGGCGATGGAGCTCGTGCTCGCGGTCGGCCAACGCCAAGCGCGTCACGCCGAAGGACTTCGGTGGGCGCGGCACGCCGAGGGCGTGCTCGCGATGATGCCCGAGCGCGACGAGCTGCGACACGCACGGCTGCTGACGCGCATGTCGATGGTGCACGCGGAGCTCGCGGAGCTCGACGAAGGTGCGCGGCTCGGCGAAGCCGGGCTCGCACTCGAAGAGCGCCTGCTGGGCGCCGAGCATCCCTCGCTCGCGTTCGCGATCATCGGTCTCGCCAACGTCTACTTCGCGGCTGGCGACTACCCGCGCGCGAAGTCGCAGTACGCCCGCGCGATCGCACTCGCCGAGAACGCGCTGGGGCCCTGGCACCCGAGCGTGGCGATGGGCCTCAACAACCTCGCGAACATCCACTACACGATGGGCGAGTACGACGAGGCTGCGCAGCTCTACGCGCGCGCGCTCGCGATCGACGAGGACTTGCTCGGGCCGCAGCACACCGACGTCGCGGCGGATCTCAGCAACCTCGGCAGCGTCTACTACGCGACCGGCGAGCACGAGAAGTCCGAGGCCTTCCATCTTCGCGCGCTGGCGATCGACGAGCAGGCGGTCGGCCCCGCGCACCCCACGGTGGCGGTGACGCTGAACAACCTCGGCAACCTCTATACTCGCACGCACCGGCTCGCCGAAGCGCGAACGATGCATGCGCGTGCGCTCGCGATCCGCGAGCAAGCGCTCGGCGCAGCGCACCCGAGCGTCGGCAACAGCCTGGACAATCTCGGCGACATCGAGCTCGAGGCCGGCGGGCTCGCGCGCGCGGAGACGTTCTATCGCCGCGCACTCGCGATCCACGAGGCCGCGCTCGGGCCCGAGCATCCCAAGCTCGCGACGGCGTTGCTCGGGCTCGCGAAGGTGTCGTTGCTGCGCCACGACACCGCCGATGCGGTGACGCTGACCGAGCGCGCGTTGGCACTACGCGAGCGCGGAAAGGCGGGCCCGGTCGCGCTCGCCGACGCGCGCTTCGTGCTCGCGCGCGCCTGGTGGGAATCCGAAGCAGCGCGACCGCTCGCAGTCGCGACGGCCGCGCGTGCGCACGCGGAGTACCGGGTAGCGAAGGGCGCCGGCAGCATGGGCGCTGCGGAGGTCGACGCGTGGCTGCGAAAGATCGC
>DASZPU010001210.1:0-9525 GCA_035550195.1 Nannocystaceae bacterium
CCACGGCGCGGCTCCTCCTGTGATCGTCGCGCGAGCGCAGCGGCGAGCTTGCCCCGCGCGAGCCGAAGCCGCGAAGAGACGGTGTTGGAGCTCGCGCCGACGATCGCCGCGACCTCGCGTGCGGTGAGCTCTTCGATCTCGGCGAGCACGAACACCGTGCGCTGATCGTCGTCGAGCGTGTCGAGGAACGCGTTCATGAACGCGACCGCTTCCTTTTCGGCGTAGCGACGCTCGGGTGAGCCGCGATCCTCGGGCTCGTCGGCGAGCTGACGTCGACGCTCGCTGCGATCGTGCGTGCGATGGTGTCGCCACGCGACCCGACGCGTGACGCCGTAGATCCACTCGCGCGCGACCTCACCGTGCTCGCCCACGCGACGGTGCACGACCACGAAGACCTCTTGCACGGCGTCGTCGAGCGCGGCCGGGGGCACGCCGAGGCAGCCGAGCGTGCGTCGCACGGCATCGTAGAAGCGCGCATAGATGTCCGCGAAGCCGGCATCGGACATGTGCCCGTCATCCATCTGCCCGCTCGCCGGCGGTTTCGTCACCGCCGCGCGCTCCGCCGGGGATCGATGCGGAATTCGAGGCCGAGGAGCGCCCGCAGCCCGAGATATGGCGTCCGCCACCGTGCGATCTCCTGGTCGCCCGCGCGCACGGCGAAGCGTGGCCGTACGAGCGCGAGCACGCCCGCGAGCTCGGCCCGCACGGCGAGCCAGGGCAGGGGCACGACCGCGATCCCGGCGGTGCCGACGAGCGCGAGCAACAGCGAGGTCTGCGGCGGCAACGAGCGGTCGCCCTGTGCCCGCGCCCGCACTGCGCCGACATCGATGCCACCACCGATCGGAATCTCGACGATGCGCACGCGCGGCACGAACGCGCCGCGCAACTCTCCGACGAAGGAGCCGACGCGCGCGACGACGTCTTCACCGGGCACGTCGAGCGACTGCCGCGTACGCGTGGTCCCGATCGCGCGCAGATCGACGCGCCATCTCCCGCCGACGATCGCGACCCCACCCGCAATCGTGCCGGCGACGCGCGGCACGGTGCGCCACGTGATCCCGGCATCGACGCCGATCCCGACGCGAATCGACGACTCCGGTACCGCGGCCGCTGCCACGGGAGCGCCCACCGGCGTCGTGGACGTGGTGGTAGGCGTGGTCGGGGTCGTAGGCGTGGTCGGGCTCGCAGGCGCTTGCACGACGCCCGGATCCACAGGTGGCTCGACGATCTCCGCCCGCGCAACACCGATCGCGATCACCAGCCCGGCCGCGTCCGCGACCGCGTCACACGTCGCGCCCTCCAACCAGCGCTCCTCGCCACCGTCGATCGACACGCGCGCCCGAAAGCGACCGTCGGCCTCGGACACTTCGATCCGTCCGCTCCGCGCGGCACCGCCGAGCGCAGCGATGCGCGCGTCCATCTCCGCCTGCGAAGGACACGACGCGGGCGCGACCCACTCGACAGCCGGCGGCTGCATCGCGGCCGCACACGCGAAGACCCAACGCAACATCGGCGTCGGGTCGCGAGCATGCCACGACGCCGCCCGCGTCGTCGATGCGACGGCCCGCGACTACGGCGCGGGCAGCTTCGGCACGTCGGTGCCGTACACGCCGGACTTCGGCACGCACAACACCGGCAGCGCGAGATCGGACACGAACACGCCACCATCGCTGTAGCAGCCGTTGCCGAACGATCCGTCCGCCTTGCGCTCGAGCCACGAGCCCTGCGCCGAGTTGCAGTCGGCGTTGCCGTCGTCGTACCAGGCCGCGTGCGCGCCGGTGATCTTGCCCTGCGCGTTGACCGGCTCGGGCACCTCGGGGTTCTTCTCGATCGCGAAGAACAGTCGGCTCGTCTCCGCACGCGTCGGCATGCGCCACCCCGCGCTGCACTCGCCCGCCGCCGCGCCCAGCTCGACCGCATCCTCCGAGGCCGCGTAGAACACCGGACGGATCCGCGTCTCGCCGTAGTCCGCGATGCTCGCGAGGATGCCCTGTCCGATGTCGGTGTCCTTCGCCTTCGCGCTGCAGTCCTGATAGTCGCCGAACTCGGCGCGGCTCCAACAGGTCTGCACGAGCTGCGCGAGCGCCTGCACCTCGCTGCCGTTCACCGGATCGAACGCGTCGGCCCAGTCGGCGGCGTGCTGCTGCAGCGTCGCGAAGTCGGTGTCGTGCGTCGCACCGGTGGTGTCGTAGATGCCGAAGTCGTAGGGACGCTCCGACGACGTCATCGCGTGCACCTCGTCGGCCCAGATCGCGACGATCGCATCGTAGAGGTTCGCGTAGTCGGCCAGCACCGCGACCGCTTGATCGGCCGTGCGTGCGACCGCGAGCAATCCGTCGACGTTCTTCGTGGTCGCGGGGAAGTTCGCGGTGCGCTGGAACTGTTGCCGCAACAGGCCCATCGGCACCGACGCACGCGCGCCGTTGCCGAGGTAGCCGCGCGCCTTCGCCATGCCGCACGTGCCCGGACCCGCGTCGCCCTGATCGTGGCACTTGTCGAGCTCGACCGACGCGTGCAGCTGCTTCACCGCTTCGGCGGCCGCACCGAACGAGCTCTCGTCGAGCTTCGTGATGCCCGACAGATCCACGGTCGGCGAGAAGCCGCGCGCTTCGACCCACACCGATGCCGTGGTCGACTCGTCGGCGAGCGCTTGCTGGAACTTCGCACCGAGCGAGCCATCGAGGCTCGCCGGACCGGCCTTGATGCCCGCGGCCTCGAGCTTCGACTGGATCTCCTGCTTCTTCTGCAGCGTCGCGCCTTCGAGCTGTACGAGCACGAGCAGCTCGGCGCCGTGGGCCACGCCCGCGATGTAGTCGGTCCCGCACGCGCGCACGAACTCCGCCGGATCGGCGTCGAGCATCGCGAGCGCTTCGTCGGTGAGGTGGTGCCGCTCTTGATTGATCACCGTGTACACGTGCCGCGCACGCAAGAGGATCGACACGGTCTTCTCCGAGGTCTTGAACGTGCGGCTGATCCCGAGCTCGCCGCCACCACCGAGCGGCCCCACCTTGATCTTCGCGGCCGCGTCGATGTCGAGCGCTTGCTCGAGCTCCTTGCGCGTCGTCAGATACTTGAGGTCGGTCTGCAGCATGTCGCCGCCGGCACGGAAGTCCGCGACCTCGAGCGCGCCCGCCTTCGGCAGCACGCAGTTGCGACCCACCGGCTGATCGACGACGCGGTTGTAGCCGTCGAACACCATCACGTTCTGGTCGCGCGTCGGCGTCAGACCGGCGCCGAGCTGATCCTCCTTGTGGCCCCACTCCGGGAACTCCCAGCTGTCGGGGTCGGCACCAGGGTCGTCACCGTCGTCGCAGGCGGACAGCGTGAAAGCGATGGCGAGGAGCGAAGCGAGTGACTTCATCGGCCCCCCGGAGGTTTGTTCGCGGAGGGGGAGGTTCCCCCTACAATTTCCGCCCCGCGACGCGATCGTGACCGCGTCGATGCACGCGGAACGACCGTCGGCGGGCACGTCGCCGCGGATCTTCGAAAAGCTCGCGCGCGGATGAACCGATCGATCGCGACGCGCACGGACGTTCCCGGTCGTACGCAGTCGCTACGTAATCTCGGAAGCGATCTACCGCCGCGGACGCGCGCTCAGCCGCGTTGCTCGGCTTCGTAGCGCGTCGATCGCACGAAGCCCTCGCCGCGATGCACCGTGATCGCCGTGGAGCCACCGCCCGGCACCGCGCCATGCACTACGACGTTGACGTAGACCGGGCCGGGGACGTCGGCGCTCGCGCGGAACACCGCGACCTTGCGGGTCGTGCACGGGCTCTGGCCCGCGGTGCAGTTGATGCCGTTGTGCTCGCCGATCTCCCGCGGCGTGATCGCGTCCGGACCGTTGCCCTCGGTCGCACTCGGATCCGTGGAGACGATCAGCTTGCTCGACACGCGGGCACGCCCGCCGACCGCGGTCACGAACTTCGCTTCGATCAGGAACTGCTCGTCCTGCGCGAGCCCGTCGGCGAGTTCGTGCGAGTACACCAGCGTCGCGTTCGCGTTGCTGGGCACGGACACGTTGCCGGAGCCGCTGCTCTCGTGCTCGTGGCGATCGCCGGTCGCGAGCCCTCGCTCGCGCACCGCTACGATCCGCGCCTTGTCGCCCTTCACGACACCGTTCTGCAGATAGTCGCCTTCGTTCTCGCCGACGAGCACCTTGTCGACGTTGCCGCTGCGCGCGTCCGGATCCCACGCCCACATCACCAGGCTCACGTGGCACGTGCGCGCGGTGATGCACGGCAGTCCGCCGCCGAGCAGGCTCTTGGTGTCCGACGTCTCGAACACGAACATGCAGTGGTGCTCGCTCTTCGTGCAGGTCTGGGTCTTCGCGTCCGCGAGCGCGTGCGACTCGGGACCGCCGGGATCGGTGTCGTCGGCATCGCCGGTGACGATGAGCTGCGCACGGACGGACGGATCGTAGTTGCACCCCGGTGCGGTCTGTCCGACGTCGCACCGCGTGGTGACCTGGGCCTCCGCGGCGACGATCAGCAGGTCGCCGACCTCGAGATCGGGCAGCTCGTCGGGTGCGAGCTGCAGGACGATCTTGCGCGGCGCCATCGCCTCGCTGCGTGCGATCGGCAGCGTCGCGACGCGCTCGGCATCCTTCGTGCGACCCGCCGCGATCGCGACCTGCTTCGGTGGCACAGGCTCGTCGTCGTCGACGGAATCCCCGGTGTCGTCGGTGCTCGAGCTCTCGGCGTCGCTGCTGCTGCTGCTGCTCTCGTCACCGGTGTCCGCGTCCACGCGTGCCGGGGGCGCGCCGCTGCTGCTCTCCTCCGAGCTGCTGGGCGCGGCACCGAGCGTGCCTTCGACGAGCGACTCGCCCGTGCACGCGCTCGTCAGGATCACGATCGCGAAGATTGCTCGCACCACCTCGTGCGCGTTCCCGCAGCCCCCGCGCTTGTCTGCGGCGAGCGTGCGGCGCTGCGCAAGGTTGCGTATCAACCGGCCGGCGGTGGCGGAGGCTCGGAGATCGTGTGCACGCCGCTGCCACCCGGGTAGCCGTAGCTGACGTCGGTCGAGTAACCCACCGACACGATGCCAGCGGGCACTTCGGAGCCGATCGCGTGCGAGCCGGTCGGCACTTCCATGTGGATGTACTCGTACTCCACGCCGGAGAGCGATCCGAGCGGCTTCCACAGACCCGCCGCGACGGAGACGCCATCGAGCGTGACGTCGGTGCCGGCCTGACGGATCGCGGTGACGTAGTTCACCGTGTAGCCCGCGGGCACGAGGAAGATGTAGTTGGTCTCGTACTGCGCCGCCGCGGGCAGGGCGATCATCGCGGGATCGCCGGGCTGACCGAAGCCCGAGATCGCTTGGTTGCTCAACAAGAACTGCGTGAGCGCGAACGGCTTGTCGGGATCACCGCTCGTCACCGTGAAGCCTTGATCGGTCTGGAAGCGCACCGTTTGATACGCGCCGATCGTCGTCGGTGCGCCGGGCGGTGTGCTCGGCGAATACGTGAGCGACGTGCCGTCGAACGCACCGGTGATGCGATAGCCCGCGGGGTTGTCGGTCGCCGCTCCGTTCGGACCCGGCGGCGGCGCTGCGGTGTACTCGTGGCCCCACGCGACCAGCGGCAGCATCTGGTGCTCCATGTGATCGGCGCAGCACTGCCCGGGGTTGGGCTCGATCGTCGCGACGTTGCCGGAGAACACTGCGACGGGTTTGTCGGCGGCGATGCGCGAGCCGGAGAGATTGCCGTCGCCGGTGACGCCCGGATACGTCATGGGCCCGAGCGACACGGCGGTGAACACCTCGCCGCGATTCAGCGCGACGCCTTTGTCCATCCCGGGATAGAGCCCCCAGGTCGCGTAGAGATCGACGGTGGTACCGTCTTCGGTCGCGACGATGGACACGTATGCGCCGCTGTTGTCGCCGTTGGGTTCTTGATCGGTAGAGAGCAGGATCGCATCGCCGGTGATCGCCGTGTAGTCGGTGCCGAGCACGTGGGTGGGGAAGAGCAGTGACGCGTCGTTGGAGAACACCTGCACGGTGTTGTCGAGCGGGTTGAACTGGTACGCGGTGATCGGCACGTCGCTCTCGATGCGATACGCGACGCCGCCGTAGGTGTTCGCACGCGCGGCCTGGTTCTGCGCGGCGAGCTTGAACTCGTGGATCTCGCCGGTCATCACCATCGCGGAGTCGACCGGTTGATCGCTCGCACCGAGGAACACGTCGACCTTCGCCGCCTTGTCCGATGCGACGTTGGCGACGACCACTGCGAACTGCTGGTCCTGCGGCGCGGGGCTCCCGTTGATCCCCGCCCACGCGTTGGGTAGATCCACTGCCCAGAACTCGCAGCCCTGGTTCGACTCGCTCATCGCGGCGTCTTCGCAGGTCTCGACCGGCCCGCCACCTTCGCCGGCGCCGGTCATCGAGTCGTCGCCCGCGACATCGAGCTTGTCGCCGGTGTCCTCCTCTTCACCGGCCTCGCCGCTGGGCCCGCCTTCCGCACTCGTGCCCGAAGCCGTGGGCGCGAGCGATGCTGCCGTTGTCGACGCGTCTTCGGGCTCGCGCTCCGCAGGACACCCCGCGAGGCCGATAAGGAGGATCGCGGTGCGCTGCTTCATCTGTCCCCGGTGACGGGGTGTTGGCCGCAGACCGCCGGAGTTCCTGCAAAAAAGCGAAGGGCGCCACGAGAAAACTCGCGCGCACCTCCGCCTACCCGGCCGAGTCGATCGCGAGCGCGTCGATCCAGACCTGGCCTTCGCCCGCGAGGGCGATGCCGAACGTAATCGCGGTCGCGTGCTTCGAGACGTCGATCGCGATCGACTGCTCGCGCCAGCGACGATGATCGATGCGCACGTAGCTCGTGCCGCCCGACGACGGTGGCGCGCTCGCGTTGGTGTCGACGCGGATCCACAAGTACGCGCGATCGGTCGGACCGCCGAGCTCGGTGCGCGTGGCCGCGCGCAGACGGATGTGTTGCGCGAGGAACGGGCCGGCGTCGATCTTCTGCTGCAGCCCGCCGTGCACCGCGATGCCCTTGCCGTCGCCACGGCGATGCACGGTGCCGCTGCGCTTGCCGGTGAACGGTTGCACGTCGCTCGTCTCTGACACGAACCCGTACTGCGCTCGATATGCGTTCCAAGACGCAGGCGCTGCGCCGGGCTCGGCATCCTCGAAGTCGAGATTCGCCGCCGCCGCGGGCTCGGACGGCGGCGTGTGGGAGCGGGAGAGGACACGTGACGGCGTGGTCTGGGCGACGAACAGCAGCGCGTCGTAGCTCTCGGGCATGACCTGCTGCATGTAGCGCTCCGCTTCCCCGACGGGGGAGAAGGCGCTGCCGGCCCAGCGGGTACGTTGCGGCGCGCCGAGCCATGTCGGCACACGATTGACGGGCGACGTGCGGAGATCGAGCGCCAGCACGGGCTCGTCCGCCGTGGCGAGCAGTGCGTCGACGCTGTCGGCGCGCGCGGGGCCGAGTTCGAATGCACGTAGCAGCCCGCTGTCGTCCTTCGCACTGAAGCCTCCGCGGTAGAACGCGAAGCCGAACACGATCAACTGTGTACCGAAAACCGTGCGTAGGTGTTGGCCCATCGGATGCCAGTCGCCCGTCGTCGCGACGTGCCCATTGTGCGCCCACACGATCATCTTCGTCTTCGGTGGCTCGTGGGCGAGCAGCCACGCGACGTTGTCCGCCATCGCCCGGTCGCGCTGCTCGAGCATCGCGTCGCCCTCGGCGGTCTGCAGTGCGAGCCACTGCTCGAGGATCCGCACGTGCTGCCGGGCGAGCTCGAAGCGCGGTTCGTCGGTGCGCGCGATCCATTGCGGGCGGCGTTCGTCGAAGCGTCGCGCGAGCGCGGCGACGTCCGCGGCGACGTCCTTCCACTCCGGTGATGCCCAGTCGATCGGCTGCGCGAGCAGGAACGCATCGAAGAGCGGTGCGATCGCAGCACGCGTCCGTTTCACTGCGCCACGGTCGACCTCGTCGAGATACGCCAGTGCGACGCCGGCCGCCCGCGGAGCGTGCTGCACGTCGAAACCGTAGAACCGCAATTTCCGTGGGTGGGCCGGGTCGGCGTTGTAGGCCCGCATCCACTCGATCATCGCGAGCACTTCTTCGGTGTTCGTCGTGAAGAAGTGGATGCCCGCCAGCGCGCTTGCGGCGTCGCCCTTGCCGTGCACAACGTACTCGTCGATCGCATACGCGTCGGCCATCGAGGCCTCGATCGCAAACGCGGTGAAGCCCATTTGCGTGACGAGGAGCTCGAGGATGCGGTGCTTGAGCTGGAAGAACTCGCGCGTGCCGTGGGTGGCCTCGCCCAGCGCGACGATGCGCGCATCGCCGACGATGTCCTTCAGCGGCGCGAGATCGTCGAAGCCATGCCCGGCTTCCACGGTCGCGATCGGGATCGCTTGCTTCGCGACCCACTGCTGCACCTCCGGTGGCGCGCTCGAGGCGGTCGAAGTCGTCGTCAGCTCGAGCTGCGCTGGCTGAACGAGGCTGGGCCGCGACGCGATCGGACCACCGGAAGCGCGGCACGCCGTCAGCATCGCGAACATCGCGAGCGCACGTGTTTGATTCGGCGATAGTGCGCGTGCGGTCATCGCTTGGCCTCGATGCTGACGTCGTCGAGCGAGACCGTGCCGTTGCCGACGAGGGCGATGCCGAAGGTGATGCGCCCGGCGTTCTCGGGGATCGCGATGCGGAGCGACGCTGGCTTCCACGCGTCGTTCACGATCGGCGCGACGGCTTGCCGCGGTGGGTCCATGCTGCCCCACTTCGGGTGCACGCGAACGAAGAGGTACGCACGGTTGCCGATGCCCGCTGTGCTCGCGCGCACCGCTGCGCGCATGCGCAACGTCTTGCCCACGTATGCCGCAGGCGCGAGGTGTTGCACGAGCTTGCCGTAGCTGCCGACGACCACGCCCCCGGTCCGCGAGATCCGTGCGCCGAGCTTGCCCGTGTGCGCGCTGTCCTCCGTCACCGCGACGTCGAATCCGAAGAGCGCCTCCTTGCCCCGCGCGTCCCATCCGGTCGCGCCTTGCTCGAAGTCCAGGTTGGTCGGCGTGTCGTGCAGCTCCGCCAGCGCGCGATCTGCCGACGCGTTCGTGCGCGACGCCGTGGTGTCCGCGACGAACAGCAGCGCATCGAACCGCTCGGGCAGCACCTGCGGCTCGTAGTACAGCGCGTCCGCACCCTCGAAGAAGACCGACCCGACGCCACGCGTCGGCACCGCGTTCGCGAACCATGTGTGCGCGGGCGTGTCGGGTGCGAGCTGCCGCAGGTCGAGCGCGAGCGCAGCGTGACGCGTGCTCGCGAGCAACGACTCCGCACTGTCGGCGCGCGCGGGGCCGACCGTGAACGAGCGAAGCGTCAGCATCGGCGACTTCGAGTCGCGCGCGGTGAAGCTGCCGCGATGGAACGCGAAGCCGAACACGACCATCTCGTCGCCGTGCGTTCGATGCAGGTGCTCGCCCATCCACTCCTGCGCGGGCTCACTGATTTGCACGTGGGCGTTGTGCGCCCACAGCACGATCTTGCGCTCCGGCGCTTGCGCGAGCAACCAGTCGACG
>DASZPU010001211.1:0-24589 GCA_035550195.1 Nannocystaceae bacterium
CTTGTCGCACGGACACGTGGCAGCGCTCGAACGGCGGCTGGATGCACGTGCACGCGCACGCATCACCGCTGCCGGAGCCGACCACTGGATCGACGTCCGCAGCGAATCCGTCGGGACACGGCGGCGGCGGTTGCATCGGCGCGCCTTCTACGAGCACGACCGGTCCACTCCACGGTGCCGCGAACGGCGGCACTTCGCGTCGATCACCGCAGCCCACCACGGTGGTGCTGTCGGCACCGGTCGTCACGCTGCTCTCGCTGGACACTTCGCCAGTCGAGACGACACCCGTGCTGCTCTCGCTGCTGCTGGTCGCCGTCGTGCTCGTGCCCGTGCTCGAGTCCTGCGCGCTGCTGCTCGACCCGGTGTCGCTCTCGCTGAAGCACGCGACGCACACGAGCGCGATCGACCAGGTGCGACGCATCCCGGCGATCTTAGCTCAGAGCGCCACGTGGTGGATCGCCGCGGCCGCGCGGCGCAGCTCTGCGCGCGCATCGGGGTGTGCGATCGAGATGAGCGCCTCCGCGCGCTGCCGCAACGTCATGCCGTGCAGGTCGACGGCGCCGTACTCCGTCACGACCCAGTGCACATGGCCGCGGGTGGTCACCACGCCCGCCCCCTCGCGCAGCGCCGGCACGATGCGCGATCCGGCGCCTTTGCGTGCGAGCGCCGGCAACGCGATGACCGGCACACCGTCGTCGGTCGCCGAGGCGGCGGCCATGAAATCCATCTGCCCGCCGATGCCCGACACGATGCGATGACCGACGCTGTCGGCACAGACCTGTCCGGTGAGATCGATCTCGATCGCCGAGTTGATGGCGACCACCTTGGGGTTCTTGCGGATGAGGATGACGTCGTTGGTGCGATCGCAGCCGTGGAGCTCGACGAGCTGGTTGTCGTCGACGAAGTCGTAGAGCTTGCGGGTACCCGACACGAAGCTCGTGACCGTGCGCCCGGGATGCACGCTCTTCTCGCGATTGGTGACGACGCCGTTCTCGATGAGCGGCACGAGGCCGTCGGAGAACATCTCGGTGTGCACGCCGAGGTCGTGCTTGTCGTGCAGCCGCGAGAGCACCGCGTCGGGGATCGCTCCGATGCCGAGCTGCAGCGTCGCGCCGTCGGGCACGAGCGCGGCCACCTGCTCGGCGATGCGGTGCTCCACCTCACCCGCGGGCTCGACGAGGTGCGCCGGCAGATCGCGATCGGTGTGCACGAACGCGTGCACGCGCGACAGCGGCACGACCGCGTTGCCGTGCGTTCGCGGCATGCGGTCGTTGATCTCGGCGATCACGATCGCGGCGCTGTCGACCGCGGCGCGGGCAGCATCGACCGAGGTGCCGAGCGTGCACAGCCCGTGGCGATCCGGTGGGGAGAGCTGCACGAGTGCGACGTCGAGGGGGATCCGGCGCGTGCGGAAGAGCGCAGGGATCTGCGAGAGGAACACCGGCATGAAGTCGGCGCGCCCCTCCGCGACCGCGGATCGCATGCCCGCGCCGGTGAACAGCGAGACCGAGCGCAGCCGACCCGACTGGGCCGGATCGGCGAAGCGCGTCGTGCCTTCGGTGTGCAGGTGATAGAGCGCGACGTTCTCGAGATCGCTGCGCTCGCACAGCGCGTCGAGCAACGGCAACGGCGTCGCCGCAGCGCCGTGCACGAACACGCGCATCCCACTGCGGATCGCTGCGATTGCGTCGGCGGCCGAGGAGGCGCGTGCGTCGAGCTCGCTCATGCCCGCGAGGTTCTCACGCCGGGGGCACGACCGCGACCGCGCGATCGGCCACGCGCGCGAGATCGGTGCCGAGGCTCGACCCGAAGATGCGCTCGCCCAACGTGAGCCGGCGCGAGCCGACGACGATCAGCGGTGCGTGCTCTTCCGATGCGACCGCGAGCACGTGCTCGACGACATCGCCGCGCGCGAGTCGGACCCGCGTGGGCTCGAGCTCGTGATGGCGCGCCCACGCGATCACATCGGCGAGCTCGGGCCCGGGCGAGATCGTGAGCTCGGGATATGCGGGCGTGATCGCACCGTCGACGTGCAGCACGAGCAGCTCGCGCTCGCACGCAGTGGCGAGGCGTCGCGCGAAGCGGGCGGCGCTGGCCGACGCCGGGCCGAGGTCGGTCGCGAGCACGATCGCGCCGGCCCCGATCGCCGTGCGCTGCAGATCCGGCGGCACGACGACCACCGGATACTCCGAGCTCCGCAGCATGCGTCGCGCGACCTTGCCGAGACGCGTGATGCCGCCGATCTCGCGCGTGCCGATGCGTCCGATCAACATCGCTTCGGCGCCGATGACGTCCGCGTAACGCTGCAGCGATTCCTCGACCGCGGTGCCGTCACCGACGTGCAGCTCGGCGAGCGGCGTCGGAGCGGCGATCGAACGATCGATCGCACGATGCGCATCCGTGACGAGGCGCGCGCGCACGTCGGGATCGTCGAGCCTGCCCTCGAGCACGTGCAGGCCGTAGAGCTGCTGCTCGTCCGGTGCGTGGCTGTGCGCACGCAGCCACGCCGCCATCTCGATGGCGCCACGGCTGCGGTCCCGCTGATCGATGCCGACGATCCAACGCATGTCGCTTCCAAGGTGCGCGCAGCGATGCCGCATCGCCCGCGCAACGATTGCGCCCGCCGCTCGCCATGCGCCCGCGCGGGGGTATGCTGCGGCCGTGGCGAAGGCCTCCGCAGCGGTCGAGCCGAGCGTTCCCGTGCTCCGTGCGCGCGGGCTCACCAAGGTCTATCGCATGGGCGAGGTCGAGGTGCATGCGTTGCGCGGCGTCGATCTCGAGCTCCTCGAAGGCGAGCTCATCGTGTTGCTGGGTCCGTCGGGCTCGGGCAAGTCGACGCTGCTCAACATCCTCGGTGGGCTCGATCTCCCCAGCGGCGGCACCGTCGACTATCGCGGTCACGATCTCACGCGCGCCGACGAAGCGGAGCGCACCCGCTATCGTCGCGAGCACGTCGGCTTCGTCTTCCAGTTCTACAACCTGATCCCCAGCCTCACGGCCGAAGAGAACGTCGCGCTCGTCACCGACATCGTGCGGCAGCCGATGAAGGCCAAGGACGCGCTCGAGCTGGTGGGGCTCGGTCATCGGCTCGATCACTTCCCCGCGCAGCTGTCGGGCGGCGAGCAGCAGCGCGTCGCGATCGCGCGCGCGATCGCGAAGCGGCCCAGCGTGCTCTTGTGCGACGAGCCCACCGGCGCGCTCGACATCGAGACCGGCCGCGTCGTGTTGGTCGCGCTCGAGCGCATCAATCGCGAGCTCGGCACCACCACCGCCGTCATCACCCACAACGCGGCGATCTCCGCGATGGCCCACCGCGTCGTCGTGTTCGGCGACGGCCGCGTGAAGGAGGCGCGCACGAACACGCATCGTGCGTCGGCCGAGGAGCTGCAGTGGTGAGAGCGCTCGATCGCAAGCTCCTGCGCGAGCTGAAGAACATGCGCTGGCAGCTGTTCGCGATCGTGATGGTGATCGCGTGCGGCATCGCGAGCTACGTCGCGCTGTTGTCGGCCCACTCGTCGCTCGAGCGCTCGTGCAGCTCGTACTACGCACAGACGCGTTTCCCCGACGTGTTCGCCCGGGTCGCGAGCGCGCCACGATCGGTCGAAGCGCGCATCGCCGCGATTCCCGGCGTCGCGTCGGTGCAGACCCGGCTGATCGAGCGCGTGACGCTCGACGTACCCGGCCTGCCCGAGCCCGCGACGGGCGAGCTGATCTCGCTCGATGGTCGCATCGGTGAGCGGCTCGGCGAGCTGGTGCTGCGCGCCGGTCGTTGGCCCGAGCCGGGACGCGCGGGCGAGATCCTGATCGGCGAGCCGTTCGCGAAGGTGCACGCGCTCGCGCCCGGCGACGAGATCGAAGCGGTGTTGGGCGGGCGCCAACAGACGCTGCGCATCGTCGGCATCGCGCTCTCGCCCGAGTATGTCTTCCAGATCAGCGCGGGCTCGCCGTGGCCCGACGATCGCCGCTTCTCGGTGCTGTGGATGGATCGCGAGGCGCTCGAGGCCGCGTTCGACGAGCAGGGCTCGTTCGATCAGGCCGTCATCGCGCTCGCAGGTGGCGCGTCGGAGAAGGACGTCATCGACGCGCTCGACAAGCTGCTGGTGCGCTGGGGCGGCGTCGGTGCACATGGGCGCGACCGCCAGCCCTCGCATCGCTTCGTCAGCGAGGAGCTGAAGCAGCTCGAGAGCATGGGCTCGTCGGTGCCGGTGATCTTCCTCGGCGTCGCGGCGTTCCTGCTCAACGTCGTGCTCTCGCGCATCGTCACCGGACAGCGCGAGCAGATCGGCGCACTCAAGGCGCTCGGCTACGGCAACTGGCGCATCGGCTCGCACTACGCCGAGCTCGTGCTCGTCGTGGTGATCGTCGGCGGTGCGATCGGCATCGCGCTGGGCGCATGGTTCGGCGGCGCGTTGGTCGGCATCTACGGCGACTACTACCGCTTCCCCGATCTGCGCTTCACGCTGCGTGGCGACACCATCGTCACGGCGCTCGGCATCAGTGCGATCGCGGGCAGCATCGGCGCCGCGGTTGCGTTGCGCCGCGCGATCAAGCTCGAGCCCGCGGAGGCGATGCGCCCGGTCGCACCGCCGCGCTATCGCAAGGGCATCATCGCGGGCAGCTTCATCGGTCGGCTGCTCTCGCCGCAGGCGCGCATGATCATCCGCAACCTCGGTCGGGCACCGATCCGTGCCGCGCTGGGCTCGCTCGGCATCGGGCTCGCGATCGCGATCCAGGTGATGGGCAGCTTCTCCTACGACGCGCTCGAGTTCGTGATGGATCTGCAGTTCCAACGCGTGCAGCGCTACGACGTCGAGGTCGCGTTCGGACACGCGCTCGGCGACGAGGTGTTGCACGACCTCGGCAACATCCCGGGCGTGCTGCAGGTCGAGCCCACGCGCGCGGTACCGGTGCGGCTGCGCACCGGCGAGCAACACTACGAGACCGCGATCATCGGCATGCCGCCCGATCCGCAGCTGCGTCGCTTGCTCGATCGCACGCTGCACGAGTCGCAGGTGCCCGAGCAAGGGATGCTGCTCACCGACGTGCTCGCGCGCCGGCTGGCACTGCGCGTCGGCGACCACGTGCAGGTCGAGGTGCTCGAGGGCGAACGAACGATCCGCGAGATCGAGATCGCGGGCACGAGCCAGGAGATGATGGGGCTGTCGGCGTACATGCGCACGGACGCGCTCGCGCGTCTGCTCGGCGAAGGCCCGCGCGTCACCGGAGCGCTGCTCGTCGTCGATCCGCCCCAGCGCGATGCCTTGTACTCGCGGCTGAAGTCGCTGCCCGCGGTCGCCGGCGCGACGCTGCGCACCGCGGCCTACGACATCTTCAACGACACGTCGGCGCGCCAACAGACCGTGATGCGCATGGTCTTCATGGCATTCGCGTCGATCATCGCGATCGGTGTGGTCTACAACGCTGCCCGCATCGCGCTGTCGGATCGCGCGCGCGAGCTCGCGACCTTGCGCGTGCTCGGCTTCACGCGCGCCGAGGTGTCGGCGATCCTGCTCGGCGAGCTCGCGGTGCAGCTCGTGGTCGCGATCCCGATCGGCTGCGCGCTGGGATGGTTGTTCACCTACGCGATCATCCAGACCATCGACACCGAGCTCTACCGTTTTCCGCTCATCATCTCGCCCGCCACCTATCTCACCGCGATCGCGGTGGTCGTGTGCGCGGCGGTGTTCGCCGCCTTCATCGTGCGCCGCAAGATCGATCAGCTCGATCTCGTCGAGGTGCTCAAGTCGAGGGAGTGATTCGCATGAAGTGGCTCAAGCTCGCGCTCGTGCTCGCGTTGGTCGCCGCAGTCGCTGCGGCGGTCGTCTCCGCGCTCATGCCGAAGCCGGTGCCGGTGGAGACGGCCGCGGTGGAGCAGGGGCCCCTGCGCGTGACCATCGACGAGGACGGACGCACACGCGTGCAGGATCGCTTCGTCATCACGTCGCCGCTCGCCGGCAACCTCGCGCGCATCGAGCTCGAGCCCGGCGCCGCGGTGAAGGAAGCCGACGTGGTCGCGCGCATCGAGCCGATTCCGCCGCCGCTGCTCGACGCGCGGGCGAAGAGCGAGCTGCAGGCGCGGGTACACGTGAGCGAGGCGAGCCTGCGGCAGTCGAGCGCTGCGATCGCGCGTGCCGAGAGCCGCGCGACCTTCACGAAGAAGCAGGTCGAGCGGCTGCGCTCGCTCGGCAACAACGTCAGCTCCGAAGAGCTCGATACCGCGGAGCTCGATGCGTCCACCGCGACCAAGGAGCGCGAGTCGGCGAGGTTCGCCGCACGCGTCGCCCAGCACGAGCTGGAGATGAGCAAGGCCGCGCTCGCGCGCAGCACCGAATCGTCCACGGAGAACTTCGAGATCCGCTCGCCGATCGTCGGCTCGGTGCTGAAGATCCTGCGTGAGAGCGAGGGCGTGGTGAGCCCGGGCGAGCCGCTCATGGAGGTCGCGGATCCGCAGGCGCTCGAGATCGTCGTCGACGTGCTCACCTCGGATGCCGTCGAGATCGCGCCGGGCGACCCGGTGGTGATCGAGCGCTGGGGTGGCGAAGGTACGCTGTCGGCCCACGTGCGCCTGGTCGAGCCGTCTGCGTTCACGAAGGTATCGAGCCTCGGCGTCGAGGAACAGCGCGTGAACGTGATCATCGCGCTCGACGATCCGTACGATCGCTGGCGCGCGCTCGGTGACGGCTACGCGGTCGAAGCCGCGATCGTGATCTGGGAGGACGCGGCGGCGGTGCAGGTACCGACCAGTGCGCTCGTGCGTACGATCGACGGCTGGTCGGTCTTCATGCTCGAAGGCGGCATCGCGCGCGCGCAGGCGGTGACGCTGGGCCGTCGTGGGCTCCGCTCGGCGCAGATCACCACCGGGCTCTCACCGGGCCAGACGGTGATCGTGCACCCCACCGATCGCATCAAAGACGGCGTGAAGGTCGAGCCGCTGTGAGCGGGCAACGCGTGCGCGCGATCGGGTGATCGCGCGCAGCCGTTGCGCACGGGGGCCCGTGGCGCGGGTGCTACACCGGGATCGGAGGCGCCGATCGATGAGCACCCCGGTCAACATCACCTTCCAGGATCTGCACCCGTCCGCGGCACTCGAGGCCGTCATTCGCGATCGCGCGAGCCGACTGCGCATCGCCGACGAGCGCATCACCAACTGTCGCGTCGCGTTGTCGCGCACGCGTCGACGCGGTCGGCAAGGGCACATCTACCAGGTGCGCATCGAGATCTCGCGGCCGGGTGACGACGTCGTCGTGAGCCGCGAGCCCGGCCTCGATCACACGCACGAGGATGTCTACGTCGCGATCCGCGATGCGTTCGACGCCGCGCGACGCCAGCTCCACGACCACGACCACCGTCGCACGGGTCGCTGATGGCGAAGAAGCACATCGTCGTCGTCGGTGGTGGGCTCGCGGGCCTGTCCACCGCTTGCTACGCGCTGGTCAACGGGTGGGAGGTCACGATCGTCGAGCACAACCTCGCGCTCGGTGGCGTGTGCACGGCGTGGCGACGCGGGCCGTACCTCGTCGACGGCTGCATCCACTGGCTCACGGGTGGACCGTTCGCGCAGATCTACGAAGAGCTGCAGATCGTGCCGCCGGTGCAGATCCAAGTGCTCGAGCAGTTCATGACCTACCGCCATCGCGACGGTTGGAGCGTCGCGCTCGGCCGCGATCTCGAGGCGTTGCGTGTCGAGCTCCGCACGATCGCGCCCGAGGACGGCGAAGAGATCGATCGCATGATCGCGGCGGCGCACAGCATCGCCGAGCTTCCGCCCGGCATCGACAAGCCGCCCGAGATCACCAGCATGCGCGAGCAGGTGCGCGCGATGTGGGCGATGCGTCACGAGCTCGGCACCATCGTGCACTTTCGCGGATCGGTACGCGAATGGGTCGAAGAGCACATCCGCAACGAACGGCTCCGCGCATTCTTCCGCCGCATGATGCCGCTCGAAGCGCCGATGCTCTTCGCGCTCATGATCTTCGGATACCTCGCGCGGGGATGGTTGTCGCGTCCGCTCGGCGGCACTGCGCCGTTCCGCGACGCGCTCATCGATCGCTTCCGCAAGCTGGGCGGTCGCGCGATGGTCGGCGCGACGGTCGACGAGATCCTCGTGCAGGGCGATCGCGTGCGCGGCGTACGACTGTCCGACGGTAGCGACGTCGACGGCGACATCGTGGTGTCGACGTCGAGCGCGCCCGAGACCGTGCTCCGTCTGCTCGGCGGTCGCTACGGCGCGTCCGATCTGCGGCGACGGCTCTCGCGGTGGAAGCTGTTCGATCCGATCGTGCTCGCGACGTTCGGCGTCGAGCTCGACCTGCGCCAGACGCCGTCGACGCTGATCGTCGACGGCGTGCCGCGGTTCGCGATCGGCGGCCGCGCCGACGATCATCTCTACGTACGTGTCTACAACGACGACCCCTCGTTCGCGCCGCCGGGCCACTCCGTCGTGCAGCTGATGCTCGCGACCGACTACGACTGGTGGGCTGCGCGTGGTCACGGCTACGCCGCCGCGAAGGACGACGTCGGCGAACGTGCGCTCGACCTACTCGACGCCGAGCTGCCCGGTGTGCGCGCAGCCACGCGCATGACCGACGTCGCGACGCCGCTCACGTTCTGGCGTGCGACGCGATCGTGGCGCGGTGCGTTCGAAGGTTGGCAACCCACGCCCGACAGCTTCTTCGGTCACGTGCCGAAGACGTTGCCCGGTCTCGATGGACTGTTCCTGGCGGGCCAGTGGGTGGAACCCGGTGGCGGCGTACCGACGGCGCTCATGTCGGGACGACAGCTCGTGCAGATCCTCTGCGATCAGGAAAAGCGTCCGTTCACGAGCGCGTGAGCATGGCACACGCGGAACAGACGACGGCCGAGCGCATCGCCGCGTGGCTGGAGGATCGCGGTGTCCGTCACGCGTTCGGTGTCGGCGGTGCGAACATCGAAGATCTCTTCGTCGCGGTGCAGGCTCGGCGGCCGCGGATGCAGGCGGTGCTCGGCAAGCACGAGCACTCCGCCGGCAGCGCGGCCGATGCGTACGCGCGCGTGCGCGGCGGCGTCGGTGTGGTGATGACGACGTCGGGCGGGGGCGCGATGAACCTCGTGTCCGCGCTCGCGGAGTCGTTCGCTTCGCGCGTCCCGGTGCTCGCGATCGTCGGCGAGCCACCGACCGTGTTGCAAGGCGCGGGTGCGTTCCAGGACACCAGCGGTCGCGCGGGCACGGTGGATGCGGCCGCCGTGTTCGCGGCGGTGTCGCGCTGGTGTGAGCGCGCGATCGATCCCGCACGCGTGCTCGCCCAGCTCGATGCGGCGTGGTCGGCCGCGCTCGCGCAGCGCGGGCCGGCGGTGTTGCTGATCGCGAAGGACGTACAGCAGGCGATCTGCAGCGCGCGGATCGAGCCCGCTCGCAGCGTGGATGCGCCGGCCGACGATGCCGCGATCGCGCGCGCGGCCGCACTGCTCGGCGGCGATCGCTGCCTCGTGATCGCCGGCGACCAGGTCGTACGCAGCGGCGCCCGCGATCGCCTCGCGCGGCTGGTCGCGCGTATCGATGCGCGTGTGGCCGTGACCCCCGATGCGCGCGACGCATTCGACAACCACGACCCGCGATTTCTCGGCGTGGCCGGTGCGATGGGGCACGACGCGGTGCTGCGCGGGTTGGCCGAGGCGCGCGCGTGCTTGCTGGTCGGCACGCGCATGCCGATCCTCGCGCGCCAAGGTCTCGAAGCTGCGCTGCGCGAGCGCCCGATCGCGTGGATCGGCGACGAGCCACCCCACGTCGTCGCGCGCGAGTCGCTGCACGTCGGCAGCGACCCGAACGCATGCCTGCGCGCGCTCGCCGAAGTGCTCCCGCAGGTGCAGCCGCGCACGGTGCCGCCGCGCGCCGACGAGCGTGCGCACGACACCTTCGATACCGCCGCGGTGCTCGCCGCCGTCGCGCGCACGCTGCCATCCGACGGCGTCGTGCTGGTGGATGCCGGCAGCACGGGCGCGAGCGCGGCCCACCACCTCGCGATCCCTCGCGACGCACGCTGGCTGCTCGCGATGGGGATGGCCGGCATGGGCTGGTGCTTCGGCGCAGCGATCGGTGCCGCATTCGCGAGCGGTCGACGCTGCACCGTGGTCGCGGGCGACGGCGCGTTCTTCATGCACGGGCTCGAGCTCCACACCGCAGTCGAGCACGCGCTGCCGATCACCTACGTCATCCTCGACAACCGCGCGCACGGCATGTGTCTCGTGCGCGAGCGCCTGCTCTTGCACACCGACGCGGGCTACAACGACTTCCATCGCTCGCGCATCGGCACCGGCCTCGCCGCGATGTTCCCGCGCATGAGCGCCATCGACTGCACCGACATCGACGCGCTCGAGCGTGCGTTGCAGCGCGCCGCGACGTGCCCCGGGCCGGCCGTCGTCTGCGCGCAGCTGCCTGCGGTCGAAGTGCCGCCGTTCCAGCAGTTCGAACAGCTGAGCCCGGGGCTCGCCACCGTCGCGAGGGGAGCCGCGCGTGAAGACGATTGATCCGCGCGGGCTCGCCGGAATCGCCGGGCTCGTCCGCTGCGAGCAGTTCACCCGCGAGCAGCTCGGCGAGCACATCACCGAGCTCACGCACACGGTCTACCCGCACGCGCAGGTCTACGGCGACTACTGCACGATCCACGCGCACATCGAGTGTCCGCTGGCGCAGGTGTTCGCATACATGGCGGATCCCTACAGCTTGATCGAGTGGACCTACAGCGTCCGCGAGCTGCGTGCGACGGACCGCGACGGTGTGTTGCGCGGCGTCGATGCCAGCGACACGCCGATCTTCTGTCGCACCGTCGCGAACGCGGCCGCGGGCACCGTCGACTACCACTGCGCGTGGGACCAGGGCGACGAGCTGTGGATGATCTACCTCAATCGCATCGTGCCGGCCGAGACCGTGCTGAAGCGCAGCGGCACGGTCGTCATCTGGACCAACTGTCGCCATCCGTACTACGCCGAGAATCCGTTCCCGCAGCTGTGCAGTGATCGCGGGCGCGCGTGGGTCGGTGATTGGTGGCCGCTGTTCTACGCGGGCCACACGATCGAGCTCGCGAACCTGAAAGCGATCCTCGAGCACCGTCATCGCAACGGCCTGCCGATCGGCCCGCAGCTCGTGGAGGAGTAGCCGCATGGAAACGTTCAGCCTACTCGGAGTCGCGAGCCACCTGCCGGAACGGATCGTGCGCAACGACTTCTTCGCGGCCGGCGCAGGCGGGCGCCGCGGAATGTTCACCGCACCGACCACGCGGCGGCACGTCGGCGACGAGTCGGCGGTCGACATGATCGAGCGTGCAGCCCGGCGCTTGATCGATCAGCAAGGGCTCGTGCCCGCGCGCGACATCGAGGTGATCTTCACCAATGTCGCGATTCCCGATCAAGCGTTCACGGGCTGCGGTGCCGAGGTGGCCCATCGCATCGGCGCGAAGCCGGCCTACGTCGTCGACCTGCACAACACCGGATGCGTCGCGTTCGTGGTGATGATGGATCTCGCGCGGCGCTTGCTCGGTCGCGGGGGTGCGCTCTTGTGCAACGTGCAGAACGCGGCCGGCCGCGTGTTCGCGCAGCCGGGGCTGCGCACGCGCTCGCAATCACCCGTGCCCGGCGACGGCTGCGGTGTCGGGTGGGTGGCGCGCAGCAGTGCGTCGCCGATCCTCGGCCTCGTGCATCGCTGCCACGGCGAGAACGCGGCCGACATGGGCGCGGCCGCCGACGATGGACGTCACTACTGGCAGCCGGGCACGAGCTCGATCGGCATCGGCTTCACCGAGCAACGTGTCGCCGCGATCATCGAGCGCGGCAATCGCATGGTCCCGGAGATCGTGCGCGAAGCGTGCGCTGTGGCGGGCATCGGCGTGCACGACATCGATCTGCTGGTCACCAACCAGCCCAATCCGATCTTCTTACGCAACTGGCGAGAGGCGCTCGAGCTGCCGCCCGCGAAGCATCACGACACCTTCGACACCTACGGCAACCTGTTCGGAGCCGCGCTGCCGATCGGCATCGAAGACGCGCTCCTCCACGGCAAGCTGGCGCGCGGCGACTTGCTCGCGCTCGGCGGCTTCGCCCACGCGGGCGACTACACCGCGGGCGCGATCATCCGCTGGCAAGGTGGAGCGTGAGCTGGCGCGATCGATTGCCCCTCGCGCTCGCGCACGTCGAAGTGCCGACACCGTTCGACTACGCGAGCCGTCCGGATCTCGTGCGGCTCGATTGCAACGAGCTGCCGGTCGCGCCCGGTCCCGGCGAGCTGCGCGAGTACGCGGCGCAGCTCGCCGCGCTGCCGCTGCATCGCTATCCCGAGATCGATGCCCGTTCGCTGCGCGAAGCGTTCGCGCGCCGGCACGAGGTCGCGCCCGAGCAGGTGCTGGTCGGCAACGGCTCGATCGAGCTCATCGGCATCCTCCTCACCGCGCTGGGCAGCGGGGCGGGGATGCTCTACCCCGATCCGTCGTTCGCGTACTACGACACGATCGCGCGCACGCACGGTGCGGAGCGGCTGGCCATGCCGCTCGATGCCGACTTCGAGCTCGACGTGCGTGACACCGAGACGCTGATCGATCTCCGTCGACCAGCACTCGCGATCTTCGCGTCGCCCAACAACCCCACCGGCAAGCCCTTCGATCCCGCGACGCTCCTGCGACTCGCACGAAAGCTCGACGGCATCTTCGTCGTCGACGAGGCGTACGCGGACTACGCCGGCACGACCCTCGTGCCGCAGATCGAGCACGTGCCGGGATTGTTCGTGCTGCGCACGCTGTCGAAGCTCGGCTACGCCGGTCTACGCATCGGCGCGCTCATCGGCCCGCGCGATGCGATCCGCGAGCTCGACAAGGTGCGTTTGCCGTGGAACGTGAACGCGATCTCGGTCGCGCTCGGGTGCAGCGTGCTCGCGCATCCCGAGCGCCTCGACGCGCACGTCGGCGCGGTCGTCGGTTGGCGACGCGTGCTCGAGGCGGAGCTCGCGGCCATCCCCGGCGTGCGCGTGATCCCCAGCGCCGCGAGCTTCCTGCTCGTGCGCGTGCCATTCGACGCACACGTGGTGTTCGCCGGCATGCTGCGTCGCGGCGTGCTCGTGAAGGACGTATCGCGCCCCGGAATCATGCGCGACTGCCTGCGCATCAGCGTCGGCACCGGCCACGAGAACGAGCGCTGCGTCGCCGCGCTACGCGACACGCTGCGCGAGCTCGGATGACGCTCACGCGGGCGCGAGCGCGAACGGGCGATCGCTGTGCGGCAGCGTGACCGACCAACCAAAGCGATCGGTCAAGCGCCGGCGCAGCGCATCCGCAGCCGCGGGCTCACCGTGGTTCACGAACACCCGCGTCGGTGCGATCGCGCTGGCGGCCAGCCACTCGATGATCTCGGCCCAGTCCGCGTGCGCGCTCAAGCCTTCGATCATCACGACGCGCGCGCCGACCTTCACGTAGTCGCCGTGGATCTTCAGCTCGTCGACGCCGTCTTGCAGCGCACGCCCGCGCGTGCCCGCGCTCTGGAAGCCGACCAGCAGCACGGTGTTGCGGGGATCGGGCAGGAAGCGCTTCAGGTGGTGCAGCACGCGTCCACCGGTGGCCATGCCGCTCGCCGACACCACCAGCATCGGGCCACCGCTCGCATCGATCGCCATCGATTGCTCGGGCGTGCTCGTGTAGGTCGCGGCCTCGCACATCTCGCGGCACGCTTCGGGGTCGAGCCGGTGATCGCCGGCGTTCTCGCGGAAGATCCGCGTGGCCGCGATCGCCATCGGGCTGTCGAGGTACACCGGCACGTCGCGCATGCGGCCGGTGCGACGCAGCTGCGCGACCGCGTGCAAGAGGTGCTGTGCGCGTCCGACCGCGAACGCCGGCACGATCACCGCGCCACCGCGTGCCCAGGTGTCGTCGAGCACGCGCGCGAGATCTTCGACGACGTCGGTCGCAGGATGACGGCGATCGCCGTAGGTCGACTCGACCACCAGCGTGTCGGTGGGCGCGAGCAGCTCGGGCGCGCGCATCAGTGGATCGTTCGGGCGACCGATGTCGCCGCTGAACGTGATCGCGTGGCCGCCGAGCTCGAGTCGCACGCTCGCTGCGCCGATGATGTGACCCGCGCGAGCAAGCTGCGCCGTGATGCCGCGCGCGACGGTGAAGCGCTCGCCGAACGCGATCGGTCGCAGTCGCGGCAGACACAGCTCGGCCTCGCGACGGGTGTACAGCGGCAGCGCGGGGTGATGGCGCGACCAGCCGCGTAGGTTCGCGTGGCGGGCTTGCTCTTCTTGCAGATGGCCCGAGTCGGGCAACAGCACCTGCAAGAGATCGCGTGTGCCCGCGCTGCAGAACACCGGCCCTGCGAAACCGTCGCGACACAAGGCCGGGAGGTATCCGCTGTGATCGATGTGCGCGTGCGTCAGCACCACCGCGTCGATCGAGCGCGCATCGATCGGCAGTGGCGACCAGTTGCGCAGCCGCAGATCCTTCAAGCCCTGGAAGAGCCCGCAGTCGACGAGCACGCGCACGCCCTCGTGCTCGAGCAGCGCCTTCGAGCCGGTGACCGTGTCGGTGCCGCCCAGGAACGTGAGCGTCGGCATCGTCACTCCTGCGGAGCGTACTTCGCGAGCGCGCGCAGTGCATCGGTGGTGGTGAACACGCCGACGATCTTGGTGGGGTGATCGGGATCCACGATCACCGCGCTGCCGATGCGCTGCTCGGCCATCGCGGTCGCGACCGCATGCAGGTGCGCATCGGGACCGCAGGTGAAGACCATGTCCGTCATCGCTTCCTTCACCGTCGGCAGATCGCTGCGCTCGGGCGTGTCGACGAGCAACGACTCGCACAGCTCGACGTCGCGATCGCTCAGGATCCCGATGAGCCGTCCGTCGAACACCACCGGCAGGTGACGAGCCTTCAGCGCGATCATCTTCTCGCGCGCCACCGAGAGCATGGCGTTGCCCTCGATGGTGTGCGGGCACGTGGTCATGAACTCGCGTACGAGGGCGATCGGGGCGGTCGGCATGTTGGGACCATGCGACCGCGGCCCACGCCGGGCCCGCGCAACTCCTGCGTACCCCCGGTCGGGCGCAAGAACTGCGCGCAGGTCGACGGGCGCGGCGGCGCGGCGGTGCAAGAATGACGTTCATGGCCGAGCCCGACACCGCCCCCGCCGCCAACCTGCTCGTGGTCGACGACGACCACGCCGCCCGTTCCGCGCTCGTGGAGCTGCTGCGCAGCGAGGGCTTCGCGGTGCGATCCGCCGCCGACGGTTTCAAGGCGCTCGGTCAGCTCGACGACTGGACGCCCGACATGCTCATCACCGACGTGATGATGCCGGGCATGGACGGCATCGAGCTGATGAAGAAGATGCGCGAGCGCAGCGAAGACGTCGGCGTGATCGTGATGACCGCGAACGCGTCGGTGGAGAAGGCCGTCGCGGCGATGCAGCTCGGTGCGGATCACTATCTCACCAAGCCGATCAACTTCGACGAGCTGCTGCTGGTGGTACGTCGTGTGCTCGGCAGCTGCGAGCTGCGCCGCGAGAACGCCCGGCTCAAGACCGCGCTCGCGGGCGAGTCGATCGCGCCCGGCATCGATTGGATCGGCCCGTCGAAGGTCAGCAAGGAATTGCTCGGGCTCGTGCGTCAGGTCGCCGATTCCGATGCGTCGGTGCTGGTGCTCGGCGAGAGCGGCACCGGCAAGGAGCTCATCGCGCGCGCGTTGCATGCGTGGAGCCGCCGCGCGTCGGGGCCGTTCGTGCCGGTGCACTGCGGTGCGCTCGCGGAAGGCGTGCTCGAGAGCGAGCTCTTCGGTCACGAGAAGGGTGCGTTCACCGGTGCCACCGCGCGTCGCGACGGTCGCTTCGTGAAGGCCGACGGCGGCACGCTGTTCCTCGACGAGGTCGGCGACATCCCGCCCGCGACGCAGGTGAAGCTGTTGCGCGTGCTGCAGGAGCGCGAGCTCGAGCGCGTCGGCGGCGACGAGACCATTCGCGTCGACGTGCGGGTGGTCGCAGCCACGCACAAGGATCTCTACAAGGAAGTCCGCGAGGGCCGCTTCCGCGAGGATCTGTTCTATCGCCTCAACGTGATCAGCTTGCATGCGCCGCCGCTCGCCCAGCGTCGCGAGGACGTGCCTGCGCTCGCGCGTCACTTCCTCGATCGTCATGCCGCGCGCTCGCGCAAGATCATCCGCGGCTTCTCCGATCGCGCGCTGCGGGTGCTGCTCGCCGCCGACTGGCCGGGCAACGTACGCCAGCTCGAGAACTGCATCGAGCGCGCGGTGGTGATGTGTCAGGGCCGCGAGATCGAGCCGCGTCACCTGCCCAAGGAGATCATGCAGCACGAGCGCACCGGCGAGGAGCTGCCGCACATTCCCGGGACGACGATGGCGGAGCTCGAGAAGTTCGCGATCCTGCGCACGCTCGAGCACGTGCGCGGTAGCACCAGCAAGGCTGCGGAGATCCTCGGCATCTCGCCGCGCAAGATCCAGTATCGGCTCGCGGAGTATCGCGGTGAGACGCCCGGGGGCTCCGGTGGCGACGGCGAGCCCCACGAGGCGCACGACTGAACCGCAGATTTTTCGTTCGCGGCGATGTCGTGACTACCGCACGTTGGGATCGTGGAGGACGCTCAACACCGCCCGCTCGGCGCACTGGCGGACGCGTACGTCGAGCTGATCCAGCGCTTCGACGCGCTGTGCGGGCATGCGCGTGCGCAGGAGTGGTCGGTGCTCGCGCACGAGTGGCCGCACTTCGTGGCCAGCGTCGACGATCGCTGTCGGCTCGAAGAAGAGGTGCTGCTCCCGGCGTACGCCGAACAAGGGCCCGCGGCACGTGCGTTGGTGAAGCAGCTCGTCGAGGAACACGCCGCGCTGCGGCAGCTCATCACCGAGACGTCCCGCCAGATCCGCCGCCGTCACATGCGTCCGGTCACGCAGGAGCTGCTGCTGGACCTGCTGCGCGAGCACGCCGCGTTGGAATCGCAGAACCTCGACCCTTGGATCGCACTCGATGTGCGCGACTGGTCGCTGCAGCTGCGAAGGGTGCCCACGCTCCCTTGAACGAAGCGCACGCGGGCGCCTATGCTGCGTGCGCGCAGGCCTAGCATGGACACGCCAGTCGCGACGGTGCTCGTGGTCGACGACAACGCGGAGAACCGCGCGTTGGCCGAGGCCATCCTCACCGAGGAGAACTATCGCGTGCTGCTCGCGACCGGCGGCGAAGAAGGCGTCGCGATGTTCGAGCGCGAGCGTCCCGATTGCGTGTTGCTCGACGTGCGCATGCCCGGGGTCGACGGCTTCGAAGCGTGTCGCCGCATGCGTGCGCTCGATACCGACATCCCGATCATCTTCCTCACCGCGCAACGCGATCTCGACACCTTCGACACCGCGCAGCGCACCGGCGCCGACGACTTCCTCACCAAGCCGGTGCGGCCCACCGAGCTCGCGTTGCGCGTGCAAGCGGCGGTCAAGCTGCGGCGCATGGGCAGCGAGCTGCGCGAGCACTGGGCGCTCATCCGGCGCCAGCGCGACGATCTCTTGCGCATGCAGCTGCAGAAGGAGCAGCTCATCGCGTTCGTCGTGCACGATCTGAAGAATCCGGTGAACTCGATGGATCTGCAGGCGCAGCTCCTCGCGCGGATCCCCGATCTGCCCGAGCGCGCACGCGCGCCGCTCGCACGCATCCGGGACGAAGCGCGGGTGCAGCTGCGGCTCATCCTCAACCTGCTCGACATCGCGAAGAGCGAGGAAGGTCGGCTCGCGCCGGTGAAGACCGCGGTCGATCTCGACCGGCTCGCGGCCGACGTGCTCGGCGCGCTCGAGCTGCGCGCGCGCGATGCCGAGGTGACGCTGGAATCGGCGCTCGACGTGCACACGGTCAGCGCCGATCCCGATCTGCTGCTCCGCGTGCTCGAGAACCTGGTCGAGAACGCGATCCGTCACGCACCGTCGTCCACGTCGGTGCGGTTGCTCGCGCGCGCGGTGGCGGGCGGCGTCGAGCTGCGCGTCGCAGATGCGGGCATCGGCATTCCGCCCGAGGCGCGCGAGAAGGTGTTCGATCGCTTCGTGCAGCTCGAAGGCGACAGCGGCGCGAGCCGTACGAGTCGCGGGCTCGGGCTCGCGTTCTGCAAGCACGCGGTGCTCGCCCACGGCGGTCGCATCCACGTCGAGGATGCGGCGCCCGGCGCTGCGTTCTGCATCTTCCTACCGGACGGACAAGCACGATGATGGAGCCGCGCAAGCTCAGCAATCAGAACTTCGCCGAGCTCTTCGATGCCGCGCCGGATGCGATCGTGGTGGTCAACGAGCAGGGCGTGATCGAGTTCGCGAATCGCAAGACCGAGGACATCTTCGGCTACTCGCCGGAGGAGCTGGCGGGCCAGCCGATCGAGGTGCTCGTGCCGATGCGGCTGCGTGGCCATCACGTCCACGACCGCGACCGCTACCTCGCTGCGCCGAGCTCGCGTCCGATGGGCACCGGTCGCGATCTGCTCGCACGGCACCGCAACGGCAGCGAGTTCCCGGTCGAGATCAGCCTGAGCCCGTTGCGCACCGAAGGCGGGCTGTTGGTGTCGAGCATCATCCGCGACATCTCGGCCCGCAAGCACCTCGAGGCCGGCGCGCGCCGCAATGCCGACCACCTGCGCAGCGCGGTCGAGAGCATCGAGGATGCGTTCGCACTCTTCGACGCGGAGGACCGGCTCGTGCTGTGCAACAGCACGTATCGTGATCGGTTCATCGCCGAGCTGCACGGCACGGTCACCGGTCGCAGCTACGACGACGTCCTCGATGCGATGTTGGGCGCGCTCGACCACCGCGGCGAGCCCGCGCGGGAGCTCCGCGAGCGTATCGTCGCGCACCATCGCCGCCCCGATGCGCCGCTCGAGCTCACGACCACCAGTGGACGGAGCCTGCGCATCTCGGAGCGGCGCACGCCCGAGGGCGGCACCGTGGTGCTCGCGTTGGATCTCACCGAAGACGTGCGCCGCGAAGAAGAGCTGCGCAAGATGACGATGCTCGCCGAAGCCGCGAGCACGGCGAAGAGCGAGTTCTTGTCGTCGATGAGCCACGAGCTGCGCACGCCGCTCAATGCGGTGCTGGGCTTCGCGCAGCTCTTGCGACGCGACAAGAAGCAGCCGCTCGACGAACGCCAGCGCACGATGCTCGATCACGTCATCAAGGGCGGCGAGCACCTGTTGCGGCTCATCGACGATGTGCTCGATCTGTCGCGGATCGAGGCGGGCGGCGTCACGATCTCGCCCGAGCCCGTGCTCGTGCCCGAGGTGATGAAGGAGGTCGAGATCGCACTCGAGCCGCTCGCGAGCCGCAACAACACCAAGCTGGTGGTCGAGCCGGTGCCCGCCGACGCGCGAGAGATCACCGCGGATCGCACGCGCGTGACGCAGATCCTGATGAACTACGGATCGAACGCGATCAAGTACGGCAAGCAAGGCGGCACCGTGACGTTCCGTGCGAGCACGTCGGGTCCTCGTCACGTGCGGCTCACGGTGACCGACGACGGCATCGGCATCGCGGCCGACAAGCATGGTCGACTCTTCCAGCCGTTCCAGCGTGCGGGCCAGGAGACGGGTCCGATCGAAGGCACCGGCATCGGGCTCGCGATCACGAAGCGGCTCGCCGAGCTGATGGAGGGCGAGGTCGGGTTCCACAGCGAGGAAGGCAAGGGCTCGGAGTTCTGGGTCGAGCTGCCCTCGGCGTCGGGTGGCGAGGCCTCGCTCGCCGCCGTGCCGCGCGACGACGCGGGTGGCGAGTCGTTGCGCGACGCGGACCAGCCGCGCATCACCGTCGTGTACGTCGAGGACAATCCCGCGAACGTCGCGTTCATGGAACAGCTGCTCAGCGAGTTCGATCGCGTCGAGCTGCTCACGGCCGTGAACGCGGAGATCGGCATCGAGCTCGTGCGCCGCACGCAGCCCGACATCGTCATCATGGACATCAATCTGCCGGGCATGAGCGGCTTCGATGCCACCCGCAAGCTGCGCGAGTGGCCGGAGACGCGCGACATCCCGGTGATCGGTTTGTCGGCCGCCGCGATGCCGCGCGATCGCAAGCGCGCCGAAGAAGCCGGGCTGTTCCGCTACCTCACCAAGCCGGTCGACGTCGACGCGCTGATCGGCGTGATCGAGGAAGTGTTGGCGGGCACGCTGCGTCAGTCGAACGAGTAGCTGCGCAACCAACCGCGCAGGATGTGGTTCACGCCGTCGCCTGCGGGGATCTGGTCGATGCCGAGCACGATCACGCCGTTGCCGTCGCGCAGCAACGCAGTGACCGTGGTGCCTTCGGTGTGCTCGGCGAGCGCACCGAGCGATGCCGATGCAACGAAGCCGCCCGCGGCGTCGTAGCGTCGCAGCTGTGGATGCGTGAAGTCGTCTTCATCCGAGATCGCCAACACGATCCCGCCGTCGGACAAGCTGCGGATACGCGAGACCGCGCCGATCGGCGCCGCCGAGTCGACGATCCTCGCGCCTCGAGGAGCGAAGCTCGCATCGAGTCGCTGCAGCCACGCACCCGAGTCGCTGCGACCCACGAGCAACCAACCGTCGCCGCTCGGGACCGGCGGCATCACGTGGTCGTGACCGAGATCGAGCGGCGTCGTCTCGAGCTCGACGAGATCGGGCCCGAGCCGGATGACCTCCGCCGTGCGGAGGTCGGCCTCGTAGTCGTTGGTGTAGGCCCACACGAGGATGTCGGCGCTCGCGGACACCGGCATGCTGTCGCCGAGCAACGCGACCTCGTCCACGTCTGCGACCGGCCGCGACCAGGTCGCGACGAGCTCACCGGTGTCGATGGCGTCGAGGTAGATCGTCGACGCGCCGTCGACGACGTCGTTGCCGACGATGCGAATCGTACCGTCGTCGGCGCAGACCATCTGGGCGGGCCAGCCCCCTTCGTGCGCCGTGGTCGCGGTCATCCACGTCGGATCGGGCTCGCCATCGATGAGCCGCTCCATGCGGTAGCCACCGCCCATGACATCGGTCGTGGCGATCACGTCGCCGCACGCGGTGAACGAGCTCACCAGTGGGCCGATCTCGCCGACGACCTCCTTGTCGTTGCCGTCGCTTCCGATGCGGGTGAGCCAGATCCGACCGTTCTCGAAGTCGTGCTCGGTGTAGAGCAGGCTCCCGGTGTTCTCGATCGCACCGCGCAACGGTGCGCCGGAGAGCGCAAGCTCCCACTCCAACGCGATTGCACAATCGTCCGTGCACTCGCCGGTCTCCTCGGCGGATGTGTCACTGGACTCCGCGGTCGCACCGAACGCCTTCGGATCGACCGCACACGCGCACAGGATCGTCGCAACCCCCAACGAAGCTCGCATCGTCATCATGGCTCCTGCGAGTGGTTGTCTCCGCTCGCGGACGAGCTGACGATCGCGACGTCGTCGAGGCTGCGTTCGAGGTCACGACGCAGCGCGACCAGGCTGCCGTCGTCACCGAAGCGGCGGCGGTGCTCGTCGAGCTTGCGGCGCGCGCCTGCGACATCACCCGCGATCGCGGCCTCGCGCGCGCTGCTGAGCAACGCGACCTCTGCGGCGCGCGGATCGTCGGCGGCGATCGTCGGCGGCGTCGGGATCGCGCGGCGCGGCGTCGGCTTCGCGGGCGCGACGATCGGTGCGACGGGCGGCAGGCTCGATGGCGCGCTGGGTTGCACGAGCGGGGGAATCGCCGGCGGTACGCTCGGCTCGACTCGCTCCGCACGGATCGGCTGCGTCGCCGCGGTCGCGACCGTTGGGGGATCGCTCGCGCGATTCGAGACGACTGCCACCGTGCCGCCCGCGATCGCCGTCGCGGCGACCACCTTCACCAGCAACGAAGTCGCGACGCTCGCGGGCAGCTTCACTGCGACCAGCGGTGCGATCGCTGTCCAGCCGCGCGCGATCGTCCGCGCATCGGGATCCTCCGGCACGCCGTGGGTCAGCATGCGCGCGCACGCGTCGTCGTCGAGCGCCGCGAAGTGCTCGACGAAGAGTCGCCGCGCCGCCTGCAAGCGCGAGTACGCGGTGCTCGGCTGCACGCCCAACGCGGCCGCGAGCTCGGGTCGCGGCAACTCTTCGAGCTCGCCGAGCACGAACGCCTCGCGCTTGTCGTCGTCGAGCCCGTCGAGGAATTCCACGACCGCACGCCAGGCCTCGCGTCGCTGCAGCTCTTGCTCGAGCGGCATCGCGGGCAGTGCGACCGCAGCGACCATCTCGAGCCGTCGCGCGCGGCGATCGTCGCCACGACGATGTCGCCACGCGATGCGTCGCGCGATGCCGAGCAACCACGCGCGTCGCCGCTGCGGCTCGCGCACGGTGGACCAGCGACGATGCGCCGTGACGAACACTTCCTGCGCCGCGTCCTCGCAATCACGCAGCGGCACGCCGAGCCGCGCCAACGCTCGCCACGCGACGCCGAACTGGTCGCGGTAGAACGCCTCGAATTCGCGCCATGCCGGCCGGCGCCTCGCTGCAGGGTGATCCACGGGTCCGGATCGCATTGTCTCCGCTCGCGGCCGGTCTGACGAACACCCCTGCGGATCAGGGGCGCGGGGCGAGGCGCACCGCGATGCCCGCCCAGCCGCGGATGCCGCCGACACCCGCGGAGACGATCGCGTTCTCGTCGTCGCGCAGCACGAACCGTGGGCGTCGCAACGCGAACAGTAGGTCCGCGCCGAGCTCGAGCGCGACGCGCGGGTGCAGCCATCCGCGCAAGCTCGCCGAGCCGAAGGCCGCGACCCACAACGACGTGACGGTGTCCGGCCGCCGGACGTCGAGCGAGCTCGCGACGATCGCTCCCAGCTCGATGCCGCCGCAGCCGAGCAGCGCGAGCGCGCGGCGATTCCACACCGCGCACGCACGCAGCGATCCGTTGCCTGCGGAGAGCTGCGCGCGCGCAGGCAGGCCGGGAATCGCGGTGCGTCGTGCGAACAACCATGCGCCGCGCGCTTGCACGGCGAAGCGCGGGCGCTCGATCGACAGCGCGAGATCGAGGCCCGCATCGATGCGCGGCAGCTCGGCCACGCCCGCGATCCCGTGCGTCGCGAGCACGGTGACCCACGGTGATCGCTTGCGTCGCGTCGTGGCGGTGCGCGGGGGACTGGACGAGGGCGCGAGCGGTGCTGCGATCGCCGGCGTCGTCGTGCCCACCGTGGGTGCGATCGCTTCCGGCACGACCGTGGCGACCGCGACCGGATCCGTCGCGACCGCGACCACCAACGCGGTGAGCTCGGCGAGCACCTCGCAGTCGCGCGCGGCGTGGTGCTCCACGCGATCGCCGATCGCGAGCACGAGCCGATACTCGCCGCTCGGCTCGCGGGTGATCTCCGCGTGGGCGTCGAACACCGCGGCGGGATCGATCGCGAGCGCGCGCGCACGCGCCTCGACATGCGCGGCGTCGGGACACTCCGCGGGTGCACGCCACTGCAGCGAGGCCGCGAGCAGCACCGCAGCGGCAGCGATCACCCGTGCAGCATAGCGCGCACGCGTCGGAGCGCGACGCCGCTCGTCACGAAGCGCGCTGCGTCGGCTCGGCCCAGCTGTACAGGCGCTCGCGCTCCAGGGCCGCGTGCTCGCGGAGCAGGGTGACGAGGCGATCGATCGTCTCGGCGCGGATTTCGTGCAGCTGGATCTGCACACCGAGCTGCTGCAGCGTGCCGCGCACCTCGGTGTGCTGCGCGAGCAGACGCTCGACCAACACGCGATCGTCGGGCCCCTTCTCGGCGAGCACCGGGAACAGCACCTCTTCTTCGAACGCGAAGTGATCGTCGATGTCGTCGACGAACGCGTCCCACACCTCGTCGAGGTAGCGCCAGTCGTCGGTGCGTGCGCGCGCGCAGAGATCGTCGAAGCGGTGCTCGAACGCTTCGTGGTCCTCGCGCAGGTGCTGCACGGCGCGCGCGAGGTCGGGGGTGGAGCGGAGCATCGCCATCACCCCGAGAGCTTCGCGCGAGCGGCTCGCTCGGGCGCGCGCAAAGCCTGCGGCGCCCGAGCAGCGCGTGCGCCGGGTCTGCGCTGGGTGGGCGCATGGTTGCGCGCCACAGTGCCGGCATGACCGCAACGCAACCCACTGTCGCGCAATACATGACCGCGGAGCCCGCGACGGCCGATCGCGGTCTGCTGCTCTCCGATGCCCAGCAGCGCATGGAGATCGACAACATCCGCCACCTCGTGGTGGTCGAGGACGGCCGCATGGTCGGCGTGCTCTCCACCCGCGATGTCGCAGTCGCGCTGGGCTTGCCCGGCGGCGACTCGAAGAAGCTCACCGTCGCCGACGCGATGAGCAAGGATCCCTACGCGTGTGCTGCCACCACGCCGATCGCCGACGTCGCGCTCGCGATGGAGCAGCATCGCTATGGCTGTGCGGTGATCGTCGATCGCGACGAGGTGCTCGGCGTGTTCACCACCACCGATGCGCTGCGCGCCCTGCGTGCGCTCGCGACCGGCCGACCTGCGGAGCCGGCGATCAAGCCCAACCATCTCCCGCCCGCCGAGCCGATCGGCAAGCATCACTACAAGATCCGTCACCCCAAGCCGATCGACACCCACGGCGGTCGACTGTTCGACACCCGCCCTTAGAGTCCGCGCATTCGTTCCGGTCGCAGCGGGATGCGGCCGTCGAGCG
>DASZPU010001212.1:0-3745 GCA_035550195.1 Nannocystaceae bacterium
GCGGGCGTGCCCACGACGGTGCCGCTCACGGTGACATCGAGCTCGCGCAGCCGCGCGCTCGCGAGCGAGCCCGACTCGCTCGCGGGCACGACTTGGTTCTCACCGGTCGGTCCCGCATCGGCGCGCGGGCGTGCGAGCCCGAAGTCGATCACGCGCGGACGTCCGTCGTCGCCGACCAGCGCGTTGTCGGGCTTGAAGTCGCGGTGCACGATGCCGGCGGTGTGTGCCGCCGCGAGGCCTTCGCCGATCTTCGCGAACATCGCGACGATGTCGGCCCACGGTGGCTTCGCCTCGGCGCACCAACGGCGCAGCGTCGGCCCGCGCACGAGCTCCATCGCGAGATAGACCTGGCCCTCGTCCTGACCGACCTCGTACACGTGCACGATGTTGGGATGCGACAGCCGTGCGATCGCCTGCGCCTCGCGCAGGAGTCGTTGTCGTCCCGCGCTGCCGAGGCCGACGTCGGAGCGGAGGATCTTGATCGCGACCGGGCGATCGAGCTCGTCGTCCTGCGCGGCGAAGATCACACCCATGCCGCCGGTGCCGATGCGCTCGAGCACGCGGTAGCGCCCGACCTTGGTGGGCTCGTCGCTCCAACCGAGCAGTCGACCGCGCGCGCGCGCGAGCAACACCCGCGACTCGAGCCCGGCCGCGTCGCCGTGCATCGGCACCGAGTCGGGGCCCGCCTCGACGACCGTCGCGACCTCGTCGTGCTCCTCGCTGCTCATCGACGGCGGCCGACAGCTCGCCACTATCGAATCTACCAGGTCGCGGTCACGCGCCGTCCGGCCAGCGCCAGCCCTCGGGCCCCGCGAGCCAGCTCTCGATCTGCGGCACGTAGTCGCCGGCCTCTTCCATCGGATCGTCGTTCGCGCGCGACTGGTCGATCGCCAGCTTCGCGGAGGTGAACGCCTCGTCACGTCGGCCCGCGGCCCACAGCGCACGCGCAGCGCGGAACGTCATGCTCGCGCGGTACTCCGACGATCGCTTCGCCGCCAGCGCGAGCGCGCGCTCGGACAGCTCGACGGCGCGCGCACCTTGCTCGCGCAGGATCGCGATCTCCGTGAGCCCCGACAACGGAGTGATGAGCGCTTCGTCGTCGGGCCCGAGCCGATGCTCGTACAGCACCATCGCGCGGTTGTACTCGCGCTCGCCACCGTCGAGATCGCCGGCCTCGTAGAACAGCCCGCCGAGGTTGTCGTAGCAGCGCGCGACCAGTGGATGATCGGAGCCGAGCGCCGCTTCCCACATCGTCAACGCGCGGCGATAGCCGGATTCCGCGGCCACGTCGTCGCCGAGCGCGTCGAGCAACACCGCGAGGTTGTACGAGGCCCGCGCGACGTCGGGGTGCTCGGGGCCGTTCTCGCCCTCTTCGATCGCGAGCACGCGCTCGGCGATCTCCGCGGCCAGCTCGATGTCGCCGCGGTGCTCGTGCAGCGCGCCCATGTTCGCGAGCACGAGCGAGAAGCGGTTGTGGTGCTCGCCGAATTGGTACTGCGCGATTTCCAGTGCCGATGCGAGGTAGGCGAGCGCGAGCTCGGGATCGCGATCGGTCTCGATGCGCCCGAGATCGGTCAACGTGAGCACGCGATCGCCGTGATCGAGCGGCTGCGTGCGATCGAGGTGATCGAGCATCGTCTCGAATTCGCTGCGCGCGTCGTCGAGCCGGCCCGCGGCTTCGAAGAGGTGCCCGCGCACGGTCGCGAGATCGGCCTCGGCTTGCGGGCGCTCCGTCGGTGGCAAGCGTGCGATCGCGGTCTCGGCGTGGCGCACCCACGTGACGCCACCTTCGTAGTCACCGGCGATCGATCCGATCAGGAACACCTGCTGGATCGCCGCGTTGCTCGCGACGTAGTAGAGGTTCTGCGCCGACGCGATCGTGTGCGCGCGCATCTGCAGCTCGCGCGCCTCGTCGTAGCGCCCGGCGTCGCGGCGCGCGTTGCCTTCGGTGAGCGCCATGCGAGCTGCGATCGCGGGCGCGATCGCGACGGTGACCGCACCGGGTGCCGGCTCGCTGCGCGCGTGCGCACCGGTCCACGCGAGCGCGACGACCGGAACGGAGAGCGCGAACGCGGCGGCCAGCTTCGCGCGCGAGCGGGGCGGATCGAACAGCGCCCGCAAGAGCGCATCCATGTCGGGGAAGCGCGCCTCGGGATCGCGTGCGAGCCCGCACAGCAGCGCCTTGCGGAGCCGCGGCGGCGGCAGCTTGCGTGGCCCGTCGAAGTCGTCGTCGTCGGGGCGCGCACCGGTGAGCGCTTCCCACAGCGACACGCAGAACGCGTACTGATCGGCGCGCGCATCGACGCTGGCAGCGTCGCGCTGCTCCGGGGCCATGTACGCCGGCGTGCCCATCACGACCCCGGCCTGCGTCGCGACCACCTCTTCGACGACGATGCCGGCGGTGAGCGTCGCGTCGGCCGAGCTCGCATCGCGCGGACCGGTGCGCGCGAGCCCGAAGTCGGTGACGCGCACGCGTCCGCCTTCGCGATCGATGAGCACGTTGTCGGGCTTGAAGTCGCGGTGCACGAGCCCGGCTGCGTGCGCGGCTGCGAGGCCGCGACCGGCCTGCCGGAATGCCTCGAGGATCTCGGCGTCGCTGCGACCGCGTGCGCACCAGCGCCGCAGATCCTCGCCTTCGACCAGCTCCATCACGAGATAGATCGACGGCTGTCGTCCGCCCAGCGACCAGCTGCCGACCGCGAAGATCTGCACGACGTTGGGGTGGGTGAGGGCTGCGAGCGCGCGCGCTTCCTGGCGGAGGAAGCGGTTGCGATCGATCGAGCCCGGGCGCAACACCTTCAGTGCGACGCGGCGATCGAGGTGGGGATCGAACGCAGCCCACACCGTGCCCATGCCACCGCTGCCGATGCGTTGCAGGAGCACGTAGCGATCGATCGCGTCGGGCATCGCGTCGAAGCTGGTGAGCGGCGGGGGTTCGTCGAGCTCCGACTCCTCGCCTTCCGCGGCGCTGGGCCGCGCGCCCAGCTCACGTACCGCGTGCGCGACGAGCTCGGTGCATGCGCTGCATCCGTCGATGTGCGCGTCGAGTCGCTCCGTCCACGCGGGGCCCAGCTCACCGGACGCGTAGCGAAGCAACGTGTGCTCGTCGGGGCACGCCGCCACGCATCGATCGTAACACTATCGACAGGCGCAGCCCGGTGGCGCGCGGCAGACCTTGTCCGCGGCGATGCATGCGTCGCCGCAGGGCTTGCCTTTCTTGCAGTGGCGACAACACGACTGCGACGTGTCCGTCACTTCGTGCTCGCGTTCGCGCGGTGCGGCGATCGCTTTGCCGGCTTCGGGCACGCCGCCGGCGGCGCAGACCGAGAGGTAGAGATCGGCCGCGGCGTGCTCGGCTTCGTCGATGCGCAGCTTCCAGCGCGTCTTGACGTGCATCCACATCTCGACGTAGTGGCAGCGCTCGCCGGGCTCTTCGGGCAGCCACTGCGCGATCGTCTTCGCGCCCTTCGATCGATTCGCGCCCTTGTAGACCGCGACGAGCTGATCGGGGTCGCTCAGATCATTGGCGTAGTCGGTGCGCTGCTGCTTGGTCCAGCGCGCGCCGCCGCTGCGATGGGCTTCGGCGAGCGGCACCATGTGATCGACGTCGAGCTGGCGCGGATCGGAGAACGTGCGATCGGTGTACGGACACTTCCACGCTCCGCTCGCGACCTCGCACTGCTTCGCGTCGGTGAACGTCACCGGTCGCAACGACTCGGCGATGAGCACCTCGGTGCGCGTGTCC
>DASZPU010001213.1:0-2081 GCA_035550195.1 Nannocystaceae bacterium
CGTAGTCGAGCCGCATCGGCTCGACTACGGCGAGGAGCGTAGGGACGCAGTCCCTGTCTAAAGAAACCTTAGACAGCCTCAGAGGTGCTCTCGAACGCGAACCCGTCGACCACGAGCGGCGGGATCACCCACACGCGATCGTCCATCATCCCCGCGCGTTCGGGGCGACCGAGCGCGACGAGCTTCGTGAGCAACGTGATCGGGCTGTCGTTGAAGCGAAGGTTCTTCACCGGATGCGAGACCTTGCCGCCCTCGACCCAGAACGTGCCGTCGCGCGTGAGACCGGTCGCGACGATGCGCTTCGGATCGAGCATGCGGTTGTACCAGAGCCGCGTGACGACCACGCCGCGGTCGAGCTTCGCGAGCAACGCCTCGGGCGAGAGGTCCTCGCCCTTCATGTGGATCGAGCTCGGCCGCGGAATCGCCGGCACGCCAGCCATCTGCGCGTAGCTGCGATTCGCATGCAGCGACTTCACCACGCCGGCTTCGATCCACTGCGTGCGTTGCTGCGGCCGTCCGTCGTCGGCGAGCGGCGACGCGGGATTCTGTTTGTCGGCCGGATCGCTCCACAGCGTCACGCGGGGATCGAACACCGCTTCGCCGAGCTTCGTGCCCCCACCCGCCTTCGCGAAGAAGCTGCGCCCCTCCGCGGCCGCGCGAGCGTTCATCGCACCGATCATGAAGTCGAGCAGCTCGGCCACCGCATCGGGCATGAACAGCACGCGATAGCGACCCGGCTCGATCGGCTTGGGCTCGCGGCTGCGCAGCGCCGACGTCGCGACCGACGTCGCGAGCTCCTTCGCCGACAACCCCGCGCGCGCATGGGACGTGAACCCGCCCTTGCTGCTGCCGGTGCCATCGGGCGTGCGACACGTGACGGTGAGCGAGAGCTGCGTCGAAGGATGGAACGCGAACAAGCCCTTGCGATCCGCGAACGCCTCGGCCACATCCGCGTGTTGCAGGTGCCCCGACACCTCGAGGCCCGCGGCCTTGCCGGCATCGATCGCTTCGCCGACGATCTCGGCGCGCGCGGCCGGGCTCATCGCCGCGACCTTGGCATCGCGGGCCGCGACGCGCAGCGCCTTCACCGGCCCGAGCGGACCGACCGCCTCGGGATCGACGGGCGCGAGCGCAGCCAGCGTCTCCGCGGTCTTCACCAGCTCGCGCAGGCTCGCCGCATCCGTGCGATTGCCGGTGACGCTGGCATGCCGCCCACCCTGCATCGCGGTGACCGTGATCGCGATCGTGTCGATGTCGCCGCCGGTCGTCGGACGCGACGCGCCGAAGCGCAGATCACCCTTTTGTGCCGAGCGCACGTGCACGCGCACGTCACCGAAGCTCGCTTCTGCGAGCACGCGCTTGCACAACGTGCGCGCCGCTTGCGATGTCAACGCGCTCACGCGTCACCTCCCGTGCGCAGCACGTTGGCCTTGAAGCGCGCCGGCGGACAGCCGTGCGACACCGCGTTCATCTGCGAGGGCTCGCCCTTGCCGTCGCCCATGGCGCCGCCGAGTCGATACGTGGCCGCGCCGCCGAGCATGTCGCAGCTGCGCCAGAAGTCGAGCGTGTTGGCCTGGTACGCGACGTCGCGCAGCACCGTGGTGAGCCGACCTTTGCGGATGCGCCAGAACATCTGCCCGCCGAACTGGAAGTTGTGGCGCTGCTGATCGATCGACCACGATCCCCGCCCGGTGATGTACACGCCGTCCTCGGTGGCGTTGATGAGATCCTCGGTGGTGTAGCCCTCGGTGCCCGGCTGCAGGCTGACGTTGGGCATGCGCTGGAACTGCACGCCGTCGTAGCCATGGCCATAGCTGCAGCCGTGGCTCGCGCTCTGGCCGATCCATCCGGCTTGCTCGCGCGTGGTCTGCCAATCGACGAGCTTGCCGGCCTTGACGATGTCCCAGCGCGAGCTCGCGACGCCTTCGTCGTCCCACGCGACGGTGGCGAGCCCACCGGGCTGCGTGCGATCGGCGACGACGTGCACGCGCTTGCTGCCGAACTGCAGCTTCCCGGTATCCGAGGGCGCGAGGAAGCTCGTGCCGGCGACGTTGGCCTCGAGCCCGACCGCGCGATCGAGC
>DASZPU010001214.1:0-2091 GCA_035550195.1 Nannocystaceae bacterium
AGCGGTGGTGCCGAGGACACCTTCGATGGCATGGGCGACGACATCCCGATCGGCGCGACGGTGTTCGAAGTGCGCATGGGCGGTGTGGACGCGGGCACCTACGTCGAGGTCGCCGATCTCGTGATCACCTCTCCGGTCGGCACGCGTCCCGACGGTGCTGCGATGGTGTTCGCGCAATCGCCCGCGGGCGGCAAGTACTCCGCGATCACCTTGGTGTTCGACGATCCGAGCGCCGCCGCCGAGCTCACGATCGGCACGCGCGTGACGGTCGTCGGCCACGTGGGCGAGCGCTATGTGTTCACCGCGATCTTCGTCGATCCCTACGGGGTCACGCTCGAGGGCGGCGCGATCGTGCCGCCGCCGGTGGTGTTGCAGCCGATGGATCTCGAGCCCGGCAGCGAGACCGCGACCGCGTACGAGAGCGCGCTCGTGCGCGTATTGAACCCCGAGGTCGACGAACCCGACAGCTGCATCGGCGAGTTCACGCTCGACGTCGGCGTCGGCGTCGACGATCTCTTCCTCGGTGCCGACGCGCCGAACCCCGCCGCGGGCGACGAGTTCTCGGCGGTCACGGGGCCGCTGCGCTACACCTACAACGGCTTCGAGATCGCCCCACGCACGCTCGCCGACGTCGAGCCCTGAGCTGGTCAGGGCGCGAGCTCGGCGAGCAGCGCGTCCATGCGATCGCGCGCGGCGTCGTCGCGCAGCTCGACATACGTCGCACGGGCCGCGCTCGCGAGCACCTTCGCCTCGTTGCGATCGCGAGGTGCCACGGCGCGCGCGAGCGCAGCACGCACGCGCGCGAAGTCCTTCGCCGGCGCGCCATCGGTCTCGCACAGCGACAATGCGCGACGCAGCTCGGGCTCCGCCCGATCCGGTGCGCCGTGCTCGAGCTCGGCTTCGCCGAGCGCGACGAGCCACGCGATGAGCTCTGCGGCTTCGCGTCCGACGAGTCGCTCGCGGATCGCGAGCCCGCGTCGCAACGCCGTGATCGCACCGCCGGGATCGCGATTGCGTCGCAGCACCATCGCGAGGTTGTAGAGCGCCGACGCGACCTCGGCATCGTCGGGCCCGAAGGCGCGCTCCTGCACCGCGAGCGCGCGCCGCATCCACGACTCGGCCTCGGCGAGCCGACCTGCGCGCAACTCGGTGTTGCCGAGCACGCCGAACAGCCGCGCGGTGCTGGGATGTTGCTCCCCCCACACCGCGAGCGCGGGCGCGAGCGCGACGTGCAGCTCCGCGAGCGCATCGTCGGGGCGATTGGCCTGCGCGAGCGCCGATGCGAGGTTCACCCGCGACGCGAGCGTGTCGGGATGGCCGTCGCCGAGCTGGGCCGCGAAACCGGCCAGCGCGGCGCGATGGAACGTCTCGGCGTCGCTCGTGCGATCGCGACGATCGCGGGCCGCGACCGTGCCGAGGTTGTTGTCGAGCTGCGCGCGCGAGAGCTCGGCGCCGCCCGCATCGATGAGCGTGCGGACCTGCTCGCCGAGCAGATACGCCTCGTCGGCGCGGTCGCGATCGAGGCCGATGACGTACACCTGCACGATCATCGCGTGCAGCCGCAGCACGGGATCGTCGATCGCGATCGCGTGCTCGACTGCGCGACGGAGCACAGCGTCGGCGGCCGTGCCTTCGCCGCGGCGTACGAGCAGTCGCGCGTGCACGATCGCGGCCGCGGCTGCGAGGCCGCGATCGCCGTCCGCCAGCGCCAACGCGGTGCTGCGCTCCGCATCGGCGATCGCGGTGGCGATCGTCGTCGCCAGCTCGGTGGGCGGGGGACCGAACGCGAGCGCGGTCTGAGCATCGCGTGCCCGCGCGAAGAGCTCACGAGCTTCGCGCGTTCGCTCGGGCGCTCGCGCACTCGGTTGCGCGAGCGCGAGCCGTCGCGCGTCCGCGCAACCGAGCACGTCGGGCAGCGCGATCGCGTGGTGCAGTGCGCCGGCCATCGCGATCGGAGCGCCGTGCGCGAGTCGATCGGCGAGCGCCACGAGCTCGAGCCGCGCATCGTCGAGGCACACGCTCGCCGCGCGGCGGTACTCGTCGTCCTGCGTGCGCGCGCTGGTACACGCGGTGCGAGCCTGCGTGCGCAGA
>DASZPU010001215.1:0-4217 GCA_035550195.1 Nannocystaceae bacterium
GGTCGCGTGCGCATCGGCGCACCGAACGACTGCCCTACGCCTTCACGACTGTGATAGTCGACGCCGTCTTCGAGATCGTCGTCGGCGAAGCCGCGCCCATGCTGCCAGGCCTGCGGTTGCGCGACCGGTGCCGTGCGCATCGGCTCGGGCTCGCCCGGTGCGACCGGTCCGTCGGGATTGCGGCGGTGATACTCCGCGCCGTCTTCGTACTCGTCTGCACCGACGTCGAGATCGGTGCTGCCCGTGCCGAAGCTCGCCGCGCCGACCGGTCGCGCCGACACTCGACGCGCGGTGCTCGTGCGCGTCGGGGAGCCGCAGCCGCAGTCGCGACCGCGACCGACGAAGCCGTACGACGCCGGCCCGTCTTCGTAGTCGTCGGAACCATCACCGAGCCCCATGCTCTCGGGCACGGACTCGTCGTCGGCGTAGTCTTCTTCTTCGTCGCTGCCGCTGCCCCACAGCTGCGGGTCGTAGCCGTCGTCGTAGCCCGACGACTGCGCCTGCGTGATGGTGCGCGCCGATCGTCGCTCCGACTCGAGCACCGCGTCGCCACCCCAACGCAGCGGCTCGCCGGCGCGAGAACCGTACGCAGGTCCGGTGTCTCCACCCACGCGCCGACGATCGAGGCTGCGTCCGGAGAAGTCGGGCCCGATCGAGATGCTCGGCACGCGTTCGAGCGCGACCGGAGTGATCGTGAAGCGCGGATCCTCGCCGTTGCGCCCGCCGTAGGTCGCGAGCGCGTAGTAGAGCCGCTGTGCACCCGCGAAGCGCCGCAGCGCCTGCGGCGGCATCATCCACGTGGTGTCGCCGCGGGCATTGCCGAGCACGCCGGTCGCGCGACTCGAGTAGAAGTTGCCGGCGTTGCGATGACCCGCGTAGTCGGTGTGGAAGAGCCGTGGGTCGGTCGCACACGCGACCTCGAACCATCGATCGCGCGGCGTTCGGATCACGAACGAAGCGATCGGAAACCGATCGGTGATCGAGGAACGGCAGGGAATGATCGTGTCCATGGTGCGCCCCGCGGTGGAGTCCGCCGCGGGACTGCACGCCGCGTACCACCGCATTCAGTGGAGACGCGCTCCGATCAACCGTGCGTGCGTCGTGCGAGACCGTGCACGGATGGGCATGCCGGGCACGCCCGAGCGATCAGCGGCTCAGCTTCTTGAAGATCGTGCGCACGTGGATCCCGAGCCGCTGCGCGGCGCGCGAGCGGTTGTCGTTCTCCAAGCGCAGCGCGGTCTCGATCAACCGGCGCTCGCAGGTCGCGAGCGCCTCGCCGAGCGAGAGGCCGTCGCGCTCGATCAACCGCCACAGCCCGTGCAGCTCGTCGCGGCCCTCGTCGTCGTGGATCGGCGCGCCCTGATCGAGCTCGAGATCCTCCGCGCAGATCGAGTTGCAGCGCGACAACAGAGCCGCACGTTCCACGCGATGCTTCAGCTCGCGGACGTTCCCGGGCCAGTCGTGGCGGCGCATCGCGACCAGCGCGTCGGCGGAGAATTCGTGGTCGGTGGTGGACACACGCGCGAGGAAGAAGCGCGCGAGCAGCTCGACGTCGGCACCTCGCAACCGCAACGGCGGAATGCGCAGGTGCATCACCTCGAGGCGGTAGTAGAGGTCTTCGCGGAAGTCGCGACGCGCGACCCGAGCCGCGAGGTCGCAGTTCGTCGCGGCGAGCACCCAGACATCCGCGTGCTCGAGCGTGTCGGAGCCGACGGCGCGCAGCTCACGGGTCTCGAGGAAGCGCAGCAGCTTCGCCTGCACGCCGAGCGAGAGCGAGTCGATCTCGTCGAGGAAGAGCGTGCCGCCTTGGGCGGAGCGGATCAGGCCCGAGCGGGCATGGGCTGCGCCGGTGAACGCACCACGTGTGTGTCCGAAGAGCTCCGCCTCGACCAGATGCTCCGGCAGTGCACCGCAGTGCACGACCACGTACGGCGTGTTGCGCTGCGCCGCTGCGTGCAGCGCAGACGCGACGACTTCCTTACCCGAACCGGTCGGACCGGTGATGAGCGTGGTGCGTCGTGCCCGCGCGACGACGTCGATGCGCTCTGCGAGCGAGCGCATCTGTGGACTGTCGCCGAGAAGCTGCTCCGACGTGGTCGCAACCTGCATGTCTGCTCCTGCCTTGCATGCGCCTGCGCGAACGATCGTGACGACATCCTCGTCACGTGAACTGTGATCGCAGCGGATGGTATGGGCGGCACGCGACATCGTCAAGGCCCGATCATTCACGGTCGATGATGGCCACTCGATCACACTGCGTCGAAACGCAGTCGTTGCGCGATCGTGCAGAGTGACACAGCGCGATCGATCACACGTCAGCGAAAGTCTCTGATGCTCGGTGTGCCCGCGTCACCGTTCGCGTCGACGGTGATGAAGACGAAGGAGTCGTAGTCCACGTCGGTGCGACGGAACCGGACCTCGCGACCGTTCCAATTCCACAGTCGCCAACGTCCATTCCGCGCGAGCATCGGATGCGCACCCGCGTACGCGGCCGCGATGAAGTCGGCGGCTTCCATGCCGGCGTAGTTGCCGACGAGGCCCCAGTGCACGTCGTCGGACAGCGGGCGAATGCACGTTCCCGCGATCCCCGCGGTGAGGCTCCGCCACGCCGACGCGAATGCGATCGTCCAGATGCGGAAGTCCGCGGGATCAGGCAACGTCTCGAGCGATTCCTCGTACGCCTGTCGCTCGACACTGCCGAGCCACGCGTCGGCGTCGTGGAGCTGCAACGCGAGCGCGGCGCGACCTCGTCGACGCACGCAGTCCGCGATGCCGGGCCCCGGATCGCCGCTGTACGCCGCGGGCATCAGCTCGCGCATGCGTTCGAGGTACAGCGACGACGTGTGTGCCGAGCCGGTGTAGCTGATGAAGCAGCCCGCGTTCGCGAGCAACGCCGGCACCCACTGATCGGCCTGGTACTGCTGGTCCTCGGCGAGCGTGACGTGATCGATCGAATGGGCACGCACGAGCCGCGCAAGCTCGTTCACATGACCGGCGCCGAGCATGCCCGCGCCGCCGCTCGAGTGCTCGTCACGCAGCGCGAACGACCCGTTGGGGAAGCGCGACACCAGCGAATCGATGACGTGCAGTGCGACGTCTTGCTCGCCGGTACCGTCGTGCGTCCACTCGCCGATCACGAGCGCGTTGTAGCGACACGGCATGCGCGGCGTGTCCGTGCACGAAGCTGCGGACGGATCGAAGCGCGCCGCGACGATCGCTTCGTACGCCGCGCGGTCGAGACACGCGGGCGCCAGCATGCGCTCGATGCAAGCGAACACACGTCCGAGACCGGTCGGCGACGCCGTGATGCCGCTCGGCCCCGGCAACCACGGCCCGGTCGTGCGCGGCGGTGGCTCGGCGGTGATGCCATACGGAGTGATCGAACGGACGCCGTCGCGATAGCCCGCGACGCGTGCGCGCACGCGACCGAAACGCACCGAGAGGTGGTTCGACACCGCGTGCGCGAGTGCATTGGCGATGCGATCGAGATACGCAGGATCCGCGAGTCGAGTCTCTTCCGCGGGATCGGTCAAGAAGCTCACCTCTGCCAGGCACCGCGCGGTCATGGCGTTGTGCAGCGTGTCGCTCAGCACCGCCCAACCACCGGGTACGAGCCCGCGATCGCGATGGCCGAGCGTCGCGACGAGCTCCGCTTGGATGTCGGTCGCGAGCGCGTTCGACTGCGGATCGACCGCGCCGCCGACCGGACGCACCAGCGTCTCGGTTCCTTGCACGCCGGGGTCGCGGAAGCCGTTGAAGTGGATCGAGAGAAACACTTCCGCAGGCATCGCCGAGGCCACCGCGATGCGATCGGCCGCGCTCACGTTCACGTCGGTCGTGCGCGTGAGCAGCACGCTGTGGCCGAAGCCGACGAGGATCGGTTGCACGCGCAGCGCCACGTCGAGCGTGAGGTTCTTCTCCAGCGTGCCGGCGGGACCGACTGCGTTGTTCGCAGTCGAGCCCACGAGGTTCGCGGTGCCACCGTGGCCGGGATCGAGTACGACGGTCGCCATAGTGGGGCGCGCGCGGTGCAACGCGCATTCCATCCGCGCACGGTTGCGAGCGACACGATCACGCGCGCACCATGATCGGTCGGGCGCGCACGATCGGGCATGGTGGTGGTGGGGTCGGCGCGTGCATCGGCGGTCCTGCGATCGGCGCGGCGCATGCAGAGCGGCGCGACCGAGGAGACCTGCGCATGATCGTCATCGATCCCG
>DASZPU010001216.1:0-6809 GCA_035550195.1 Nannocystaceae bacterium
ATGTTCGGCGCGAGCGCGAATCTCTCGCGGCTCGCGACGTGGCTGCGCAGGCAGGCCGGCGGCAGCCCGCTGCACGTGATCGAGATCGTGCGCCACCTCGTCGACCATGGCGTGATCCACTCCGTCGACGGGGTGTGGGCGATCCCCGAGCGCTTCGCCGACGAAGGTTTGCCGCGCGGCTTGGCCGAGGCGATGGACGCACGCATCCGCGGTTTGTCGGAGCACGCGCATGCGCTCGGCCGTGCGATCGCGGTGCACGGCGGACGCAAGATCCCGCTGCACATCGTGGTCGCGCTCGCGGCTCCGCTCGACGAGGACGAGGTGTTCGCCGCGCTCGCCGAGCTCGAGCGCGAGGACATCCTCACCGGCTCCGGTGAGCGCTGGTCGATGCGCCACGAAGGTCTGCGCGAGGCGTTCCTGCGCGAGCTCGATCCGATCGAGCGCGCGCGGCTCGAGCTGCACGTCGGTAAGACGTTGCTCGCCGATGGTGCGCCCACGGCCGAGCGCGAAGCGGCGATCGGCTGGCATCTGTTGCGCGGTGGCGAGCGGCGCATCGGTGCGCGGCTGCTCGCGCGCGCGGGCAAGCGCTTGTACGAAGCCACGTCGTTCGCCGACGCGATCGCACCGCTGTCGGCCGCGCTCGAGGTCTACGAGGAAACCGGCACCAATCCGAGCACGCGCGTGCGCCTGCTGGAGATGCTGCACACCGCGGGCTTCTTCAGCGATCGCGACACCGCGATCAAGTATCGCGACGAGACGGTGCGCCTGCTCGGTCGCTATGCCGGCATCCCGATCGCGATGCGGCTGCGCTTTCTCGGCGTGTTCGCGATCCTGGTAGGCATCGCGATCCGCGGGATCATCCGCGGTGTGTATCCGCCGGGGCGTCGTGCGCCCTCGCCGATCGCCGCGATGCGCATGTGGTTGCGCGCGGTGGTCTACTCTGCCGGCGTCGCGGGCTTCTCGTTCGACACCGACGAGATCCGTCGCTCGCTGCGCTGGCTCGCGCCGGTCGCGAAGAGCAAGCGGCCCGACATCGCGAACGCGGTGCGCTTCGTGGAGAACCTGCTCGCGTTCAACCTCGGACGCATCAACACGGTGCGCGAGACCGGCACCGAAGAGCTCGCGCAGTTCCTCGAGAACGCGGCCGGCGACTACTCGCTGGCCGAGCGCAGGCTGATCATGGGCGGCGTGGTGTTCCAGCGCGGGCTCGCGGCGGTGCGCAGCGGCACGCCCGATGCGCTGTCGGAGATCGCCGCGCTCGAGCGCCTCGACACGCGCTTGTGGAACAACGGCGCGCTGCAGCTGCGTTCGCACTATCACTGGTGGCGCGGCGAGGACGACGAAGCCCGTCGCGTGTGGTCGGAGGCCGAGCTCGAGTTCGTGCGCCTCGGATCGCAGTGGCAGCTCGAAGCGGTGCATCACGCCTCGGCATGCGTCACGGCGGCGTATGCCGGTGATGCGCTCGGACTGAAGCGCCACATCGAAGCGCTCGCGCGGCAGGTCGCAGCGGGGCTGAAGTATCGCGCGCATCTCGACGTCGCGCGCGGCGAGCATGCGCGCCTGCGTGCCGATTTCGAAGCCGGACTCAAAGCGATCGATGCCGGGCTCGCCCAGCTTCCGCCCGACGAAGGCTTGATCCGTCCGTGGGCACTGTCCGCCCGCGCCGACGTGCTCATCGGGCTCGGTGACATCGAGCCCGCGCGCAAGGCCGCCGAAGAAGCGCTCGCGATCTGTTCCGACTTCGAGCACGGACAGGCGAGCTTCCGGCTGCGTGCGCTTCGTGCAGTGGCGCTGTGCGAGTCGGCGCTGGGTGAGCACGACATCGCCGCGGCGCGCATCGACGACGCGATCGAGAAGACCGAGGCACTCCTCAATCCGCTGCTGCTCGGTTGCCTCTACGAGACCCGCGCACAGATCGCGATCGCAGCGGGCAACGAGGTCGCGGCTGCGAGTGCGATCGCGCAGGTGGAGTTCTGGTTCCGACCGACGCGCAATCCGGTGTTGATCGCGCGCTGGGAACGGCTCGAGCGCGCGCTGCATCCCGCGCCCGATCCGGAGCTCGAGCCCAGCGCGAACGACATCGTCACGGAGATGTTCGGCAACGAGACCGTGCATCACGACACGCTCGCGGAGGTCTTGTCGATCTTGAGCGACTGTCGCACTGCGAACGCGCGCGCCGAGCGAGCGTTGGAGATGCTGGTCGAAGCGTCGGGTGCGAAGGCGGGCTTGTTGTATCTCGCGCATCGCGGTCGACTCGCGTTGGCGGCTCCGACGCATGGTGCGGAGCCGCCGGCCGAGCTCACGCGCGCGGCGGTCACCCGCTTCGCGAAGGCGCGCGAGTCACCGGACACGGCGGCGCTGGGCTTCGAGCCGATCGACGACGCGCCCTCGTCGGGTTGGTGCAGCTCGATCATCGCGTGCGTGCGCGAGGGGCACACGCGTCTGGTCGGTGCGCTGTTGTTGCGCGGCGGAGAGCGCGGGCTCGAGCTGCCATCGGAGTCGCTCGGCGAAGCGATCGCGCAGCGATTGTCGGACGATCTCGAAGCGGGCGCGCCGTCGGTCTCCGTCTCCGAACGGTGACGTCGACGCGCGCACGCGCGTTGCTAGCCTGCCGGCGATGGATCAGCCCGGCCGCAACACTCGCCGCTATCCCAACGAGAGCGCAGAGTATCGCATCGCACGCGATGCGCTGCTCGCCGAGGAGATCGAGGTGCGTCGCCACCTCGAGCGCGTCGCGCAACAGCGGCGCGAGCTCCCGCTCGGCGGCGAGGTGCACGACTACGTGTTCGACGGCGAGCACGGCAAGGTGTCGCTGGCGGAGCTGTTCGGCGATCACGACACGCTGGTCGTCTACAACTGGATGTTCGGGCCGCAGCGCGAGACGCCGTGCCCGATGTGCACGTCGTTGCTCGACTCGCTCGACGGCGATGCGCAGCACTTGTCGCAGCGTGTGGCGTTCGTGGTGATCGGGCGCTCGCCGATCGAGCGCTTGATCGCGCTCGCGAACGATCGCGGGTGGAGTGGGCTACGCATCGTGTCGTCGCGCGGCAACGACTTCAACGCGCGCTACGCGTTCGAGCCGCCGAACGAGGACAACGCCGCGCTCAACGTGTTCGTGAAGCGCGGCGGCAAGGTGCATCACTTCTGGGGCGACGAGATGAGTCCGGAGACCGCGGATCCGGGGCAGGATCCGCGTGGTGCGCCCGATCTCTCCGCGCTGTGGCTGGTGCTCGACAAGACGCCCGGCGGTCGCGGACGCGATTGGTATCCCCAGGTCGACTACGGCGAGAGCGCGGCGGCGCTGGTGCGGCGGTTGTACGCGGCTTGGCCGGCGGACGATCGCGCGACGGTCGAGTCGCTCGTCGCCGACGACTTCCACTTCACGAGCCCGCTCGACAACCGCCTCGATCGCGCGACCTTCTTCGCGCGCTGCTGGCCCAACGCGCGCGGCATGGCGCGCCTCGACATCGCGCAGCTGATGGTGCAGCGCGAGCACGTCTACGTCACGTACGAGCTCACGACGAAGGACGGCAAGCGCTTCCGCAACACCGAGAAGCTGACCGTGCGCGAGGGCAAGGTCCACGACGTCGAGGTCTACTTCGGCTGGGATCTGCCGCACGCAGCGAAAGTGGGCGGCTTCATCGACAAACCGTCGGAGTGACGGCGCCGGTCCACACGCCGTTGCCGGCGGACACCACGACATCGCCCAGCAGCTCGACTTGCGCGCCGGGTAGATCTTCGTTCGCGCCGCAGCGGATGAACCCGTCGCCGGTCCAGCACAAGAACGCGAGCGAGTGCTCGTCGAGCGCAACGGCGATCTCGCCGATGCCGTCGCCGTCGATGTCGGCGAGTGACGCACTGCGCGGCCGGTGCTCGTCGAAGCCCACGCTCCAGCGGTTCCACGCGTCGTTCTCCGCGTACAGCACCTCGACGCTCGAGATCGTGGTGGGCTGCATCGAGAACCGCGTCGCGAGCAAGTACTCGCTGCCGTCGGCGAACGGGTCGACGGGATCCAACGACTGCGGCGCCAGCAACATGAAAGTGCTCGCGAGCGCGAACGCACCGCCGTCGTAGCGATAGACGTCGACGGCGAGGCTGTACTTGTCGGGCACCGCGAGATGGATGCCATCCGGTTGCTGGAAGAACGCGGGGAATGCCGTCGCCGTCGAGCTGACGTCGGCCAGCTTCGTGAAGCTCCCGCTCGCGGTACCGCGCCACACACTCGTGCCGCTCGTCTCCGAGATCGCGATGTCGTCGATGCCGTCACCGTCGACGTCGCGCACCGCGAAGCTCGAGCTGTCGAGCGTCGTGCTGACGATCGGCTCGCCGCCGCTCGCGGGATAGACGGCGAGGGCCTCGTCGGACGGGAGCGCCCACGCCATGTCGGTGAGATCGTCATCGTCGAACATGCCGGGATGGCCGTCGTCGTTGGGCGCGTCGGCGACCACGACCGTCACCTCGAGATCCGCCGACACCACGACCCCGCGGCCGCCGACCACGTCGAGACGTCCGTCGCGATCCATGTCGTAGCGCTCGGTCGTGCCGATCGCGAGCTCGCTGATCTGCGTGAACGCGGCGACCTCGAAGCCGGGCACGCAGCCACCGGTCGTCGAGCTCGACGAGTCGAGGTCGTCGCCGGTCGATTCGCTCGAGGAGGCCGCGAGCGTGGTCGTGCCCTCGCTCGATCCGCTCGCGCTCTCGGACGTCGTCGCCTCGTCGTTCGCGGCGGATGGTTCCGCGCACGCGGCCACGAGCACGAGACTCACTACGCTAAGACTTGGCTTCAATCGACGCACTCCACGTGCTTCATGGCGTCGCGGCGAGGAAATCATCGACACGCGGACAACGTGGCATCCGCGACCCAAACACCGTCGCCGGCGGCGAGGACGCGCCCGCGCATGAGCTCGACCTGCAACCCCGGCAAATCCTCGCGCTCGCCGCACAACGCGAGATCCTCGCCGGTCCAGCACAGGATCGCGAGCCAGCCGCCCTCCGATGCGACCGCGATCTCGCCGATGCCGTCGTCGTCGAGATCGCCGAGCGCAGCATTCAGCGGCAGCTGACCATCGAAGTCGACGCCCCAGCCCGTCCAGCCGTCGTCCTCCATGAGGAAGAGGCCGATGCTCGACATCGTGGTGAGCTGCGTCCACGACTGCGTGGCGAGCAAGTATTCGGTGTCGTCCTCGAACGGGATCACCGCGTCCAGCGAGTACGCCTGCAACAACATGAACGTGGTCGCGAGCGTGAATGTCCCGGCGTCGTAGCGATAGACCTCGAAGTCGACGCTGTATTCGTCACTTACGGCGAGGTAGATACCATCCGCGTGACGGAAGAACGTGGGGTACGCGGTCGCAGCCGACTGCACATCTGCGAGCTTCGTGAAACTCCCGCTCGCGCTCCCGCGCCACACGCTCGTGTTGCCGCTCTCGTAGATCGCGACGTCATCGATGCCGTCGCCGTCGACATCGCGCGCATCGAAGTAGACGCTCTCGGGCAGCGCGCTGACGACGGGTTCTCCGCCACTCGCCGGATACACGACGAATCCGCTCGGTGAGGGAACGGCCCACGCCATGTCGGGTAGGTCGTCACCGTCGAAGACTCCCGGATGGCCGAGCTCGTTGGGCGCGTCGTCGACGATCACTTCGACCTCGAGATCCGCCGACACGACGACGCCGCGGCCACCGACGACGTCGAGACGCCCGTCGCGATCCATGTCGTAGCGCTCGGTGGTGCCGATCGCGAGCGCGCTGATCTGCGTGAACGCACCGATGTCGACGCGCGGCACGCATCCGCCGGTCGTGGTGCTCGTCGAGTCGCCATTCGTGTTCGTGGTGGAATCGCTCGACGCCGCGAGCGTTGCGATCGTCGTGCTGCTCTCGGACGACGTCGTCTCCGCGCTCGCGACCGATCGATCCGCGCACGCGCTCACGAGCGCGAGATTCACGGCGCTCGAAGTCACCCATCGCGTGATCTTGCGTCGAATGAGCCGCCTCGGTCGATTCCAGCTTACCCGCTCGGTGATTTCGTTGCGAGTGACGTGCCGTGTCCGTAGCGAGCGTAAGCGCGGCGCTCGTTCGTTGCCACCGGCCACTTCGTCCACCGCGAAGCCGAAGCCGCGTCACCGCGCGCGTGCTCGCCTTTCTCGCGCAGTGACTGTCATCCGGTGCAGATGCCGAGATTCTCGAAGCCGGGCGGCACAGTCGCGCGATCGAACCACGGCGTGCAGTCCTGTCCTTCGCAGCCGGCACCGAGCAGGAGATTGCAGTAGTCGAAGCAGCAGCGCTCGCTCGCGCACTCGGGATCGAGGTCGCCATCGAGGCAGACTTTGCCGGGTAGGCAATCCCACACGCTCGCGCAGGGCTCGTGCTCGGACAGCGACGGCTGCAAGTAGGGCGCGCACACGAACGACACGCCGTTGGACGCCGGAACGCATGCGGTGAGCGCGGGGCAGCTCGGCGAGAGCGGAGCGCAGGTCGGCAGACAGAGGTGGATCGTGCCCTCGAACTCGACGTCGCAGACCGTGCTGGGGTCGCTGCACAGCGGATCCGCTTCGTTGCCGTCGCAGTTCGCCGTGCACACGCCCGTGTTGGTCTCGGGATCCACGAAGAAGCACTGCGCGCCGAGCCGACAGCTGTCGATGCCGCTCACGTGCGAGCCTTCGACCGTGCACGGATCGCCGATCTCGCCCGCCCGCGGATCGACCGGAACGCAGCGCGTCGCGTTCCAGTAGGAGCCGCCGTCGTTCGCCCAGGGCGTGCACTTCTCACCCTCGGGGCAGTTCTGCGCCCAGACGTCGCACTCGATCGAGT
>DASZPU010001217.1:0-11269 GCA_035550195.1 Nannocystaceae bacterium
CCACGGCGATCGGTGGCACTGCGACGTCGACCTTGCGCGACACGCTGCCGCGCGCGGCCGCGAAGCTCGGAGCTGCGCTCGCACCGGAGATCACGAAGGTCGCGGGCGCGCGCGCGTTCACGCGTGAAATCTCGGCCGGTCGTGCGATCGCCGAGCTCGCGATCGAAGGCTCGCCGTTCTTCTTCACCGCGCGCGCGAGCGAGTTCAAGCCCGCCGAGCCCGGTGGCGGTGCAGCGAGCGTGAACGCGTTGCCGGCGTTCGAAGCCAGCAAGCGCGGTGCGACCGTGCTCTCGATCGAGAAGACGCAGAGTGCACGCCCGGCGCTGACCGAGGCGAAGGTCGTCGTGTCGGGCGGTCGCGGCATGCGTGAAGGCGCGAACTTCAAGGTGCTCGAGGAGCTCACCGACGTGCTCGGGGGCGCGCTCGGTGCGAGCCGTGCGGCGACCGATGCGGGGATGGTGCCCGCCGATCTGCAGGTCGGTCAGACCGGCAAGGTCGTCGCGCCGAACCTCTACATTGCGGTCGCGATCAGCGGCGCGATCCAGCACCTCGCCGGCATGAAGGGCAGCAAGGTGATCGTCGCGATCAACAAGAACGGCGAGGAGCCGATCTTCCAGATCGCCGACTATGGCCTCGTCGCGAAGTGGGAAGACACGATTCCCAAGCTGACGGAGCTGATCAAGGCGCGCAAGAGCTGACCCCGCCCGCGGGGAACCCATGCCGCAGCCCACCACGCCCAAGCGAGCAGCACTGCCGCTGGGCGCTGGGCCGGCTTCGCCGCATGGTGGTGGTGCGGTCGAACGCACCGGTGTGCTCGGCACGGTGCTGGTCGCGTCGGCGCTGCAGTTCGCGCTCGCGCGCGTGCTGCTGCTCGCGCAAGGTGGCGTCGCACGCGTCGGCGCTGCGGTGCGCGAAGCGATGGATCTCGGCGTCGCGGCCTGCGGCGTCGCGATGTTGGTGCTGCTCTGGGCGCGCGCACGCAAGGGCCACACCGCAGCGCTCGTGCGCGACCTTCCGATCGCGCTCGTCGTCGTGCCACCGCTCGCGATGCTCGCCATGCTCGCGCGCACGGGCCTCGTCGGCGAGCTCGCGAGCGCGACGCACACGCTCGCGCCGGCGTCCGCAGCGATCCTCGCGTCGGGCTTGTTGGTCGCGACGCTCGTGGGCAGCGCGATGCGTTCGCTGCTCGTGCGCGGCGTGATCGCGCCCGACGGCGGCACCGAGCCGGTCCCGCTGCCGATCGCGAGCGCACGTGTGCTCGCGGCGGGTGCGGTCGTCGTCGCACTGGTCGTGCTCGGTCGCACGCTCGACGGTCTCGGCGCAGGCGCGCTGCGCAGCGAGCTCGCGTGGATGTCGATCGGCGTGGTCATGCTCGTCGTGCTCGCGATCGTCGCGGGCACGATCGCAGGCGCGAGCGTCGGCGCCGATCCGTCGTCGCTCGCGCGCCGGCTCGACGGCCTCGGCTACGGTGACGCACCGGTGGTGTCGACACCGATCGTGCCCACCGAGCTCGATCAGACCGGCGAGCTGCTCGGCGAGCTCGAGCGCCTGCGTGCGCGCCTCGATCACGAGCAACGCCTCTACCAGGACGCGCTCGAGCGCACGCAGGCGGCCGACGCAGCGAAGGCCGAGTTCCTCTCCGCGGTGAGCCACGAGCTCCGCACGCCGTTGCACACCGTCGGTGGCTACGCGCAGCTGTTGCTCTCCGGCATCCCGGCGCCACTGTCCGACGCGCAGGCGGAAGACGTGCGCCTCATCCAAGCCGGCGGCCGTCAGCTGCTCGAGCTGGTCAACGACATCCTCGATCTGTCGATGATCGAGTCCGGGGAGCTGCGCCTGTCGTTCGCGAGCGCCGACGTCGGCTCGCTCGTCGAAGAGATCGTGCGCATCCACCAGCCGCTGGTGCGCGAGCGCGGCGTCGAGCTGCGCGCCGATCTGGCCGAGCTACCCGACGTCGTCTGCGATCGCCGGCGCATCGGACAGATCCTCACCAACCTGCTCAGCAACGCGATCAAGTTCACCGAGAAGGGCACGATCGTCGTGCGCGCCGACGTGATCCACGGTGGGCGCAGCGTCGCTGTCGCGGTCGCGGACACCGGTGTCGGCATCGCGCCCGACGAGATCGGGCTCATCTTCGACGAGTATGCCCAGGCCGGCACGATCTCGCGCCGCAAGAAGGGCACCGGCCTCGGCCTCGCGATCGCGCGGGCCATCGCGCTCGCGCACGGTGGCTCGTTGTCGGTCGAGTCCGACCCCGGACATGGCTCGACGTTCATCCTCGTGCTGCCGGTCGATCCGCCGCGGCGTCCGTCCGCGATCGACATCGCCGAAGAAGCCGCGCGCGCGGTCGTGCGTGCGCGCAGCCGCGGCGACACCGAGGACGGCAGCCAGCGCATCAAGCTGCACGACGGCGACGCGGAGGCGCGACCGCGATGAGCGAGCCGTACGACGCGCGTCACGATCCCAGCAGCACCGATCACTCGGGCGTGCTGCCGAGCGAGTCATTGGTCGCCGGACGCACGCCCAGCGCGCTCGCACACTGCGGTCGGTTGCGCGTGGAGCTGCAGCTGCTCGGCGTGCTCGGGCTCGCGTGGCTGCTCGCATGCGTGCACGCGTGGGTGTGGCTGCGCGCCACCGCCGACGAGTCCGCGCCGATCGACGGCATGCTCATCGGTCGACTCGCGGTACCGCAGTTCGTCGCGCTGGCGATCGTCGCGATGCGCACGCTGGTCGAGCTCCCGGCCGCGCGCTGGGATCGTACCGGCAGCTTCGCGACGAATCGCTTCCCCTGGGCGTTCGCGGCGATCGGTTGGGTGCTCGCCCCGATCGCGATCGTGATGGTCGCCCGCGATCGCACCGCGCGCGCGCAGCGTTGGTCCGACGACGCCGTGCAGGCCGCGCACGCGCGTCTGCTGCGTCTGCCCAGCGCGACCGCGTTGCGCATGCTCGCCTGGGCCGCGGTCGCGTTCGCAGTCGACGTGATGGTGCTCGCCGCCGAGCGCGAGGTCGCGGGCGTCGGTGCACTCGCCACCGTGTGGATCGGTGCGGTGGGTCCCTGCGCGGTGATCCTGCTCGGCGCGTTTCGTGCGGTGTTGCGGCCCGAAGTGCTCACCGTGCCGATCGCTGCGCCGCCGCGCCGCGTGTTCGACCTCGGGATGCGTCTGCAGCTGCAGCTCATCGTGGCGGGCGTCGGTGCGACGGCAGCGTTGGCTTCCTCCGCGGTGTCGTGGTCCGCGGCCGAGCACCAACACCGCGCAGTCGAACGCGCGGCCGCGCTGGCCGATCGCGTCGCCGAGCTCGTGCGCCGTGGTGCCGACGAGCAGCTCGAGCGCATGCTCGCGCGCGCGACCGACATCACCGTCGACGACGGACGGCGCCGCCTCGGTCGCGCGCGCCCGATCACCTTCGAGGGCGACGGCCCCATCGACGAGGACAACGACGGCCGCGCCGATCTGTTCGTGCTGCGCGAGGGCACGCTGGCGGTGGTGGTGCCGATGCCGAGCACGGCACCGCTCGACACCACACCGATGATCGTCGTGGGCGCGCTCGCGGCGGTCGTGCTGATCGCCGCCAGCCTCGCGCTCGCCCGCGACGCGCACCGCGACGTGCTGCGAGCGACCGCCCAGGTCACCGCAGTCGCCGATGGCCGCGCACCGCCGCCGCTCGGCATGCACTCGCTCGCCACCCGCGAGCTACGTCGGCTCGTACGCTCGGTCGATCGCCTGGTCGCGCGCACGACCGAGTCGAACGTGGAGAAGTACGTCGCCATCGAGAAAGCGAAGGAAGCCGACCGGCTCAAGAGCCAGTTCCTCGCCAACATGAGCCACGATCTGCGCTCGCCACTCAACTCCGTGCTCGGCTTCTCGGAGCTGCTGCTCTCGGGCATCGACGGGCCGCTCGTCGCCGAGCAGCGCGAGATCGTCGAGACGATCCACGTGAGCGGTCGCGAGCTGCTGCAGCAGATCGACGACATCCTCGACACCGCGAAGATCGATGCGGGCCGGCTCGAGCTGCATCCCGAGCCGAACCCGGTCGCGACACTGGTGACGCGCGCGGTGCAGAACGCCCAGCGACGTGCGCCGGCGTTCGTCAGCTACGGCGTCGATGCGGAAGCGGGTCTGCCTCCGGCGTTCGTGGATCCGTATCGCACGGTGCAGGCGCTGGAGAACGTGCTGGTGTTCGCGGCGGTGAAGCTCGAGAGCACGGGCAGCAGCGAGATCACGGTGCGCATGCGGCTCGCGATGTCGGGGCGACGACGCGTGATCGCAGTCGAGGTGCGCACGCCGGTCGCACCGGCGAGCGCCGCCCAGCTCGCCGAAGCGCGGCGCGGGTTCCATCGCATCCCCGGTCACCGCGGGCTCGGGCTGCAGCTGCCGATCGCGGGCTCGATCCTCGAGCTGCAGGGCGGGAGCTTGTCGATCCGCGAGTCTCGCAACGGCATGGTGTTCCGCATCGAGCTGCGCTCGCTCGAGCTGCGGCGCACGACCGGACCGCACCGGAGCACGAGCGCGTGAGCACGTCGCGGCGGGGCCGCTGGCCCGCGCCTTCGCCCGAAGCGATCGCGCTCGACCAGCTGTCCGCGGCCATCGATCTCACGTGCAGCAATCCGAGCGAGGTCGGGCTCGTGCACGACGAAGCCGTGCTCGCGGCGCTCGCCGATCCGCAGGCGTTGCGCTACGCACCCGATCCGCTCGGCATCGCGTCGGCGCGGGCATCCGTGTGCGAGTACTACGCCGCGCGCGGTGTGACGCTGGACATCGATCGCGTCGCGCTGTGCTGCGGCACGAGCGAGGCCTACTCGCAGTGGATGTGGCTCACCGCCGATCCCGGCGACGTGTGGTGCGTGCCGCAGCCGGGCTATCCGCTGCTCGACGTGCTCGCGCAGCTCGCCGGTGTCGAGCTGCGCGGCTATCCGCTGCGCTGGGACGGTCGCTGGTCGATCGATCTCCATGCGCTCGCATCGTCGATCGACGCGCGTACGCGCGCGATCGTGGCGGTCGCGCCGGGCAATCCCACCGGCAGCTATCTCGGGCGCACCGAGCTCGACGCCATCGCGGAGCTCTGTGCCGCCAACGATCTACTGCTCGTGGTCGACGAGGTGTTCGCCGACCACGCGATCGACGTCCCCGGTGATCGCGTGCGGCACGTCGCGGGTCCCCTGCCCTGCGCCTGCGTCGTGCTCTCGGGCCTCAGCAAGGTCGCCGCGCTGCCGCAGCTCAAGCTCGCATGGTCGGCGTGGCACGGTCCGCAGCCGATGCATGCAGCGTGGTGGGATGGGCTCGCGCACGTCGCCGATGCGTGGTTGTCGGTAGCGACGCCGGTGCAGCTCGCACTCCCGACGCTCTTCGCGGCGGGCGATGCGATGCGCGCACGCATCGACGAGCGGCTGCGCAGCAACCTCGCGACCGCGCGCCGCATCTTCGCCGGCACCGCGATCGACGTGTTGCCGGTCGAAGGCGGTTGGACGCTCTTGCTGCGCCTCCCTGCGCTCTTCGACGATCACGGCTGGGCGATCGCGCTCGCGCGCGACGCGGACGTACGCGTGCACGCGGGCTGGCTCTTCGAGCTGGCCACGCCGCCTCGCGTCGTGATCTCGCTGCTCACCTCCCCGGAGCAGCTCGCGATCGGACTCGACGCGATCGCGCAGCACGTTGCGAGCGTGCTGCGCTGATCGAGTCGCGTGCTAGCGGATCGACGCGCGGTGGATCACCGCGGTCTGCGGCTGCAACGTCGGCTTGCGCGACGGCTTGTCCGGCGTCGTGTCGGCGGGCTTGCGCGACGGCTTGTCCGGCGTGGTGTCGGCGGGCTTGCGCGTCGGCTTGTCCGGCGTCGTGTCGGCCGGCTTGCGCGGCGGCTTCGCGGTCGGCCGGCGCGTGGGTCCGGTCGGCGTCGCAGGCTGCAGCGAGGGCTTCGCCGGCTTGTCGGGCTTCGCGTCCTTCGGCTCGCGCGTCGGTCGCGAAGGTCCGGTCGGCGCAGGCTGGAGGCCCGGCTGCGGCGCATCGCCAGGATCGGGGCGCGTGTCACCCGGCTTCGTGCGATGCGGAACCGGCTTACGCACCGGAGGCTTCGTCGGTTTGTCGCGCTGCGGCGGCTCGGGCTGCGTCGCCTTCGGCGTGTCGTGATCGATCGGCTTGCCCGCACCGTCGCCATGCTCGACGTTGTTCGCGATGAGCGGCTTGCCGGGACCGTTCGACCAACCGTAACCGTACGCGCCGGCAGGCTGCGTACCTTGACCGCCCGCGAAGGTGAACGAACAACCACCCGCCACGAGCGAGAGCAACGACGCCATCAGGAAACCGCGGATCGTCATGCTCCAATCGACGGACCGGGTTTCCGCGCGATTCAGTGCGCGACGTGCCCGCCGGCCCGTCTGCATCGAACCGACACGTTGCCTACATCCACCGTCATGATGGCCTGGAAGCCGTTTGCGCGGACCAACGCAACCGTGGTGTGCTTGTCGCGAATGAAACGTGGCTTGTGCGCACTCCTGCTTTGCGGATCCTTCACGAGCTGCGGCGACGATCCCGGCGGGGGCGCGTCGAGCAGCGACGAAAGCGGTGCGGGCGACGCGTCGATGAGCGGGTCGAGCGCGAGCAACTCGAACGCGAGCAACTCGAGCGCCGAAGAAGAGAGCGGATCGATGATGGAAGGCTGCGAGGGCGGCCCGCTCGCGCTGCCCATCGCCGGCTGCACGCCGACACCACTGACGCTCAGCGGTGACTTCGGACAAGACTGCGTCGATCGCATCAACCAGTTCCGCTGGGAGTGTCAGTGCCTGCCGCCATTGCAACGCTGGCCGGACGCGGAGTCGTGCACCGACGAGCAGTCGATGAACGATCACGACAGCCAAGTGCCGCACGGCAACTTCCAAGCGTGCAACGAGTGGGCGCAGAACACCTGCCCCGACTGGCCGTCGGAGGAACAGATCATCAACGGCTGCCTGCAGCTGATGTGGGACGAAGGCCCGGGCGAGCCGTTCGAAGCCCACGGCCACTACATCAACATGTCGAGCACCGAGTACGTGAAGGTCGCGTGCGGCCGCTTCGATTCCGGCGCCGCCGGCATCTGGTCGAATCAGAACTTCTCGAACTGACTACGACACCACGTAGAACGGGTTCGCGTAGATCCACGCGCGCGGAGTCTCGGCATCACCGGCGAACGAGCCGAGGTACGGCACGAGGTGGCGCGGCACGATGCGCACCTCGACGCGGTATGCACCTTCGGCATCGGGCTGGTAGTGCAGCTCGTCCTCGCCCATCGCGACCTCTTCGAAGCCACCATCTGTCGCACGCAGCACGTGCAGCGTGATGGTCGGCGCGTCGACCTCGGGGTCGAGCTCCTGCACCGTCGGCGCGATGACGACGATCTCCGGTGCATCGGCGAGCGATGCTTCGCCACCGATCTCCACGATCGCGTCGCCGGCCTCGATGCGCGTGTCGAAGCCCTGCGCGTAGCCCATGTACTCGAACACGCCGTAGATGCGGCCCGCTCGCAGCCCGTCCTTCAGCGCACGATCGTCCCAGCCCCCATCGCCGTCCGGTTGCACGAGCACGTGGTTGCTGAACCAGATCTGCATGCGTCGGAAGCTGTCGATGCGCTCGCCGTCCGCGAGGATCTGCGGGAACGTGTTGCGATGCGAGTCCGTGCCCATCGTGGTGATGCGGCGCGTGCCGTGGAACAGCACCGTGCCCCACGTTTCCTGGTAGCGCGGGTCCTCCTGCCACAGCGGGAAGATCGACAGGTCGGGATGCGGCAGCCCGGGATCTTCGTCGTGCACCATGCCGACGAGCAACGCGACCGCGGCGACGTTGGAGAGCACGTTGGCGTGCAGGTTGTACATCTCGAAGCCATCGAGCGGCAGCGTCTCGAGCTGCTCCACCGTCCAGTCTTCGGTGTGCGCGACCAGGCTCACCGCGCCGTGCTCCTTCAAGAGCGCGATCGCTTCGGGCGTCGCTTCGCCGTAGACGTCGCCGGTGCCGGGCACGTGCGACTCGAGCCCCACCGGCATCGTGCCGGCCTCGCAGCCCGCCATCACCATCAAGCTGTGCCCGTCCTCGCAGCCCGCACGGTTCGCCGACGGACCATCCGCGCGATCGACGAGCACGTCGCCGCGATCGGGATCGAACAGCATGTTGGTGGGGAACTCGGTGTCGGAGAAGAACTCGCGATGGTCGGTCAGCATCATGAAGTCGTGCTGCGTCGTGCACATGTCGCGACGCAGGTCTTCGTAACACTCGGCGTCGACGTTGCCGCTCGCGTCCATCGGCTCGCCGTCGCACGCATCGTGCGAGTACACCGAGTGCGCGTGCACGAGCCCACGGCGATCGAGGAAGCCGCGCGGGTTGGGATCCATCGGCGACGGATAGATCGTGCCCGGTTGCCACGGCCCCGCCGGCGCGCCGGTGTCGCTGGTGCTCGAATCGGCGACACCGGTGTCGGTGGTCACGCCGGTCGTGCTCGCGCCCGTCGTCGTGCTCGTGCCGGTGGTGCTGCTCGCGCTCGTGCCGGTGCTCTCGGCGGCCGGCGTCGCATCGTCACCGCACGCGAGCATCGTCACCGCGAGCCACATCGCAATCGAAGCCGGACGCATGGCGCGACCAGGATAACGCCGGGCGAGGCTCCGGCGGCAACGCTGCTATGCTGGGGCATGCTCACGTTCTTGCCGGCCGATCTCGACGCATACGTCGAGGCGCACGCCCCCGAGGAATCCGAGCTGCTCGCGGAGCTGCGCGTGCGCACGCGCGCCGAGCTGCGTTGGGCCAACATGCAGGTCGGGCGCGTCGAAGGAGCGCTGTTGCGATTGCTCGTGGGGCTCTCGCGCGCGCGGAACGTGCTCGAGCTCGGCACGTTCTCCGGCTACTCCGCGCTGTGCATGGCCGAGGGTCTGCCCGACGACGGCAACCTCGTCACCTGCGACATCGATCCGATCGCGACCGCGATGGCGCAGAGCGTGTGGGCGAAGAGTCCGCACGGCGCGAAGATCGATCTGCGACTCGGCCCCGCGCTCGACACGATCGCGTCGCTGCGCGCCGAGGGCCGTAACTTCGATCTCGTCTTCATCGATGCCGACAAGGTGAACTACGAGCGCTACTACGACGCGGTCTGGGATCTGCTGCCGCAAGGCGGGCTCGTGGTCGCGGACAACACGCTGTGGAGCGGTCGCGTCGTCTCGCCACAGGACGACGAAGACCGCGCGATCGCGCGCTTCAACGCGCGCGTGCACGACGATCCTCGCGTCGAGCACGTGCTCTTGTCGGTGCGCGACGGCATCATGCTGGCCCGCAAGCGCTGAAGCCGTCCCGATTGCGGCCGTGCGGGTGACATCTCGTCAAAGCACGTGATGGCTTTGCGTGCGCGTGCATGCGGGCATAGACTCGGATGCGATGAGAAGCGTGTTGCCGACGGCGCGCACGGACGCGCGCGCAGCCGTCACCGCCGTGCGCGAGGCCGTGAGCGCGGTGATCCGCGGCAAGGACGAGGTCGTCGACCTCGCGCTCGTCGCGATGCTCGCGGGCGGTCACCTGCTCATCGAAGACATCCCGGGCGTCGGCAAGAGCACGCTCGCACGCGCACTCGCACAAGCGGCGGGCGGCGAGTTCCGGCGCATCCAGTTCACCAGCGATCTGTTGCCCGCCGATCTCGTCGGCGTCAGCGTGCTGCGACCCGGGCTCGAAGCGGCGGAGTTCCGTCCCGGCCCGCTGTTCGCGAACTTCGTGCTCGCGGACGAGATCAACCGCGCGCCGCCGCGCACGCAGAGCGCGTTGCTCGAAGCGATGGGCGAGCAGACGATCTCGGTCGACGGCACCAGCCACGCGCTGCCGATGCCGTTCATGGTGATCGCGACCCAGAACCCGAGCGAGCACCACGGCACGTATCCGCTGCCGGAGTCGCAGCGCGATCGCTTCATGCTGCGGCTGTCGATGGGCTACGCCGCGGCCGACGTCGAGGCGGCGTTGCTCGCCGGCGGCCGCGAAGACACCTCGCCGCGTGAGCCGGTGTGCTCGCTCGAGGCGATCATCGCGGCGCGTCACGCCGTCGATGCGGTGTTTGTGCACGCCGATCTCGCCGCGTATGCGCAGCGCGTCGTGCAGACCACGCGCACCCACGAAGGCGTGCGACTCGGCGTCAGCACCCGTGGCGCGCTCGCGTGGATGCGAGCCGCGCGTGCGCATGCATGGCTCGACAATCGCACGCAGCTCTCCGTCGACGACCTGCAGGACCTCGCCGTGCACGCGCTCGCGCACCGCATGATCGCCACCGCGGCGAACGACGAGAGCGGTGCCGTCGCGGCGGAGCGCGTGCGCGAGATCGTGGCGCTCACCCCCGTACCGCGGTAGCACCCTCGTGAGTCGCCGTCGGCAGTCGCTGCTCCGTCGCGCGCTCACGGCCCGCGGTCGCAGCCTCGAGATCACGCGCGCGGGCTGGCTGTTCATCGTGCTCACGCTCGCGGTCGGCTTCGCGGCGATCAACTCCGGCAGCAACCTCCTGCACGCGGTCTTCGGCGCCCAGATGGCGCTCATCGTCGGCAGCGGCATCTTCAGCGAAGCGATGGTGCGGCGCACCGTCGCGCGCCGCGTACCGATGGGTGAGCTGCATGCCGGCGAAGCCGCAGCGGTGCGCGTCGAGCTGAACAACGCCGACGCACGCTTCGACGTGTTCTCGGTGAGCGTGGAGGACGACGATCGCACGCTGGACGCCGCCGTCTGTGCGCCGGTGTTCGCGGTGCGAATCCCGGCCGGCACGAAGCTCGAGCTGCCCGCGACGGTGACGATGCCGCGACGCGGCCGACATCCCCTGCCCCGCGCGGTCGTGGCCACGCGATTTCCGTTCGGGCTGTTCGTGAAGCGCCGCGAGCTCCCGCCCGGCGATCCGGTGCTCGTGTATCCGCGGATCCACGAGGTCGCACCGCAGACCGCCGGCGATCCCCATGCGGAGATGGGCGAGTCGCCGCAGCGACGCGCGCGCGTCGGCGAGTTCTTCGCGCTGCGCGAGTATCGTGACGGCGACGACCTGCGACGCATCCACTGGCCGGCCGTCGCACGCACCGGTCGTGCGTTCGTGCGCGAGCACCAGGCCGACGGCGATCGCGAGCTCGTGCTCGAGCTCGCGGCAGGCACGAGCGGCGAGCCCGGTTTCGAAGCCGCGGTGGAAGACTGCGCCTCGGCGGCGGTCGCAGAGCTCGCGCGTGCCGGTGTCGCCGTGGGGCTGCGCTATGCCGGCGAGCTCGTGCTCGTGCCCGCGGCCGGCGACGAGCAACGTCGCCGCATCC
>DASZPU010001218.1:0-5486 GCA_035550195.1 Nannocystaceae bacterium
GGCGACTCGTTGAGCGCGCACGTCTTGATCTCGGCTTCCCAGTTGATGGGCGGGACGAGCTCGGTCGTGTCGGCGGTGCAGCTGCCACCGCCGTAGTAGCCACCGAACGACTGGAAGCGCGCGTTGCCGTCGACATCGACGTTCGTGCACGCCTCGCTCACCTGGTTGTAGCAGCCGTAGTAGTCGTAGCAGCCGTAGCAGCTGTTCGCGTTGCCGAGGATGAACGACGAGTAGCAGCTCGGTCCGCCGGACGGATCGCATTCGCACGAGCACTCCGCGGGATCGGCCCCGCTGAATCCGTCGAGCAGCTGCGGGCCGGGATCGTCGAACTCGGCGGGGCACTCGGGCGCCACTTCGCCGTCGGGCGTGCGCGCGTAGATCAGCGGGCCGAACCAACCGGGCGGCAGATCCTTCGCGCACATCGAGTCGTCCGAGCACGTGGTGGGCCCGCTGTCCTCGGTCGCGTCCGTGGTCTCCGGCGAGCTCTCGTCCGAGCTCGACTCCTCGGGCGTCGTGGTCGACGGATCGGTCGTGCTCGGGTTCGTGGTGGTCGTGTCGGCGTCGCTGGTGCTCGCGTCGGTCTCGGTGCCGGTCGACGGTGAGTCGTTGGACCCGCACGCCGGCATGAACACGAGCAATCCAGTGAAGGCAGGCAGGGAGCGGTAGAGGAAGCTATCGGTCATGGGTCGCGTCCAAGCTCCGCTAAGCTAGCGGACTGGGAGCGCTCCGACAATGTCGGACAAGCTCGCGTTTTATCGCGCGTCTTCACGAGCTGCCGCTGCGCGCGCCTCCAACGGGGTTCGCGTCGCTGCGTGCGCAAGCGTGAACGCGGCAGCTGCAGGAAAGCCGCGGCAGGGCCATGCAGCGCCCCCCGCGGCTTTCCTCGCAGATCCGCCGTGCGTTCGCGAAAACGCGGCTTTGCTCAGCCGCCCTTCTTGGGCTCGGCTGCCTTCGCGGCATCGCCTGCCTTCGCGGGCTCTTCCTTCTTCGCGTCGGGCTTCGCATCCGCCTTCGCGTCGGGCTTCTTCGCGTCGCCCTTGTCGGCGGGGATCTGGTTCGGGCACGCCTCCTTGAAGCCGGCGTCGCACGCCTTGGTCTTCATCGCGGCCGCGCCCTTCTTGTCTTTCTTTCCGCCGAGGCCCTTCTCCATCGCGAGCGCGAGGTTGTAGCAACCCGAGGCGTCGCCACCGTCGCACGCGGTCTGGAACGCGGCGCGAGCCTTCTTCGCATCCTTCGGGCCGCCTTCGCCGAGCATCATCAAGCGCGCTTCGGCGACGCACGCCGGCGGCTGACCTGCACCACACGCCTGCGTGTAGAGCTCGCGTGCCTGCGTCTTGTCGTCCTTCGTGCCGCTCGCTTCGAACGACACCGCGGCGCTGAAACACTCCGCCATGTTGCCGCGCTCGCACTGCGTGAGCCACAGCTCGCGTGCAGCCTTCGCATCCGCGGGACCACCGATGCCCTTGTCGAGCATCACCGCGAGATACGAGCAACCGATCTGGTGACCACCGACGCAGCCGCGCTCGTAGTACTCGCGCGCCTTCGCGGGATCGGCGGGGCCTTCCTTGCCCTGCTCCCACATCACGCCGACGGACGTGCACACGTCGGCCTTGCCTTGATCGCACGCTTCCGATTGCAGCGTGCGCTGATCCTTCGGCTTCTCGGGCTCGTCGGAGACCGGCGGAGGATCATCGGGATCGTGCGTCGGTCGCATCGTCGTCGCCTGCGAGTCGGGGTCGACCGTGGCTTCGTCGTTCTTCTTCGAGCACGCGGGAGCGAGGAGCACGAGAGCGAGCACTGGGAACAGTCGCTGCATGGGGTCGACGCATACCGCTAGGCGCGAGCCCCTGCAAGGGGCGACGCGCCGCCGTGCCCGTGCCCGCAAACGTGCCCGTGCCCGATGTTCTACGCGGATGCGCTGCTACGCTGGAGACGATGCAGCTCGAAGGAAGTTGTTCCTGCGGCGCCGTTCGCTTCCGCGTGAAGTCCCACGAACCGGTGCCCTACCAACGCTGCTACTGCAGCATCTGCCGCAAGACCGTCGGCGGCAGCGGCTCCGCGATCAACCTCGGTGGCGACGCGCGCACGCTCGAAGTCGACGGCCACGATCACGTGAAGGTCTATCGCGCGATGGTGATGCGCAAGGGCAAGCGCGTGCAGAGCGAGCACCAGCGTCACTTCTGCGGCGAGTGTGGCTCGCATCTGTGGGCGTTCCATCCCCGCTGGCCCGAGCTCGTGCATCCGCTCGCGTCGGCGATCGATACACCGCTGCCGGTACCGTCGGCGCAGGTGCACATGATGGTCGGCAGCAAGGCGACGTGGGTGGCGATCGACGCGCGCGAAGGCGACGAGATCTTCGACGAGTACCCGAAGCGATCGCTGGCGCAGTGGCATCGCGACCACGGCTTCGCCGACGACGAGTGATCCGTCGCAGCGCGAAGACGCCCACTCGCGTCGTCGCTCTCGATTCCATGGCGTGCGTCGCTGCGATCCTTCGCGGCTCGTGCGAAGATGCCGGGATGACGCTGCGCATTGGATCGAAGCTGGGTGTCTCCGTGTTGCTGCTGGTGGCCTGCCCGGGCGGTGACGACAGTGCGACCACGAACCTCGACACGAGCTCGGACGGTTCGTCGTCGCAGGGGCCCACGACCACGGTCACGCCGACCACGACGTCGCCGACGAGCACCGATCCCGACGGCAGCGGATCGTCGAGCGAGTCGAGCACGGTCGACAGCAGCGGCAGCGAGTCGAGCGAGACCACGGCGCCGACGAGCGAAGACAGCTCGAGCTCCAGCAGCGAGGGCACCACGGGCAATCCGAACTGCGGCAACGGTGCGATCGACGACGGCGAAGACTGCGACGGCGATCCGCTGCCCACCGACTGCGACGGCCTCGGGCTCATCAACGGCGTGCTCGCGTGCGCGGGCGACTGCAGCTACGACATCTCGGGCTGCTTGATCTTCCAGTGCGGCAACGCGGTGTGCGACTCCGCCGAGGACTCGTGCTCGTGCCCCAACGATTGCGAGGACGATCCCGACACGTGCTCGCCGTGCGAGTGCGGCATGTCGAACGGCAACTGCGGCTGCGACGAGAGCTGCTTCCTCGACGACAGCTGCTGCGCCAACGTGTGCGACGCCGACATCTGCCTCGGCGATCTCTTCGGCTGCGAGGTGTGCGGGGACGGTGCGTGTGGCCTCGGCGAAGACTCGTGCAACTGCCTCGCGGATTGCCCCGACGATCCCGACACGTGCTCCGATTGCGAGTGCGGCGGCTCGGGTGGCAACTGCTCGTGCGACGAAGACTGCTTCGTGAACGGCAACTGCTGCGAGAACGTGTGCGACGACATGGCGTGTCAGGGCGAGCTGATGAACTGCCCCGATCCCGGCATGGAAGTGTTCGCGTTCACCGGCGACGCGCAGATCTTCGTCGTGCCGGAGTTCATCACGCAGGTGCACATCGAGGTGTGGGGTGCGTCGGGCGGCACGACGATCTCCGCATCGATGAGCTGCGGCGGCACGCCCGATGCCGGTGGGCTCGGCGGCTATGCGGTCGGTGATCTCGACGTCGCGCCCGGCGAGATGCTCGAGGTGTACGTCGGTGGTGCCGGCGGCAGCGACGGGCTCGCGGCGGGTTGGAACGGCGGTGCGATCTCGTGCGCCGATGCGTCGACGTGCTCGAGCGGTGGTGGAGCCTCCGACGTGCGCCAAGGCGGATCGGCGCTCGCGAATCGCGTCATCGTCGGCGGTGGTGGTGGCGGTGCGGAGTACTCGTGCGGTGGCCAAGGCGGTGGCGGTGGCGGTGGGCTCAACGGTGGCAACGCAGCGGGCGGCGACGACATGAGCGCGGATGGACAAGGCGGCACGCAGGCGGCGGGTGGCGTCGCGGGTGGCGGTGGCACCGACGGCACGCTCGGCGACGGCGGACCCGGTGCGAACACCGAGCACTCCGCCGGCGGTGGCGGTGGCTACTACGGCGGCGGTGGTGGTGGTGTCGACGGATCGGCCGGCGGTGGCTCGGCGTACATCGACGGTGTGCAAAACGGCGCAACGATGTCGGGCGTGCAGGCCGGCGACGGCCAGGTGATCATCTCCTGGGGCTGATCAGCAACCGGTCGCCGCGCAGCCGCAGCTCTGCGTGCGGATCGATCGGTCACGCGCGTCGAACGATCTTTTCGAGATCGATCGCCCGGACACGACCCGCCTCGCTGTCGCGCACGCCCGTTGCATCGGGGAGCTCGCGCTCGTCGAGGTAGTCGCGCGGGCGACACGTGAGCACCACGATCTGCACCTTGCTGCCGACTTCACGCAGTAGATCGCGGAACCAGTCGACGCGCTGGGGATCCGTCTGCGCGAGGTGATCGTCGAGCAGCACCATCGTGCGCAGGTGCTCGGCGATCGCGAGCCGCACCAGCGTCGCGAGCTGCTCCTTCAAGCCTTCGGAGAGCACCTCGATCGGACGCGCTTCGCCGGCGGCGCGCAGGCCCGCGGTTCGGAGATCGCGATCGAGCTCGAGCCGCGCGTAGCGACCGTCGGTGAGCCGCGCGAGGCGTTGCTCGATCGCACCGCCGAGCGCGATGCCGAGGTGCTGGCCCTGCTCCGTCTCCACCGCGCGCAGCGTGTCGCGCAGCAGCTGCCAGCCATCGGTGTCGCGGTGCAGCTCTTGCTCGACGGATCGCGCCATCACGATCGCTTCCTGTGCGCGCTCGACTGCGCGGGCCGAGCCACCGCCGCGCAGCATGTCGAGCCGACCTTCGGCCTTGCGCAGCTCGTCGGTGACCGACGCGAGCGCAGCTTCGGCTGCGGTCACGGCCGCGCGCGCCGCGTCCAGCTCCGCGGGCGTCACCGTGCGCGCGACGGTGGGCAACGCCGCGAACTCGGCCGCGAGTCGATCGGCCTCGGTCACGAGCGCAGCGCGATCGCTGGCCGCGATGCGCTCGTCGGCGTCGCGACGCAGCGCGGTGCAACCCGCCAGCGTCTCGCGACGCTTGCCGGCCTCCGTCTCTGCGCGCGCACGTGCGAGCCGGGCCTGCTCGACCGACGTGCGCGCGGCCTCGAGGCTCGTGCGCGCGTGCGCGACCGCCTGCTCCGCGGTCGCACGTGCACCGGCGAGCTCGCGCGCGATGCTCGACAGCTCCGCGACGCAGCCGGCGATCTCGTCGTCGAGCTCCGCCCGCAGCGCACCGAGATCGCCGGAGAGCCCGACCATCGCTGCATCGGCGCGCGCGCGTGTGGCCGTCGCGAGCGCGCGAGCATGCTCTGCGTTCGCGCGCTCGACCGCGAGCTCGGTGGCCTCGCGTTGCTGCGCGCTCGCGAGCGCATCGAGCTGGAGCTCGCCGCGCGCGTGCGCGACCGCAGCGGCGTCGAGCGACTGCGCCGCGCGTGCGAGCGCCTCGCGATCGGCACCCGCGAGCGCAGCCTCGGCCTGTGCGCTGCGAGCCTGCGCCGCCGCCAGCTTGTCGGGCGGCACGCCGACGCGCTCGGCCTGCT
>DASZPU010001219.1:0-3755 GCA_035550195.1 Nannocystaceae bacterium
GGCAACCCCAACTGCAACCCAGTTGCGCGGAAGGAACGGCAGGCTCGGCCTGCGCTCACAGCACGAAGTTCACGAGCCGTCCGGGCACGACGATCACGCGCTTCGGCTCCGCGCCACCGAGGTGACGCTGCACGTCGTCGCTGCTGCGCGCGAGCGCAGCGAGCTCGTCCTTGCTCGCGGCCTTGGGCGCGGCGATCTCCGCACGCCACTTGCCGTTCACCTGCACCACGAGCTGGAACGTGTCGTCGACGAGCAGCGCGTCGTCGGCCGCGGGCCACGGCTCGTACGCCAGCGTCTTGCCGTGCCCGAGCGCGTGCCACAGCTCTTCGGCGAGATGGGGCGCAAAGGGCGCGAGCAACAGACAGAACTGCGCGGCCGCGTCGTGCGGCAGCGGATCCTGTGCGGGGCCTTCGGGCCCCAACAGGTCGCGTACGAAGACCATGAGCGAGCTGATCGCGGTGTTGAACGACAGTCGCTCCAGTCGATCGGTGACCTCGTGGATCGTGCGATGCAGGAGCTTGCGTTGGCGCGCGTTGCCTTCGCCCGGCACCGTCGCACGCACGCGCTCCGTCTCGACGTCACCGCTCGTCGTGCTGGTGTGGAAGAGCCGCCACACCCGCAACAAGAAGCGATGCACGCCCGCGAGCCCTTCGCTCTGCCAAGGTGCGCTGTGCTCGAGCGGACCCATGAACATCTCGTAGAGCCGCACCGAGTCGGCGCCGTAGCTCGCGACCACTTCGTCGGGGTTCACGACGTTGCCGCGGCTCTTGCTCATCTTGTCCCACTGGATCTCCAGCGGCTCGCCGGTCGCGCGCAGCACGTAGCGCTTGCCTTCGGGCGCGTTGGGATCGACGAGCTCGTCGACCTCGGGCAGCACGAAGACCAGCTTCTTGCCGTCGGGTGCACGGCGACGATCGAGCGGCAAGAACGTCGCGCCCAGGATCATGCCTTGGTTGACGAGGCGCGCGAACGGCTCGGCATGCGAGACGTGTCCGAGATCGAAGAGCACCTTTTGCCAGAACCGCGAGTACAAGAGGTGCGTCGCGGCGTGCTCGACTCCACCGACGTAGAGATCGACGGGCATCCAGTAGCGCTCCGCGTCCTTCGACCACGGCGCGCCGTCGTTGCCCGGGTCGCAGAAGCGCAGGTAGTACCAACAGCTGCCCGCCCACTGCGGCATCGTGTTGGTCTCGCGCGTCGAGCCGTCGGGCAGGTTGCGCCACGCTTCGGCGCGCGCGAGCGGTGGCTCGCCGTCTTCGGACGGATCGTAGTCGGCGACCTCGGGCAGCACGACCGGCAGCTCGCCGACCGCCATGACGAGCCCGTCTTTCCACAACAGCGGAAACGGCTCGCCCCAGTAGCGCTGCCGCGAGAACAACCAGTCGCGCAGCTTGTAGGTGACGCGGGCCTTGCCGCTGCCGTTCGCGACCAGGTGCTCGATCATCTTGCGCTTGGCCTGCGCGGTGGGCAGCTGGTCGATCGCCGGTGAATTGATCGCGATGCCTTCGCCGGGCCACGCTTCCTTCTGTACGTCGATCTGCGAGCCGTCGGCTTGGCCTTCGGGGGTGACGACCTGCACGATGGCGAGGCGCATCGCCTTCGCGAACGCGTGGTCGCGCAGATCGTGGGCGGGCACCGCCATGATCGCGCCGGTGCCGTAGCCCATGAGCACGTAGTCCGCGATCCAGATCGGGATCTTCGTGCCGGTGAGCGGATGCACCGCGTACGCGCCGGTGAACGCACCGGTCTTGGTGCCCTCGATCGACTCCGCCTGACGCTCGCGCTCGCTGCGACGACGCGTGCGATCGACGTACGCATCGATCTCGCCGCGTTGCGCCGCGGTGGTGATCGTCGCGACCAGCGGATGCTCGGGCGCGAGCACCATGTACGTCGCGCCGTAGAGCGTGTCCGGCCGCGTAGTGAACACGCGGATCTCCGCGCCCGCATGGCCGTCGATCGCGAAGCCGATCTCGGCGCCTTCGGAGCGACCGACCCAGTTGCGCTGGATCTCCAGCACGTGCGGCGGCCAGTCGAGGCCCTCGAGATCCGCGAGCAAGCGCTCGGCGTACTCGGTGATGCGCAGCACCCACTGCCGCATCGGGCGACGCACGACCTCGTAGCCCTCGTCGACCTTCTCCGCGACCTCTTCGTTGGCCAGCACGATGCGCAGCGCGGGGCACCAGTTCACCGGCGCATCGTCGACGTACGCGAGCCGTCGCGCGTCGCGATAGCTCGCGATCGCGGGCTCGCCCGCTGCGCTCACCTCGGCGGGAATCGGCAGCTCGGCGATCGGTCGCGCCTTCTGCTGCTCACGATCGTAGAAGCTCGTATAGAGCTGCAAGAAGATCCACTGCGTCCACTTGTAGTAGCGCGGATCGGTGGTGTTGATCTCGCGGCGCCAGTCGTACGAAAAGCCCATGCCCTCGAGCTGGCGACGGAAGTTCGCGCTCGCGTTCGCGATGACCGTCGACGGATGCACGCCGGTCTTCATCGCGTGGCGCTCGGCCGGCAGCCCGAACGCGTCCCAACCCATCGGATGCAGCACGTTGAAGCCGCGCATCCGCTTGTAGCGCGCGACGATGTCGGTGGCGGTGTAGCCCTCGACGTGGCCGACGTGGAGGCCGTCGCCGGAGGGATACGGGAACATGTCGAGCACGTAGAACTTCGGGCGCTCGCGATCGATCTCGGCGCGGAACGTCTCGTGTTGCTTCCAATGCGCCTGCCAGCGGCGCTCGATCGCTCGGTGGTCGTAGACCATGGGGGAGCGAAGCTAGCACGATTCAGCCGTCGGGACAGGCCATGCCGAGCCCGACGAGATCCATCTTCACCGCGCGCACGTCGAGGTCGATGCTCGTCACCAACAGCGACGTCTGCAGGTTCGACTCGGCGTAGCACTCGCTCGTCGCCGCATCGGGTGTGCGGTCGGTGACGGCGTCGATCTGGTACTCGCCCGGCGTCGTCACCACCACGGCGAGCGTGACGGTGGGATCGGTGATCGGGCACGTCGCCTGATCGCCGAGCTCGTGCTCGGGCTCCGCGTCGATCGTGCACGGCGCGGGCGGTGGATGCTCGCAGCCGACTCGCAGCGCGCGTACCTGCACGCTCACCACCTTCGGATCGTCGCACACGGTGTTCGGCACCGGCACGAGGATCGTCGCTCGCGGCTCGCCCGGGCCGGTGCTCGTCGATTCGTCGGACGGCGCATCGGTGGGGCAGCCGATCGCGATCGTGGTCGCGAGCACGAGCAGGATGGATCGCCGGAGCAGCATCGCGCGCGAGCATAGCAGCGAGGCTGGCGCGACGCGGAGAGGCTCGCTATGCTGGAGACCATGCGTTGGCTCGTGGTGACGATCGCGATCGGCTCGCTGCTACCCGGTGCGCCGGCCTGGGCCGCACCTGCAGACGCGACCACGACGAGCGCGCCCCCGGCGGAGACGCCCAAAGACCCCGCGATCGATCACGCGCGCAAGCTCTATCGCGAAGGCGAGGCCCGCTTCGCCACCGCCGACTACCTGAAGGCGATCGAGCTGTGGACCGAGGCGTTCACGACCGTGCCCGACACCAGCGACGCCGCGTACATCAAGGGCGTGCTCATCTACAACCTCGCGACCGCGCACGAGCGTGCGTTCGAGATCACCGGCGACATCTCGCATCTACGCCAGGCGAAGGTGCTGATGGAGAGCTACGCCGCCAGCATCAACACGCTGGTGCCGGACGAGAAGGCCCGCGAGGTCGAGCGCGTGCGCATCACCGAG
>DASZPU010001220.1:0-1577 GCA_035550195.1 Nannocystaceae bacterium
TGGCGCGATCGTGGCGGCGGCGATCGGACCGTGGGCGATCGAAGCGATCGGCCGCCAGCGCGCCGCGCAGCGCTGTGAAGACGACGCGAACGCGGGCGAGTGGAGCAGCATCACGCCGGTGCATATGGCTTTCGGCGCGACCGGGCTCGACTACGCCGAAGACACCTGGACGCGCGTCGAGCCGGTGCTCGCCGCTTATCCCCAGCGCTGGCGCGATGCCTTCGTGCAGGCGTGTCTCGCCGAGCAACACGATCGCAGCTGCTTCGAGCATCGCCGCGGCTCGTATGCATCGCTGGTCGACACGCTGGCGATCGCCGACGCGGACACGCTGCGCAACGCGGTGCGTGCGGTCCACGATCTGCCGGCGCTCGAGCCCTGCGCCGACGATGCGTGGCTGCGTCAACATCCGGCGCCCACCGATGCCGAGCAGGCGGCGCGGGTGCTCGAGCTGCGCGGCGAGCTCGCGCGCGCGAGCTGGACGCGACTGGCACGCGAGCCCGAAGCGACGGCGACGACGATGCTGGCGCTGCACGATCGCGCGGTCGCGATCGGCTGGGATCCGTTGCTCGCCGAGGTCGAGCTCGAGCTGGGTGCGGCGGAAGGCGATCGCGGTGATGCAGCGCAGGCCGAGCTCACGCTGACGTCGGCGTATCGACGCGCCGGCGCGGCCGGGCTCGATCTGGTCGCGGCCGACGCTGCGATCGGCCTGGTCACGCTCGTCGGCAGCGAGCTCGCGCGCCCCGAGGCCGCGACGATCTGGGCCACCAATGCGCAGATGCTGCTCGATCGCCAGGGCGACGCCGGACGTCGTCGTGGCCAGCTCGCAGGCGCGATGGTCGGCGTGCATCGACGCACCGGTGATCTCGCAGGTGCGCGCGCGGCTGCGGAGGAATCGCTGGCGGCGTATCGCAGCGCCGCCGATGCGACCGAGCTCGCCGTGCTCGGTGCGCTCGGCAACCTCGCGGTCTTGGCGATCGACACCGGCGAGCTCGCACGCGGTGCCGAGCTGCTCGAAGAAACGTTGGTCGCGAAGGAACGCATCCTCGGGCCCAACCATCCCGGCGTGATGGGCACGCTCATCAACCTCGGCGCGCTCGCGCTGCAACGCGGGGCGTACGCGGAAGCGCTCGCGTACGACGAGCGCGCGCTCGGGCTCGCGCAGCGGCTCGGCGACCAGCACCCCGACACGCTCGGCATCCTCGGCAACCTCTCGCTCATCCAGCTGCGCCTCGGCGATCGCGAGCGAGCGTTGGCGCTCGCGCAGAAGGTCGTCGACGGGCGCACCGCTCTGCTCGGCCGTCTGCATCCCGACACGATCACCGCGGTGAACAACGTCGCGGCGGTGCAGATCGAGCGCGGCGAGTATGCCGAGGCCGCCGCTGCGTTCGACGACGTGCTCGCGCGCCAACGCGAGCGCGAGCAGACCGCACCGCTCGAGCTCGCGCGTACGCTCTTCAACCTCGGGGCGGTGCGCGTGAAGCTGGGCAAGCCGGAGCGCGCGCGTTTCGACGAAGCGATCGCGATCTACGAGCGCGAGCTCCCGCGCGACCATCCCGAGCTCGAGAAAGCCCGCGAAG
>DASZPU010001221.1:0-17500 GCA_035550195.1 Nannocystaceae bacterium
GAGCTGCCCCGCGCGCTGCTGACACGCGTGGCGTCGCCAGCGTCAGCAATTCAGCGTCACCGCACCGGCGGTGCCGTGGCGGATCAGCGCAGTCGATTGAGCACGTGCTCGCCGAACGACGCGCGACGACGTCGGCCTTCCTTCTGCTCCGTCTCCGCCTCTTCGGCGGGCGCGGGTGCAGCAGGTGCAGGTGCAGGTGCGGCCTCGCGACGCTTGCGAGCGCGCGGATTCGGCGCGGCCTCTTCCGCGGGCGCGCTCCATGGCGCAGGGGGCTGCAGCGCATCGACGGCCATCGTCGCGCCGCGCGGTGAGCTCGCTGCAGCTGCGCGCGCGGCCTCGACTCGCGCTTCGGTGCGACGCGTTTGCTCGGCACGCGCGGCCTCGGCCTTCGCTGCAGCTTCGGCACGCGCGGCTTCGGCACGCGCTGCTTCGGCGGCGCGTGCATCCGCAACGGTGCGCGGCGGCTCGGCGGTGCGATAGATGCGAGTGCGCTCGCGCGGCGGTGCCGGTTCTTGCGTCGTCGCAGCGGCACGCGGCCCCGTGCGTGCGCCGGTGCGTTGTTGCGCGCCGGTGGTGCCGGTCTTGCCGCTCGCACGCGGCTGCGGACCAGTGGGCTTGCCCGCCGCGCGCTGCGAGCCGCTCGCGCTACGAGCACCGCGTGCGGGCTCGGAGGTCGTGCGCTGCGATCCGCTGCGCGTGCGTGCGCTCGGATGCGGGCCACTCTTGCCACCGCGCGGACGCTGCGTCGGCTCGTCGTCGTCCTCGATGCCGGGCGGCGCGGCGGAGCCCTTCCACTTCGGTGCAGCACGACGCGGCATGCGACCCACGAGGTTGGCCGACTCGGCGAGCACGCTGTCGACGAGCGCGATCGTGTCGGTATCGACGCGACGCGCCGGCTTCGGACGATGGCTCAGCTCGGTGAGCTGCGGATGACCCGGATGACGCTTCTGCATGATCGACAACAGCTCGTAGGCGTCGTCGAACAGACCCTGCTGCAGGTAGAAGCGCACCTCGACCAGCTCGCTGGTGAGATTCGGCCAACCGCCGGGCGGCGCCGCGAGCTCGGCGATGCGTGCACGCATCTCCGTGTTCTCCATCGGTGATGCACACCAGCCGCAGTAGTTGAACATCGCAGGGTTGCTGCGATGACACGCGTTGCACGTGCGCATCGACGCGCGCGCTTGCGAGGTGCCGAGCTTCGTTCCACACGTCGGGCAGTTCTCGGTGCGGCTCATGGGCGTCGGGAAGTGTGCGCACAGCAGCCCGCGACGGATCAAGCGGATTTCGGACCGCATCAGCGATGACGGCAATCGCAGCGGCCGGAGCGGTTTCGCCCCATGTCAAAGCGTCCGCGGACCTCACACGATCGCGATGGTCTTCGTCGCGCGCACGCCTGCGCGCTCGTACTCGACCGTGAAGCGGTTCGCGCCGCGGAGCTGCAGGACGATCTGCGGGATGCTCTGCACCGACTGCACGCGCAGCCCGTTGATCGAGACGATCACATCGCGATCGCGGAAGCCGAGCAGCCGCGGCAGATCCTTGACCTCGGAGATCCGCATGCCCACCACGCCGCCGTCGCGATGCTCGGGGTCGACCTTCGCCTGGGTCGCGAACGTCGCCGGCTTCGCGCGCAGACGATCGGCGATGCTGCGCTGGATCGTGCACGACTCTTCGTCGCAGCTGATGCCGGCCTCGGCGTCGCGCACGAGCTGCTCGACCTCGTCGTCGCTCGAGGCCTGAATCGCATCGGCCGTGACGTCCTGGACCTGGCTCTGCACCTGCTCGGCGGCCTTGCCGATGTCCTGCTCGACCGCTTCGACCTTCTTCTGCGCCGTGCGCAGGCCGTCCTCGACCTGCTTCTGCGCGTCGTCGACCGCGCGCTGCGCCTGCTCGACGTCGATCTGCTCCGCACTGCCGCTGCACGCGGCCGCGAACGCGACGAAGAGACTCGATCGGCGCAGCACCTCGGCCCCAAACTAGCACATGCGCGGGCTCATTCCGCGATCGGCTTCGGACGCGCCGCGCTGGGGATGTCGTCCAAGCGAATCGGGGCGCGCACGTGCAACGAGGTCAGCGGCACATCGCTGGTGTACGCGTGGCACACGACGCAATTGCCGACGTCGCTGGGCCACGGCGGCATGAGCTCCATGCTGCCGGCATAGTGGGCGAGTCCGCTCAGTCGCTCGTTCGCCACGTGTGCGATCTGCTCTTTCGCACGCGTGATGGGCGGACGGATCGCGGTGAGCTCCTCGTAGATCGGCGCGGCTGCGTCGGCACGATCGAGCGCGAGGTACCCCTCGGCCAGCTCGAACATGAAGTTCTCGCGCGTGTTGGGGCACTCGTGCTCGTCGCGTGCGCCGGCACGCAGCTCGTTCCAGCGCGCCCGCAGCACTTCGAAGTGCGCGACCGCCTGCTCGACGCGCGCACGTTTTCCGAACGGCACGTTCCCGGCGAAGAAGAACGCGAAGTTGCCCGCGAGCGCGCGCAGCTCGATGTCGTCGGGGTGCGCCGCGACGCGCTCGGCGAGCCGTTCCTCGAGCGCTTCGATCGTGCGCAGCGCATCCAGCAGACGCCCGCGATTGCGACGCGCGAGGATCTCGCCGAGCTGCGAGAAGGACCACGCCACGAACTGGCTCGTGCTCAGCTGCTCGATCGGCGTATCGCCGAGGTGCGCGCGGTACACCGCAACCTGCTGCTCGGCCTTGCTCGCATCGCCCGCGACTGCGCGCAGGTTGTAGAAGCGACCGAGCGAGCGCGTGATCTCGCGGTCGGAGGGATCGAGCGCGAACGCGGCCTCGAGATCCAGCTCCGCACGATCACGCAGCGACAGCACGCCGGAGAGACAGAAGCGCATGTGCGCGAGCCCGGAGGCCCTGCGCGCCGCGAAGTCCTGCGGATGCGCGTCGGCACGATCGGCGAGCTCGCGGAGGAACTGCGCGTGCTCGTCGGTGAGCGCGAGATCGCGGCGGTGCTGCTCGACCTGCGGACGCGGACGCGGCGGCTCGCTGCGCTTACACGCGAGGAGCGCTGCGATCACGAGCGCGAACGCGCGGCCAACCATGCGTCGACCTCGGCGACCCACGTGCGCACCTGCGCATCCGAAGGCATGCGCCAGTCGCCGCGGGGCGTGAGCGCGACCTGCCCGACCTTCGGACCATCTGCGGTGCACGATCGCTTGAACTGGTTGTGGAAGAAGCGCGTGAGGAACAACCGCAGCCACTTCGCGAGCGTGGTGGTGTCGTAGTCGCCGTCGAACGCGATGCTCGCGAGCTCGAGGATCCGCGACGGGCGCTCGCCGTGACGCACGAGGTGATAGAGGAAGAAGTCGTGCAGCTCGTAGGGACCGATCGCGCCTTCGGTGAGCTGGGCGATCGCGCCGTCGGGATCGGGCGGCAACAGCTCCGGCGAGATCGGGGTGTCGAGGATCGCGAACAGCGTCGCGCGCAGCTCGGCGGTGTCGCTGCTCCAGCTCGCGGCGCGCTCGTTGGCGACCCACCGGATCACCGATTGGATGAGCGTCTTGGGCACGCCCGCGTTCACGTCGTACATCGAGATGTGATCGCCCGCGTACGTCGACCAGCCCAGCGCCTTCTCCGAGAGATCGCCGGTGCCGACCACGAGCCCGCCGACGGAGTTCGCGACCGTCATCAAGATGAGCGTGCGCAGGCGCGCCTGCACGTTCTCCAGCGCGATGTCGCCGAGCGCAGGTGTCTGCCGCACGCGCGCGATGAGCTCGTCGACGGTCTTCGTGCCGGTGGCCGCGGGATGTCCGACGATGCCGAGCACCACGCGCGAGGCTTCGGCGATCTCTGCTTCGGTGAGCGCGCCGCCGAGCGCGTTCGCGAGTCGACCCGCGTTGGTGCGCGTGCCCGTGCTGGTGCCGAGCCCCGGCATCGTCACGCAGCGCAGATCGCTGCGCGGCTGACCGGCGAGCTCGAGCGCGCCGGTGCACACGAGCGCCGCGTGCGTGGAGTCGAGCCCACCAGAGACGCCGAGCACGAGCTTCGGCTTGCCGAGCGCGCGCATGCGAGTCGCCAGCGCGTTGGTCTGGATCTCGAAGATCTCCCAGCAGCGATCGCCGAGCGTGCGCGGGTCGCTGGGCACGAACGGATGGCGCGCGACGGTGCGACGTAGCGGTGCGATGATCTCGGCGGGCGCTTCGAACTGCACGCGGCGGTGCGGCCGGCGATTGATGCGACTGCACTCTGCGAACGTCGTGGTGGTGTAGCGCTCGCGCACGAGCAACTCGACGTCGATGTCGACCGCGACGAGCTGGGCATCGCGCGAGAAACGTTTCGAGCTCGCGAGCTCGTGGCCGTTCTCGCAGACGAACGCGTCGGCATCGAACGCGAGATCGGTCGACGACTCGCCGGGGCCCGCGGCAGTGTAGATGTACGCACACTTGCCGCGATCGGAGGCCGAGCGACCGAGCAGACGCCGCAGCTCGGCTTTGCCGACGGTGAAGTTGGACGCCGAGAGATTGCAGATGACGGTGGCGCCGCCCGAGATCGCGTAGACCGACGGCGGCACGTGCACCCACAGGTCTTCGCAGAGCTCGACACCGACGACGAGCTCGCGCAACGCGGTGGCCTCGAGCAGGATGTCGACGCCGAACGGCACCTCGTTGCCCGCGATCGTGCAGCTCGCACCCGGGGCGAGCTCGGAGCCGGCGTGGAACCAGCGGTGCTCCTCGAACTCGCGATAGTTGGGCAGATAGACCTTCGGCACGACCGCGAGCGCGCGTCCGTTCTGGATCGCGACCGCGACGTTGTAGATCGCGTCGTGGTGGCGCAGCGGTGCACCGACGATCGCGAGCGGCTTCAGCTTGCGCGACGCGGCGACGAGATCGGCGAGCCCGGCCTGCACGCCGTCGAGCAGGTGGCGATCGTGGAAGAGGTCGCGCACCGTGTAGCCGGAGAGACCGAGCTCGGGGAACACGACCAGGGCGCAACCCTCGTCGTGCGCGCGTTGCCAGAGCTCACGCGTGCCTTCGACATTGCGCCCGACGTCCGCGACGAAGCAGGGGGGCACCGCCGCAGCGACGCGCGCGAATCCTCGCATGCAGTGCAAGCGTGCCCGGTCGACCGCCTCGATTCAAGCGTCGGCGAGCGGCGCGAACAGGTCTTCGACGTCGCGCTCGCTCCACGCGGTTTCACTGCCATCCGTGCGGGCGAGCAACGCGTCGGCCAGCGACTGCTTGCGTTGCTGCAGCGCGAGCATGCGTTCCTCCACGCTGCCCGCGACGATCATCTTGTAGACGAACACCGGATTCTTCTGGCCGATGCGGTAGGCACGATCGGTGGCCTGGCTCTGCGCCGCGGGGTTCCACCACGGATCGTAGTGGATCACGGTGTCGGCGTTGGTGAGGTTCAGACCGGTGCCGCCGGCCTTGAGGCTGATGAGGAACACGTCCGCGAGCCCGCGCTGGAACTGTTCGATGGGTCGCTCGCGATCGACGGTGGCGCCGGTGAGGATCACTTGGCGGACGCCGCGCTCGTCCAACGCATCGCCGATGAGCCCGAGCATCGTCGCGAACTGCGAGAAGATCAGCATGCGTCGACCCTCGGAGCGCCCACGCTCCACCATCTCGACCAGCGACTGCAGCTTCGCGGAGTCCTGCACGTCGCGCGCGGCGCCCATGCGCAAGAGCCGAGGATCGCAGCAGACCTGGCGCAGCTTCATCAGCGCGCCGAGGATGTCGATGGTGGCGCCGCCGATGCCACGCTCGCGCACCGCCTTGCGCACGGCCGCGTGGCCGGCGATGCGGATCGCTTCGTAGAGATCGCGTTGCGGACCGTGCAGCTCGATCGCGCGCACGATCTCGGTCTTCGGCGGGAGCTCGGTCGCGACCTCCTGCTTCATGCGGCGCAGCACGTAGGGCGCGATGCGCTCGCGCAGGCTCGCGAGCCGCGTGGCGTTGCCGTCCTTCTCGATCGGATGCCGGAAGACGGCGCGAAACGTCTGCGCATCGCCGAGCAAGCCCGGCATCGCGAGATCGAAGAGCGCCCACAGCTCCTCGGTGTTGTTCTCGATCGGCGTGCCGGTGAGCAACACGCGATGGCCCGCGTCGATCGAGCGCACCGCCTGGTGGATCTGACTGCGCGGGTTCTTGAGCGCCTGCGCTTCATCGGCGACGAGCATGTGGAAGCGCGTGTTGGCGTACGCGGCTCGATCGCGCAGCAGCAACGGATAGGTGGTGAGCACGACGTCGTGCTCGAGCAGATCGATGCGTCGGCGGTGACGATCGGGGCCGCTCGACACCAGCACGCGTAGATGCGGTGCGAAGCGACGCAGCTCGCGATGCCAGTTGCCGAGCAAGCTGGTGGGACCGACGACCATCGCCGGCGCACGCATGCGTCCCGACGATTGCTCGGCCGCGATGTGGGCGATGGTCTGCAGCGTCTTGCCGAGGCCCATGTCGTCGGCCAGCACGCCGCCGGCTTCGCGCTCGGCCACCCACTGCAGGAACGCGAGCCCGATGCGCTGGTACGGGCGCAGCTGCACGCGCAGCGTCGGCGGTGCATCCACGCCGGCGCGCTCGTGCGGACGCGGTGCGTGCTCGCGGTGGCCGTGCGAAGGCAGGCCGCGACGGCGCGGCGCGATGTCGCCGAGCGCATCGTCGATGCGATCGAGCCAGCCCAGCGCCGCGGGATGCATGCGCAACGCACCGCGGCTCGACGTGCCTTCGATGCCGTAGAGCTCGGCGAGCACATCGAGCAGCGCACGCAGCCGATCCGTGGGCACCGCGAGGTGGTGGCGCTCGTCGAGCTGGATGAGCGCCGGACGCCGCCCAGGCGTGAAGCTGGCGCGGGTGTCGATGAGCTCGAGCAACACCGGGAGCACGTCGATGCGTCGCCCGTCGATCTCGACGCCGAGATCGAGCTCGAACCATCCGCGATCATCGAGCCCGAGATCCGCGACGAGCTTGCTCGCGTCGATGACCTGGACCTCGAGCGCGTGATCGATCTCGACGTTCCAACCGAGCTCGCGCAGCCGCGGGATCGCGAGCGCGTTGAAGCTCGACAGTCGCGCGGCATCGCCGTTGGGATCGACGACGTAGTCGAGATCGCTGTCGGGCGGCAACGCGCAGTCTTCGAGCGCTTCGATCTCGATCGGTCCGAAGCCCTCGAGCACGCGCCGCGCATCGGCCTCGGCACGACGGTCGCGCGGTATCCAACACGTGTCGGCCCAGACACGATCACCGGGCTCGGACGCGCGCACGCGCGCGCCGCGATAGTCGAAGGAGAGCTCGATCCCAGCGGCGCGCACCTCGATCATGCGGTCGCCGTGATCCACCGTGAGTGTCTCCGGCACCACCCGCACCACGGGGACGCACTCGGAGAAGGTCGCAGGGTCGGTCACGCGAGCCGCATTATGAAATACGATCGATCCCTGTAAAGTATCGAGCGCGAGCTCGATCGTGGAGGCGCTGGCGACCGCGCGGGGGATCGGATTGGGACATCGCCCCGAGCTCGCCGCCGATCTGTTGGCGGGGCCGAGCGTCGTGGACTTCGTCGAAGTGGTCGCCGAAGCGTGCATGGCGAACCCGGCCGCGCGCCGCGAGGCCAACGCATGTCGCGCGCTCTGGCCGGTGATCACCCACGGGGTGAAGCTGTCGCTCGGCAGCGCGGATGGGATCGACGACGCGCATGCGCAGCGACTCGGTCGACTTGCGCGCGAGCTCGGTGCCCCTTTGGTCAGCGAGCACGCCTCGTTCACGCGCGGGCGCGGGCGCGACATCGGGCATCTCACGCGTTTGCCGCACACGCGCGCGGCGATCGCCGTGCTCGCGAAGAACGTCGCGCGTGCACGCCGCTTCCTGCCCGACGTTCCGTTCCTGCTCGAGAACGTCGCGGCCACCATCGACTGGCCCGACGACGAGATGGACGAGCCCGACTTCTACTGCGAGCTCGTGCGCGCGACCGGGTGCCCCTTGTTGCTCGACGTCGGCAACCTCTACGCGAACGCGGTGAACGCGGGGCGCGATCCGCTGGCAGAGCTCGCTCGCTTCCCGCTCGATCACGTCGCGATGCTGCACGTCGCGGGCGGTGCGTGGGAGGACGGCTTCTACTTCGACACGCACGCCGATCCGATCCCCGATGTGGTGCTCGAGCTGGTCGCGCGCGCGACGGAGCGCGTCGGCGCCGTGCCGATCCTGCTCGAGCGCGACGGCGGCTTCGGCCCGTTCGCCGAGCTCGTCGCAGAGATCGCACGGCTGCGCGCGATCGCGGGCACGCGTGCGCCGCAGCTGCAACACGTCGACGCGTGCGCACCCGCGAGCGACTCCGCGAACGACTTGGCCGATCGCCAGCGCGAGCTCGCCGACGCGCTGGTCGACGTCGATGTGCCCTCGGCCGCGATGATGTCGCGCTTCGGCGCCGCCGCGCTGACGCGCACACGCACGATCCTCCAGCGCAAGCGCATCGACGACGCCCTGCCCCACCTGCCGCGGTTGTCGACGCACCGCGAGCACGCACGCGCGGTGGCCGAGCGCGCGCTCGCAGGCACCGCACGCGCTCCCATCCGCGCGAGCTCGACCGACGCGTGGCGGGTACTCGCGCTCGCCCTCGACGACGCGATCTTGCGCCGTGATGCCGAGCTGGACGCGTTGGTACTACGCGCGAGGTTCCACGCGCCGGGCCCGGCCGGTGCACTGCGACCACGACGCGCACCCTTCGTCGGGCGCGTACACGATGGTCGACGCTCGATCTGGGCGCTGAAGCTCCCCGGCAGCGCATCCGCCGTTCACCTGTTCCATGCTTCCCCGCGACGAGGACCTTCCGCATGACGCACGCCAAGATCGCCGCGCTGCCTGTCCGTACCCGCCAACACCTCGACACGCTCGTCGCGTCGCTGCAAGAGACGCTGGGTGACGAGCTGCGATCGCTGCTGGTCTACGGCAGCGTCGCGCGCGGCGGCTTCGATGCCGAGCGCAGCGACGTCGATCTCGTGGTGGTGCTCGGCGACGACGGTCGCGAGCGCCTGCAGACCATCGCCCCGGCGCTCGAGCTCGCGCGCCACGCTGCGCGCATCGAGGCGATCTTGTTGCGCGCCGACGAGCTGCAGCGCGCCGCCGACGTGTTCCCGCTGCTCTACGACGACATCCGCGGCTGCAGCATCGTGCTGCACGGCGACAACCCGTTCGCCACGCTCACCATCCTCGACGAGCACCGACGACTGCGCATCGAGCAGGAGCTGCGCGAGTCGAGGATCCGGCTGCGTCGCGCGCTCGTCGAAGCGACCGGTGCACCACGCACGCTCGCCGGTGCAGTCGAGCGCAAGCTCAAGCAGATCCGTAGCCCGCTGCACGCGCTGTTGCGCCTGCGCGGCGTCGCCTCGGACGACGGAATTGCCACGACCTTGAAGGGCTGCGCCGAGCGCTGGAAGCTCGAGCTCGGTGCGCTCGCGCGTACGCGAGAAGACGCGCACGCAGCCCACGATGCACTGGTGAAGCTGCTCGACGCGGCCATCGCCGACGTCGATGCGATCGAAGGAGGCAAGTGATGGACGTCTTGCGCGACGTGTTTCCCTTCAACCTTCCGCCCGGCATGGCGTTCTTCGGCGTGTACGCCGTGTTCGGCATCATCCTCGCGATCGCGATCAAGCTCTTGCGCGACGCGGTCGGCTCCGGGCTCGATCGCGCCGATGCGAGCCGCGTCCGCAGCACCGCACAGCACATGGGTGGCTATCGCGCGCAGGCGCCCGGCGTCGTCGACACGCTCGGCATCGGTCGGATTCCCCGCGGCACGCAGCTGTGGGCGGTGGCGTATCTGCGCGGCGGCAAGCAAGCGGTCGCCGACGCGTTGGTCGGCGCTGCGGTTGCGCGCGGCTTGCTGCAACCGACCCAAGACGGCGCGATGACCCCTGCGGGCACCGGCTACACCGAAGATCCGTTGCTCGGCGAGTTGCTCGGCGAGGTCGCGCGCGTGGCCGATGCCAGCGGCGCGCGCTCGACCGCGGTGTGGACCGCAGCATCCGCGGTCGCGGCGCGCAACGAGGCCTCGCTCGCGGCGATGTGCGAGCAGTCGGCGCTCACGCGCAGCGAGAAGACTCGCTCCACGATGACGCTCATCGCCTTGCTCGGAAGCATCGTGCTGATCGGCTTCGGCGTGCTGCGCATCGTGGTGCGCTCGGACATCTACGGCGGTGCGGCTCCCTTCCCGCTCTACCTCGTCATCGAGCTCGTGGTGTTCACGCTCGTGTGCATCAAGCTGATGCGACCCCCACGCAACTCGGCGGCCGCCACCGACTACTTGAAGTGGCTCGACGACGCGACGATGTCGTTGCGCTCCGACGTCGGCAGCGGCCGACGACGCGAGCCCGACGACGTCGCGATGGCGATCGTGCTCGGCGGCTTCGCGACCGCGCTCACGATCCCCGCGCTCGCGTTCTGCAACAGCTTCTTCATGGAACACAAGGCGTCGCTCGCCGTGATGACCGCGAGCTCGGGCTCGAGCGGTTCGAGCTGCAGCACCTCGAGCTGTGGCGGTGGCGGTGGTTGCGGGGGCGGTGGCGGCTGCGGAGGCGGAGGCGGCTGCTCTTGAGCTCGTTCGAGGTCGTCGACGCGCTCGGCCTCGTCGGGCTGGCGCGGCGCAGCGCCGACCTCGAGGGATCGATCCCGCTGCGCGCCGCGCGGGCCTGCGTGCCGCTGCTCGAAGGCAACGCGTTCGGATGGTTGGTGCAGCTGCGTGCGCCGTTGGTGATGCGACGCCGACGCGGGAGTTGGACGCTCGACGACGAGGCGTTCGTTCGACGTGCGCGCGCATGCGTGCCGATCCTGCTCGCCGACGGCTGGCTCGCACCCGGCGCGTGGGCCCATGCGCTCGCGCGCGGTCCATTGGTCGAGCAGGGTGGCAGGCTCTTGCTGTGGACCGGCCTGCTGGTGCGCGGCGCGACCCTGTGGATCGGCAGTGCCGGCGGCCGGCGTAATCGCGACGTCGACGTCGGCGAGGTCGCGATCACCGAAGGCGACGCGTGGGTGCCGCTGGTGCTCGAGCTGACGCCGGCGCGCGGTGTCGATCGCCTCGAGCTCGTCGATGAGCTCGCGACGATCGCTCGCGTCGACAACGAGCTGCCGCGCCGCATCGTCGCGCTCGCCGATGCGCGTGACGTCGGCGCTGCGCACCTGCACTTCTACGACGCGTCGTACTTCGCCGAGAAGCGCGAAGGCCCGACGAAGAAGTACCGACGCTTGCTGGCCGACGACGTGCCGCCACGCTCACACGCGGAGATCGTCGCGGTGGCATTCGGCCCGCGCACGCTCGCGCTCGAGCCGTGCGCGCGCGAGCACGCAGCTGCCGGCCCGCGCGACGGCAGTCGGCTCGTGCGCTTCGTCTTCCGCACGCCGCTCGCGTTCTCGGCGCGCTACGACGGCCAGCGCGTGCAGCTCGACTACGACAAGGGCGAGCTCGCCCGCGCCGCGGCGACGATCGAAGCCGAGTGGACGTCGGTGTTCGGCACCGACGCGATCGCCGAGCATCGTGGCGCGCTCTGGTACCTCACCAAGTACTTCACGCCGCACGTTGCGGGCGAGCCCCACTTCTTCGTGAAGCCGTGGGCGCTGTGCGCGAGTGGGCCGGGCGTGAGCCTGCTGGTCGACGGCATCGGCGGCCCGGGCTTCGACGTCTTGCGCGGCGTGATCCGCAGCGATCGCTTCGGCGCGACGCCGGCCGTCTTCGCACTGTGGGGCAGCGGGACGCGCATCGAGGTCGCGCGCGGACAGCCCCTCGTGCGGCTGCTGCCGTTCGTGCACGATGACGAAGCCCCGCGGTGGCACGAGCCGCTGCCCACGGCGGCACGATCGTGATCCCTCCCGAGCACCTCGCACAGCTGCACGCGCGCGGGTGGGCCGTGGTCGCGCTCGGCGACGCCCTGCGCGATCGATTGCTGCATCCGTGGTCGATGGTCGAGTCGTTGCTCGGCATGCCCGCGGTGCTGCTCGAGGTGCAGCCGATCCGTGCGGTGCCGGGCGGACGATCGTTCGCGTCGTCGATGGTCGACACGCCCCTGCACACCGACAGCCAGCAGTGGCGCGCGCGTCCACCCGAGCTGCAGCTCACCGCGTGTCTACGTGCCGCCGAGCACGACGGCGAGAGTCTTCTGCTCGACGGCCATGCGCTGCTCGCCGCGATCGCACGCGACGATCCCCGCTTGTACGACGCGCTGCTACGCGTGCCACGCTGTCTGCCGTTCGTGTTCGGCGACGTGCTCGGCCCCACCGCCGCGCTGCGTGGTGGACGATGCGTCGTCACCCACACGCCGCGTCCGCGCGACGACGATGCGATCGCACCGCGGCTTGCCGCTGCGATCGCACGCAGCTCACCGGAGGTCGTGCGCTTGAACGCCGGCGACGTGCTGCTGCTCGACAACCATCGCGTGCTGCACGGCCGCCGCGGCTTCGATGATCCACGGCGCGAGCTGTTGCGCGTGCTCGCCTGGCTCGACACGCCGCTCGGCCCGACCCCGTCGTGGGCGAACGTCGCCGGCGAGGTGGCGCAGACCATCGCTCGCGAGCTGCAAGACGAATCACCGGCGGTGCGGCGCAGCTTCGGCGTCGAGGATCGCGGTGAGCCCGATCTGCCCACGCGTGCCGTCGCGGCGATGATGGCCGGCGCGCCACCGGGCATGCTGTCCGCGCGACTCGGCGTGCCCGAGCCCCAGCTCTACCTCTGGCGCGACGCGATCGCAGTCGACCTGCCGAGCCACCGCATCGCGTGCCAACGTGCGCTCGCGCGGCTCGCCGCGTTCGCGACACCTTCGCGCAGCTGAGCGAGCTTCGCCGACGCGAGCTGTTCGAGCACAGTGCGTTGTCGACCACGCGCGACCGCGAAGGCACTGCGCGCGAGTCGCTGCGGTCGTCGCAGGTACTGCAGACCGAAGAACCCGGCGAGCAGTCCCAGCTGCAACGCGAACAGTCGCCGTGGACCCCAGCGCTCGTGATGGCTGCGCGTGCCACCGGCGGAGCGCAGCAGCGATCCGTACACCCACGCCTCGTCGTGCTGCAGCCGCCCGCGCGCGCGGAGCTCGTCGTATTGCACGCTGCCGGGATACGGCGCGAACACCATCACCGAGAGCGTGTGCAGGCCCGCGCCCGCCATCTTCGCGATGAAGCGCGCCGTATCGACCACGTCGCGCGCCTGCTGCCCCGGCGTGCCGATCATGATGCTCGCGTGCGTGACCATGCCCGCATCGACCGCGCCTTCGAGCGATGACAGCAATCGCGCGGGCTCGACACGCTTGCGCATGCGCGCCAGCTCGCGCAGCGATCCGCTCTCCGGTGCGTAGCAGAAGTTGCGACAGCCCGCGGCCACCATCCGATCCGCGGTGTCGCGATCGATCGCCTCCGAACGCGTCCCCGACGGTAGCTGCCAGGTGAACCGTAGCCCGCGACGATCGATCGCGCCGCACAGCTCGAGGATCCACTCCTTGGTCAGCAGCGCGGTGAGATCGTTGATGTTGAAATTGTCGACCGCATAGCGTTGCTGCAGCGCGGCGACCTCGTCGAGCACGCGCTCGGGATCTCGTCGCACGTAGCGCGTGGTCCACATCTGCGGCGACGAGCAGAACGTGCACTGGTACGGGCAACCGCGGCTGGTGAGGATCGGCAACGCGCGGCCGAGATCGACGCCGCTACCGATGCGCCGATCGAGATACGCAGCGATCGGGAACAGATCCCACGCCGGCCACGGCCACGCATCGAGCGCGCCGATGCGGGGCGCGGGTGCATTCGCGTGCGGGCGACCATGCACGCGCAACGCGAGCGACGGCGCCTCGTCGAGCGCACGCCCGGTCGACAGCTGCTCGAGCAACCGCTGCAGCGCGAGCTCGCCCTCGCCGCGTATCACCGCATCGAGGCCCGGCGTCGACGCGAGCAAGAGCTCCCACATCGCCGATGCGTTCTCGCCCCCCGCGACGATGAACGCGTAGGGTCGCGCGGCTCGGATCGCGGCGACCAGCGCGCGCAGCATCGGCCACTCGTGCAGGAACATGTGCGCGATGCCGACCACGTCGACGTCGAACGGGATGCGCTCCGCGATCGCGCCGAGCGGCAGGCCTTGGCCGCGCAAGACGCCGAGCGTGGTCGACCACTCCCAGCGCTGCTCGATCGCGAGCCCCGGCGCATCGATCACGCTCACGTGGTGGCCGGCCGCGCGCGCGGCTGCGGCCACGTAGGCCAGCCCGAGGTCCGGCACTGCGCCGTAGTAGCTGAGGCTGCGCGGTGCGGTGATCGCCGGTGGGCGGATCAAGCACACGCGCAGCGGACGGGTCGTGCACGTGCGCGGACCGTCGCCGACGCGACCGAGGGCACGCGGCCCGGGCATCGTTCGAGGCTAACACTTTGCGCGGAAGGGTCTCCGCGATCGCACGCGATTCTCGTTCCGCCTCGGACAAGCGCGCGCGAGCGGGTACTAAAGGAACGATGACAGCTGCGGCTCGCGCGTGTTGGTGTAGGTGGCTCGGGGTGGGCTGCGCAGTGCTCGTGGGCTGCAAGTCCGAGACGGCGCCGCAGGACGACGGCAGCGAGGTCGGCAGCATCAGCCTCACCGCGAACGCGACCGAGCCGGACACGACGTCGATCGACGGCACCGCGGACGGCAGCGGTACGTTCGACGGCACTGCCGACAGCACCGGTGGTTGTACCGAGGCGCAGTTGTGCGGTGGCGTGTGCTGCGAGGCCGGCCAGATCTGCGAGGACGACGAGTGCGTCGTCGACTGCGGCGAAGACGATCCGTGCGGGACGGATCAGGTGTGCTGCGAGTCCGATCAGATCTGCTACGCGGGCACGTGCGTCGTGCCGGGCGATGCGTGCAAGGGCCTCGCGTGCGCGACCAACACGACGATGGAGTGCGAGCCCGACGAGATCTGCGACGGTGAGCTCGGCTTGTGCGTGCCGAACCTCGCCGATCCGAGCTGCGCATTCGCGCCGACGCCCGGCGTGTTCGATCCGGTGCCGCGCTTCACCTGGGGCGTGCGCGCGCAACGTGCCTGCGCCGACGGCTGCCAGACCGAAGAGATGTGCATGAACGACGTGTGCACACCGATGTGGACGCACGTCGACATCGCGATGGACGACTTCCCCGAGTACCACCAGGTCGTGATGACGCCGATGGTCGCGGATCTCGACGGCGACTGCGTGCCGGAGATCGTGTTCAACAGCTATCAGAACTCGTCGTACACCGACGACGGGATCCTGCGTGCGATCCGCGGCGACACCGGCGCGAAGGTGTGGTCGGTGGGCGACTCGGCGTATCGCACCGATCCGAGCGCGCACCCGGCCATCGGCGACATCGATCTCGACGGCGCGCCCGAGATCATCGCGCCCGGTGAAGGCAGCAACTTGGTCGCGTTCGCAGCCGACGGCTCGCCGCTGTGGGTGTCGGAGGACTACAACTTCGGGGGCAAGAGCGGTGGACCGGCGCTCGCGGACTTCGACGGCGCCGGCGGGGTGGAGATCGCGTTCGGGCGCGCGGTGTTCGACAACGGCGGATCGATCGCGTGGCAGGCCGCGAGCGGTGCGACCGGCACGACCGGCAGCTTCGGCCCGCTCGCATGCGTCGCGGATCTCGACGGCGACGATCGCCCGGAGCTGATCGGCGGCGGCACGGCGTACACGTTCACGGGCACCGTCGGCGTCGACTTCACGGGCTCGGTGATGTGGACCGCATCGCCGGCGGACGGCTACTGCGGCATCGCGGACTTCGATCTCGACGGCATGCCCGAGGTCGCGATGGTGTCGTCGGGCAACATCTACCTGTTCAACGGACAGACCGGCGCGACGCTGGCTTCGCTCACGATCCCGGGCGGTGGCGCGGGCGGTCCACCGAACATCGCGGACTTCGACGGCGACGGCTTCCCGGATCTCGGCACTGCGGCCGCGGACCACTACCTCGTCGTGCAGTACGACGGCGTGTCGGCGTGGACGATCTTGTGGCAGGCGGACACGAAGGATGTCTCGTCGCAGCGCACCGGCTCTTCGGTGTTCGACTTCGACGGCGACGGTCGCTCCGAGGTGATCTACGACGACGAGTGGTACCTGCGGATCTATCCCGGCACCGAGCCGTCGTGTCCGGGCGGCATGGACTGCGACGGGCTGATGACCGACGCCGAGATCCTCTTCATCGACATCAACTCGTCGCGTACGCGCACCGAGAATCCGATCATCGTCGACGTCGATGGCGACTTCAAAGCCGAGCTCGTCATCAGCACGAACAACGAGTCTCCGCAGGGCGACATCGGTGACGCCGGCGTCGAGGTGTTCGAGGATCGCCTCGACAACTGGGTCGCGACGCTGCCGGTGTGGAACCAGCACACGTATCACGTGACCAACGTGCGCGCGGACGCGACGATCCCACCCGTCGAAGATCCGAACTGGTCGACGCCCGCGGGTGCGCCGTACAACAGCTACCGCCGCAACACGCAGGGCGAGCTGCAGGCGCTGTGCGCTCCGGATCTCGTGCCGTCCGACTTCATGCTCGATACGTTGCAGTGCCCCGTGCTCGAGATGAGCGTGCGCGTGCTCAACATCGGTTGTCTCGGCGTCGGGCCCGGCGTGAACGTGGCGTTCTACGACGAGACCACGTTGCTGGGCGTCGTCCAGACCACCGGCGCGATTCCGGCGGGCGCCGCGGAGACCGTCGAGCTCGTGGTCGACGATGCCGTCAACCCGCCGTTTTCGATCACCGTCGTGGTCGACGACGACGGCATGGGCAACGGCGCGTTCAACGAATGCAACGAGGACAACAACGCGACGGTGCCGGGCGATTGGTGCAACCCGGTCGGCTAGCGGCGGAGTAGACTGCGACCGGTGCAGGCTCCCGCCGCCGCGACGCACGACGCGTACCTCGCTCGCCGCACGTTTGCTTCGCTCGATGGTCTGCGCTGCTTCAGCATCGCGACCGTCGTGTGGCACCACTCCGAAGTGCCCGCGCTCGTGCACACGTGGTGGCCCGCGGCGCGCTTCGGCTTCCTCGGCGTAGATCTCTTCTTCGCGATCTCCGGCTTCCTCATCGTCACGCTGCTCTTGCGCGAGCGCGATCGGAAGGGCGAGATCTCCCTGAAGAACTTCTACATCCGGAGATCGCTCCGCATCCTGCCGGTGTACTACGGCGTGCTCGCGGCGCTCGCCCTGCTCTTCTTGGTGCTGCGGCGCGGCACGCCGGCATCGCACGAATTCGCGGGAGATCTCCCTTTTCTCGTGCTGTATCTGACGAACTGGATCCCCGCGCACGGGTGGCTCGAGATCACCTGGTCGCTCGCGGCCGAGGAACAGTTCTACTTGGTGTGGCCGCCGATCGAGACGTGGCTGCGCAAGTGGGCGCTGCCGATCCTCGTCACCGTGATCGTGCTGAGCCAGGTCATCCAGCTCGGCCTCGTCGATCCGCTCTTGCAGCGCGCGTTCGGGTGGAGCCCCGATGAGCCGCGCATGCTGCGGCAGACCACGTTCACGCCGATCTGCTTCGGCGTGTTGCTCGCGCACGCGCTGCATCGGCCCGCGGGTTAC
>DASZPU010001221.1:25000-26738 GCA_035550195.1 Nannocystaceae bacterium
GCAGGATCGGGAAACCGCCCTGCGCGAAGTGGGGGCCTTCGCCGATCGTCCCCGGCTCGAGCCAACCCGGACGCGCACACTCGGGCGCTTCGGTGTCGATCGCACAATCGATCGGCAGCGCGTCGGGCCACGGCTCGCCGGTGTCGCCGGTCGTCGTGTCCGCGCCGGATTCTCCAATGCCGCTCGACTCGCCCGCGGAGCTCTCGCCACCGGTGTCCGCGTCGTCGGTGCCCTCGTCGGTGCCACCGCTCTCGGCCGGCATCGTCGTCGTCGTCGTCATCGCGGTCGTGCGGCCGTCGTCCTCGTCGGCGGGAACGGGACAGCCGAGCACGATGCCCGCGATCGAAACCAGGTAGGCGCGTCGGTTCTTCATCTCCAGGTCCTTCCGGTCGCCCGCGTTCGATGGCGACGATCCGCAAGCTAGCTGGCGACGACGCGTGCGACCTCGGTGCTGCTACGGTCGCGTTCTCCGTAATTCCACGGATGCGAATCGAAGCGCGTCGTTCGTTGTTGCGTCGTGTTGCGCACGCGATACTGGGGTGCGCACTTCGTCGTGGAACCGCCCGACACCACCGCTGCTCTGCACGCCGATGCGCTCACGGTGCCGCGCGCCGCAGAGACACTCGACGCGGCGGTCGAGCCCAGGAACGACGACGACGATCGTGCGCGCATCGTCCCCGGCACGCGACTCGATCGCTACTACGTCACCGGATTGCTCGGTCGCGGCGGCATGGGCGAGGTCTATCGCGGCTACGATCCCGAGCTCGATCGTCACCTGGCGATCAAGCTGATCCGCGCCGGCACGTCCAGCGCGACGTCGCGCGCGGCGTTGGCCCGCGAAGCCCGGTCGCTCGCGAAGCTCTCGCATCCCAACGTCGTCGCGATCTACGACGTCGGCACGCACGACGACGAGCTGTTCATCGCGATGGAGCTCGTCGACGGCGTCGATCTCGCGACGTGGTGCACGCGTACACGCACGCTCGCGGAGATCCGCTCGGTCTTCGCCGCGGCGGGGCGCGGGCTCGCAGCCGCACACGGTGCCGGCCTCGTGCACCGCGATTTCAAGCCCGCGAACGTGCTGGTCGGAGCCGACGCGACGATCGTGCGCGTCGGTGACTTCGGGCTCGCACGCAGCGATCGCGGTGGGGTCGTGGGACGCACCAGCGATTCGGGCCGCGATTGCGAAAGCCTCACCGCGACCGGATTCGTCGCCGGCACGCCGGCATACATGGCGCCGGAGGTCCACGCGGGCATCGGTGCCGACGCGCGCTCGGATCAGTATGCGTTCTTCATCGCGCTCTACGAGGCGCTCTTCGGTGTGCGGCCGTTCCTCGGCGATGGGCTCGAGGCGTTGTTGCGGGCGAAGCGTGCCTCCGACGTCGTGTTCCCCGAGCGCAAGCCGATCCCGGGTTGGTTGCGCGCGGCGATCGTGCGCGGGCTCGCGGTCGATCCCCAGGCGCGTTGGCCGAGCATGGACGCGGTCGTCGACGAGCTCGAGCGCCATCGTTCACGGAGGTGGTTGCGCGACGTCGTGCTCGGCGGCGTCGCGGTCGGCTCGGTGGCGCTCGTGATCGCGAGCAACCGCGAGCCCACCGAGCCGGGCCGCTGCGATCACGTCGACGACCTCGTCGCCGCGGCCTGGGGCGACGCGCAGCGATCGCAGGTCGATCGCGCGCTGCGAGCGGTCGGTGGCGCGCACGGTGAAGAGACGGCGACGCGCGTCGGCGCGGCGATCGAT
>DASZPU010001222.1:0-5293 GCA_035550195.1 Nannocystaceae bacterium
CCACGGCCCCGACGTCGCGTTCGCATGGACCGCGCCGTCGGCCGCGCTGTGGACGTTCTCGCTGGTGGGGTCGAGCTACGACACGGTGATCACGCTGCAGTCGCCCGACTGCGGCGGCTCCGAGCTCGCGTGCAACGACGACTTCTCGGGCCTGCAGTCGGAGACCACCGCGAACCTCGCCGCGGGCGAGAGCGTGATCGTCGTGGTGGACGGTTACAACAGCAACAGCGGCAGCTACACGCTCGCGATCAATTAGCCCGCTCGCGAGCTAGAACCGGTTCCAGAGGTACTGGTTCGTGACCTCGTGGTGGAACTGCACCTCGGCGCGCTTGATCAGGCTGCCGAGCGCCTTCGGGCAGCGCTCTGCGCTCGCGAGCTTCACGTCGGCGTAGCGCGACTGCACACCCTCGCCGAGCAGCTCGGTGATCTGGCGGCTGCCCTTGAAGAGGCGCAGCGCGTCGTGGATGTTGTCGGGCAGGAAGCGCGTGCGTGCGCGCTTGTTGGGATCCGGATCGCTGGTCGGGCCCTCGAGGCCGGTGCGCAAGAGCGCGTACACGGCGAGGTACGGGTTGCTGTCCGGTGCGATCGAGCGCACCTCGATGCGAGCGCTGCGCTCGTTGCCGAGCGGGATGCGGACCATCGAGCCGCGATCGATCGCGGATGCCTTGATCTGGTTGGGCGCTTCGTAGTGCGGATCGAGTCGGCGATACGAGTTCACGCTGGAGTTGAGCAGCAAGCACAGCTCGCCCGCGCTGTTGAGGATGCGATCGATGAAGTCCCAGCCCGACGCCGAGAGCCCGCTGTCGCCGTCCTTGTCGTAGAAGAGGTTCTTCCCGCCGCTCTGCAGGCTCACGTTGGTGTGCATGCCGCTGCCGTTCACGCCGGTGACCGGCTTGGGCAGGAAGCTCGCGGTGACGCCGTGGTTCTGCGCGACCTGGCGGCACAGCAGCTTGTAGAGCAGCACCTGATCGCAGGCGACCAACGCCTCGGTGTGCGAGTAGTTCATCTCGAACTGCGAGGGCGCGACCTCGGGGTGGTCCTTCTCGTTCGCGAAGCCCATCGCGCGCTGCACCTCGGCGGCGGCGTCGATGAAGCGGCGCAGATCGTCACCGGGCAGCGAGTGGTAGTAGCCACCGGTGGAGATGAACTCGAACTTGCCGTTCTCGTAGTAGTTCTGCTCGGCGTCGCGTCCGCGGAAGAGGAAGCCTTCGATCTCCATCGCGACCGACGCGATCGTCTTGTGCTTGGCGTACAGCTCGCCGCAGTACTGCTTGAGCCGCGAGCGGAGATCGGCCTGGTACGGCGAGCCGTCCTGCGCGAGCGCGTCCGCGAACACCAGCACCTTGCCGGGCCCGAACACGTCGGAGGGCATCCACCAGAACGCGGGCCAGTCGATCGCGAGCCGCAGATCCGACTCGTGCTGCTGCGAGAAGCCGCGCACCGACGAGCCGTCGAACGTGAGGTTGTCGAACGAGCGCAGCAGGAACTTCTTGTCGTAGTCGAGCATGTGCAGCCGACCCTCGAGGTCGGCGAAGCACACGGTCACGGCCTTGATGCGCTTCTCGTCGCTCAGGTACTTCACGCGCTGCTCGCGGACCTGGTCGAGGGGGACGCGCTCGATCCGCTGCCGCTTCGCCTCGAGGTTCATCTCCTCGAGCTGGTCGTAGTGCAGCTCGAGGAAGTCGCGGAGGCGGGGGCGGTCGGAGGCTTTGTCTTGCTCGCGCGTCATGAAGAGCTTTTGACGCAACACTTAGCCTTCGCGCAACGAGAATTAGCGTAAGTTCGAGGATATCGACGTCCGCTAGCTCACGGGCGAAGCCGCACCCGGCCCCGGCGGGACCTCCGGCGATCGCCCGTGTCCCGCGCTCGAACGGCCTACGGCGCGGGAAACGGCGGCGCGGGCAAGACCCAGTCGTAGCGCGCGAGGCCGTCCTCGACGCGGGTGAGATCGACCGTGGGATCGACCAGCCGCGCGCTGGGTCGTCCGTCGTACGCGACGAATGCGTCCGCGAACACGCGCACGCCGGCGGGCTCGCGCGCGGCGATGCGATGCGCGAAGCCGAGGATCAGATCGGGCTGCGTCGCGAGCATCGCGACCTGTCGACGACCGAGCTCTTGCGCAGGATCGACGCGCCAGCTCCGACCCGTCGTCTCGTCGACGACGCGATATTCGAGCCAGCCGGTCTTCTCGACGATCATGACGCGCCACGCGAGGCGATCGCCCTGGCCGTGCCACCCGACGTCGCCGGGATACGCGAGCGTGCGCAGCGGCAACGCGATCTGCACGCCGAGCCACAGACCGATCGCGATCGCGGTGCCGATGCCCGGCAACGGCAGCGGTGCGAGCTCGCGACGTGCTGTGCGTCGCAGCAGGCGGCGCGGCCAGTGCGGCGCGAAGAAGATCGTCGTCATCGCGATCATCAGCCACGGGAAGATGCCGAGGGGGAAGAGCGCGGCGGTGACGAGGTGGAAGACGACGAGCACGACGAAGGCCCACGCGCGCGTGCGCGACCAGCAGAGCGCAGGGAAGATCAGCAGATCGAACACGGTGCCGGCGATTGCGAACGCGTGCGCGAGCGCGGGCGTCGCGAGCCACGGCCCGACGAGCGGCACGTCGGCGTGCACTTGCAGCCACAGTCGCAGCGGTTGCGCGTGCACCAGCCAGTCGGCGCCGAGCTTGGCGACGCCGGCGAAGACGTAGACGAGCCCGAGCTGCGCGCGCACGAGCCCGGGCATCCACGCCGGCACCGACTCGCGGTGGCCGCTGCCGAGCGGAGCGATCGCGGCACCGCCGAGCAGCAGCGTGACCAGCCAGTAATGGTTGAGATAGTTGGTGGCGTCGAGCAGCTCGACGTACGCGAACGAAACGAGCAGCGTGATCGCGGCGACGCGGTAGCAGCGACCGAGCGCGACCAGGAGCGCGCACACGGCCATCGTCGCGAACACGGCGTAGAGCGCCGGCGCGGGCAGCCGCGGTATCCACTCGAAGCCGGGGTAGGGCAGCAGCTGCGCGGGCATCACGTAGAGCGCGTCGATCCAGCCCAGCGCCCAGAAGCGCACCACCGCGCCGAAGAGCAGCACGCCGAGCAGCACGCGCAACGCCACCAGCGACGCGATGTCGACCGGCGCGCATGCACGCAGGACGAGCGCGGTGGGCGTGCGCGGCATCATCAATCTCCGTCGTTGTCCGAGATCGTCACGGTGACACCGAGCTGCTGCGGGAGGTCGGCAGTGAAGAGCCGGCGGAGCTGCTTGACCGCATCGATCGCGTTCTGCACCGGCACGAACGAGTCCCCGACTGCGACCCGCAAAGGCGGCGGGATCGCAGCGATCGCGGCATCGGCCTGGTCGAGGGCGAGCACGATCTCGTCGTCGAGCATCGGCGAGCGCGCGAGCACGAGATCCTGCAGGCCGAGCCCATCGCCGACCCCGAGGTAGAGCTTGCGCACCGTCGCGAGGTTCGTGGCGATCGCGGCGAGCGACTGGTCCGCGTAGCGCGACTCGACCATGTCGGGCTGCGCCATGCCGTTGGACTTGCTGCCGAACGGGATGCCGAGCTTGTGATCGTCGACGAGCTGCAGCAAGAAGATGATGCCGTTGACCATCTCGTCGAGCGCCGCACGCTCGTCTTCGTAGCGCGGGTTGGGGGGCTCCGCGAGATCGTCGGCGTAGCCCGAGCTCCACGTCTCGGCCAGCGCGCCGGCGTGCTCGCCGACGTCGATGGCGAGCTCGCGTACGAGCGCACAGCGGCGCGCGGCGATGGGATCCGCGGGATCGAAGCGCGTGAGCACATCGCCGCCGGTGGGATCGAAGAGCTGGGCCTCGATCGCGGGCAAGCCCTTGTCCGCGGCGCCGAAGCCATCGACGAGCGCCGCGTCGATCGGCGCGTCGCCGGCGAGCAGCTCTTCGATCAGCTCGGGGCGCGTGGGCCAGAACCACACCGCGGCGTCGACGTGATCGTCCTTCGCGGGGCCATAGAAGAAGGCCTCGACGCCCGCCCAGTCGCTCGCCGCGAGCCGCCATGCGTCCTGCGCCGCGGTGATCGCAGCGGCGTTGGGCGCCGCGCAGAATTCGAAGGCGGGCGGCAACGCGGCGCTCGAGGTGCCGAGCGACTCGTGGTGCGGCAGCGCGGTGTCGTGCACGAGGTCGGCGACGACCGAGCCGCGCGAAGGGCCACGTGGACCGGACTCGCCGCAGGCACAGACGATCGCGAGCGAGACGAAGAGCGGCTTGTTCATAGCGAGGTCACGAACGCGACGAGCTGTTCACGCTCGTCGGCAGCGAGCGCACGGAAGCCGTCGCTCGCGGACTCGGCTTCGCCGCCGTGCCAGAGGATCGCTTCGGCGATGCCGCGTGCACGGCCATCGTGCAGGAGCGTGTCGTGGCCGCTGACGGCGGGGATGAGCCCCACGCCCCACAACGGTGGGGTCCGCCACTCGCGACCGTCCGCGTCGAAGTCGGGCCGACCATCCGCGAGCGCGTCGCCCATGTCGTGCAGCAGCAGATCGGTGTAGGGCCAGATCGTCTGCTGCGAGAGCGCGGGATCGATCGCAGCGCTGGTCACCCAGCTCGGCACGTGGCAATCGGCGCACCCGATGGCGGTGAACAGCTCGCGCCCCGCGAGCACGTCGTGATCGTCGACGTCACGACGGCCGGGCGGTGCGAGCACGGCACTGTAGAAGACCATCGCATCGACGATGTCGCTGCCGGCTTCGGGGCTTCCGCCCGACATCGCCGTCGCGCACGCCGTCTGCGTGGACGGGCAGTCGTCGGCGGGATGCACCGACGTGGTGATGCCCATGTCACCCAGCATCGCGCCGGTGACCTGCTGCACGAGCCCGACTTGGTTCGCCTTCCACCCGAAGCGGCCGAGCTTGCGCGTCTGCGTGAGCGGATCGAAGGGATGGTTGGGCTTGCCCGAGATGCCGTCGCCGTCGTCGTCGCCCTCGTCGGCATGGGCGAGGATGTCCGGCTCGGCGATCGCTTCGAGCAGCCCGAGCCCGATCATCTGCGGAGCGACGCGCGGCGACACCAACACGTCGTCCGCGAGCGCACCGTAGGCCGGGGCCCCGATCGCGTAGGTCGGCTGGCGCAGGCTGTAGGCCTCGCCGTCGTCGTACTCGCCGGGCAGCTCGACGTAGCTCACCGTCGGCGTCGCCTCGCCGGGCACGTCGTCGATGCCGAGCGGCTGTAGCTGTCCACCGTAGTTGGGATCGCCGAGCGGCCCGCCATCTTCGCCCGTGCCGGGGATCGACAGCCGCAACAACATCGACTGCATCGGCGCTCCCGGTGG
>DASZPU010001223.1:0-4885 GCA_035550195.1 Nannocystaceae bacterium
CGTTTGCGGCGATGCCCGTTGCGACGCTCGCTGGTCGGCGGCGCGGCCGTGGGGGCTTCCTCCGCCGCAGGCTCGTCCTCGTGCCCGCGCAGCATGTTCGCCATCACGCGCATGCCTTCGATCGTCGCTGCGCGACTGAGCGCGCGTCCGGCCGCGATCATGCCGAGCCGCACGAAGAGCTTCGGCACACCGCCGCCCAGCACGTAGCCGACACCCATCGCGATGCCGACGGTGCGCAACGGATGCTGCGTCGCCTGTCGTTGCACGAGCTGCAGCGCCCGATCGCCCATCTCCTGCAGATCGACGGCGTCGCGATCCTCGCCGTCGTCGACCACCTCGGCCTGCATCTCTTCCTCGTCGTTCGCCATCGCTCGCTCCAATCAGCTCGGGTTCATGCGCGACTGTCCGTTGCCGGCGGTGCGCTCGACTTCTTCGATCGCACCCATCACGTCGTGCTCGGTGCGCCGCACCTTGTCGCGCAGCTTGTGCGCCACGTTGCTCGCGGTCTCACCGAGCTGCTGCCGCGTCTCGCGACCCGGTCGCGGTGCGAACAACAGTCCGAGGCCGGCGCCGGTGAGCATGCCGACGCCGAGCATCGCGAGCGGCATCACCAGATACGAGGCGGTGCTGCGGCGGGCCTGGAGTCCCATGCTGGCGAGCACGTCGTCGCGGGTCATCGAAAAGGGATTGAACATGTGCCGTCCTCCTGCGTGCTCTCGCGTGCAAGCGACGAGCCGCGCACGTCGTCGTTCGCCCGCTGCGCCACGACGCGTGAAATCGCGGTTCGGTGTGGCCATCGCTGCGTGCGCCGAGGTCACGGGTGTGCGGCTGCGCCACGCCGAGGACGTGCACCTTCGTTACTCGGAGGCGTACTCGCGAGTTGGCACCCGCGATGCACACAGCACCGGGAAGGAACGAGGTACATCATGCTCAGAGCCGCAATCGTCTTCTTCGTCATCGCACTGATCGCCGCGGTCTTCGGCTTTGGTGGCATCGCCGCCAGTGCCGTGGGCATCGCCAAGATCCTCTTCTACATCTTCGCGATCGTTGCCGTGGTCTCGTTGATCCTGGGCTTGGTCCGCAAGTAGGAGGGTGACGATGCCGACCGCGAAGAAGACCGCGAAGAAAGCCAAGACCGCCGCGAAGAAGACCGCGAAGAAGGCGAGCGCCACCGCGAAGAAAGGCGCGAAGAAGGCCAAGAAGGCTGCGCGCTCGGCCGTCGCGACCGCGAAGAAGGTCGGCGCCGTGGTCGGCCGGGTCGGCAAGCGTGCCGTGCAGATCGCCGGCGCCGCCCTGAGCGAAGCGCTCGACGTCGCCGAAGGCGGCAGCGAGCAGAGCTCGGGCCGCGGCGCCGGCGGAGGCACGAAGAAGAAGGCGTCGAAAAAGAAGAGCTAGTCCACCGGGACGAGGTCGAAGTTGACCGCGATGTGTTGATCCCCGTTCGCTGCGGGGATCGACACGTCGGCGCGCCAGCCATCTTCGAACGGGCGGTCGATGAACTGCACGCCGAAGTCGTCGTCGCCGAGCAGGCCGTCGCTGTCGAACAGCTCGACGACGAGCTGGATGCTGCCGCCGGGATGCGGCGTGACCGGGACGATCACCGAGTCGATCTCACCGGCCTGCGGCCACGACGTGCCGGTGCCGATCGTGACGTACTGCCCGCTGTCGGCCGACCACAGCACCCAGTAGTCGCCGTTCTCGGCGACCGCCCAGATCGTGCCGTAGAGCTCGAGCTCGTCCCCGGCATCGCCACCGTCGCTCACCACTTCGAGGCTGCTGAGCCCGACGCGGACGTTCTGCGTCACGCGCGTGCACTCCTCGAGCTCGTAGTCGGTGGTGAGCGAGAAGCGGGCAGGGCTGTCGTCGTGCAGATACGCGAGCTTGTACGCGATCGCTGCGCCGGGTGACTCCGCGCTGTACGTGCCGCCCGACTGGATGAAGTCGCGCAGCTCCTCGGCGCCGTAGATCGCCTGCACCGCGACCGTGCTGTCGCCGCCCAGGATGAACGCGGTGATCTCCGAGTTCTCGAGCACCTCTTCGTGCGTGAGCGACACGCTGCCATCGACCGACACCGTGCCCTTGAAGCCGAAGTCGAGCGCGGCGCGCAGCTCTTCGCTCGAGAGATGCGAGGTCGCCGCGAAGAAGATCGTGCGGCCGTAGCTCACCGACGACACGTACGCCGGCGGGTCGTCGCCGATCTCCGCCTCCACGTCGTCGATGGTCACGCTGGGCGCGAAGAAGTCCGCGGCGGTGCCGGGCGGATCGACGTCGACCGTGTAGTAGGTCTGGGTGAACTGCACGACGAAGCGGCTGCGCGTCTCCTGATCGTCGAAGCGCATCGACGCCGAGATGTCGCCGTTCAGCCAGCCCACGTCGAGCCCGACCGCGAGCCCGAGCTGCTCGTGCGAGTAGACCTCTTCGATCTGCGAGTGGATGTCGGCGGGCGTGTTGCCCACGATGTTCTGCGAGAGGATGTCGGCCATCGCCTCGCGGAACGCCGACATCGTCGGCTGCTCGAGCTCGGCCGACACCGCACCGTCGACCACGCCTTCGAGCGAAGCAGAGAAGGTGAGCGGCGCGCGGTCGAGCACGCGCGGCGTGAAGAGCCCGGTCTCGATCGTGCGCCCACCGAGGATCGAGCCCGGGAACATCGAGCCCGAGTTCGCAGCGAACGCGACGATCTCCGCGAACTGCTCGGTCTCCTGCAGGTTGGTGTGCGTGCAGCTGTAGTCGCCCGACGCCGCGGGCTCGCCGGGCTCGCCTTCGACCGTCTCGGGCGCGGGCGCGTCGGGCGTACCGAGCGCGGCGATGTACGCGTTGATCTCGTCCTTGTCGGCGGGCTCGTGCGTGCCGCTGTCGCCCGAGTCCTCGTCGCTGCCGTCGTCCGCTTCGCCGCCGTCGTCGTCGCCCTCGTCGGGGTCGAACGGCGCATCGTCGCCGGACGCCTCGCCGACGTCGCCGGAGCCGGTGTCCGCGGCGTCGGCCGCAGGGTCGGCACCGCCGGTGCAGCCGTTCGAAACGAGCAACAGGATCGCGAATCGGGTGAGCGGGAACCTTCGCATCGCGCCGGGACTCTCGCACATGACTGCGCGCGGAAGCGGTCGACGAGCACGCGTGCGGAAGGCGATCGATCACGCAAGCGCGTGCGAACCGATGCACGACGAGCGACACGCGACCTCGATCTGCACGAGTTGCGCAGGCTCGTGCTACGCAGTTCGATCGACGCGCTGGCGATCTGCCCACGACGGTCGTGAACCGATCGTGGGCCCGCGACACGGGGCACCGAGGCGACGTCACAGCTTGTAGCGCCGCATCCACACGTCGCGGGCTTGGCCCGGAACCGTGTGGTAGCCGCCTACGATCGCGCCGCCCTGCGAATCTGCGATGACCGCGAGCACCTTGTCGATCTCGTGCGCGGGCCCGTCGTAGGTGTCGGTCCAGCGCTCGGTGCCGTCGGGCTCGAACACGCGGATCCAACAGTCGGCGCTCGCGAAGCCGTCGGTCGCGAAGTCGGTGAAGCCTCCGACGAGGTAGCTGCCGTCGGGCGCGAACGCGATGTCGGCGGCCTCGTCGTGGATCATCTGCGGACCGTCGAGCGTGAACTGCCAGCCGTGCACGCCGAACGCGTCGTAGCGGTGCACCCAGATGTCGTTCGACAGCACGCCTGCGGTCGCGCTGCCGCCCATCGGATCGAGGCCCATGCCGACACCGCGCGTCTCGTCGCCGATCGGATCCGCGATCTCCACGTCTTCCCAACGCAGCATCAGGTCGCGATCGTAGCGCGCGGTCCACAGCCCGAGGATGCCGCTCTCGTGCGCGACCCGACCGGTGACGAGGAAACCATCCGCGTCGCCGTCGGCATCGACGGCTTCGTCGTCGAGCCCCGCGTCGCCGCGCACGAGCGGCGCACCGATCGGCGTGCCGTTCGCGTCGAAGCGTTGGATCCACACCTCGGCATCGATGCTGCTGTCGTCGCGCACGACGGCGACGTTGCCGACGCCGACGATCGTGTCGGTCGACGTGACCGCGACGCCTTGCATGCGATCGAACTCGCCTTGCTCGTCGTGGGTGAACGTCCAGAGCTCGTTGCCATCGGCGTCGTACTTGCGCAGGAACAGATCACCGTCGGTGGCTTCGTTGATCGCGATGGCCGCGATCACCGGGTTGCCGCTCGAATCGAGCGCGACGTTCTCACCGTTGTCGTTGCCGCGACCATCGCCGCGCGCGGTACGGCTCCACTGCAGCGAGCCATCTTCGATCCAGCGCTTCTGCAGCAGGATGTCCTGGCCCTCGGCGGCGTCCTCGGTGGCGAAGCCCGCGAGATAGAAGCTCGCGTGCGCGTCGTCCATCGCGAGCCCGAACGCCTTGTCCTCGCTGTGCGCGGGGCCGTCCCAGGTCACCTGCCACAACATCGTGCCCGACGCGACGCAGAGCGCCGGACAGCTGCCGGTGCCCTGCGCGTCGCCGTCGTCGCAGTCCTCGAGCTCGTCGATCGTGCCGTTGCCGCACAGCGGCTCGGGGGGTCCGCCATCGTCGGCGGAGCCCGAGCCCATGCCTTCGCCCACGCAGACATCGGCTTGCTCGGCGGGCGCCAGCGCGTCCCAGCGCATCCCGCTGGCGCAGCTCGCATCCGGATACGCGCACGCGTCCTCGATGCACGCGCCCTCGGCACGACGCACGCACTGCGCATCTTCGTCGCAGACATACCCCGGCGCGCGCAGACAAGCCGCGATCGCGAGCAGTGGCAACCACGCAGAGAGCGACGCGCGGGTGCGAGCGACGACTGCCACGACAGCAACGATATCAATTGCCGAAGGAGGTGGACGCCAAAGGCGGCCAGCTCGTTCGAGCAACCGCCGCACGGCGGCGGCGGCCGCTCTTGCGG
>DASZPU010001224.1:0-5231 GCA_035550195.1 Nannocystaceae bacterium
TCACGGCCACGCGCGCCGCGATCGTGCAGCTGCTCGTGCCGATCGTCGCCGCGCTCGGCGGCGTCGCGCTGCTTGCCGAAGATCTCTCGCCGCGACTGCTCATCGCCGCCGCCGCGATCGTCGGCGGCGTCGCGCTCGCGGTCACGCAGAAGAAGTGATCACTGCGGGGGCAGCGAGAGGAACTCTTCGCGGACCTGACGGGGACGCAGCAGCTCGTGCGCCGCGATGCACAGCGTGGTCGCGGCCATCAGCACGACCGCGAGCTGCAGCCATCCGATGATGGCGAACACCATCCACGCGAACACGTAGTAGTCGCGGCGCGCGAGGAACTCGATGCGGGCCATGAAGCGCGCACCGGCGGTCTCCTTGGGCTGCTGGTGGCCCTGCCAAGCGAGCGCGTAGTGCGAGCCCGAGCCGGTCTTCACCAGCTTGCGGTAGAGGTTGATGGCCATGCTCATCTGCAGCACGACCGTCGCGGCGCACAGCTGCATCCACATCGGCTGACCGGTCACGGCCGAGAGCCCGATGCCCGAGCCCACGAAGAACGTGAACTTGCCGACGTCGTCGGTGAGCGTGTCGAACCACTCGCCGAACTTGCTGCCCTGGAACTTCAGACGCGCGAGCTCGCCGTCGATGCCGTCGAGCATCGAGGCCAGCTGCCACAGCACCGCGCCGACGATCAGCCACCACGGCGCCGAAGGGCTCGCGTAGCCGGCGGTCACCGCCGCCAACAGGCTCACGCCCAGCGAGAACGCGGTGACGTGGTTCGGGCGGATGCGGGTGTGCATGAGCACGCGCGTGGCCGCGAGGCTGAAGCGGCGATTGATGTGGCGCGCGATGAGGCCGTCGACCGACTTGCGCAGCGAACGGATGAGCACGCGCTGCGCCTGCTTGCGCTCGGCGGGATCGCGCGCGGGGTACCACCACGCATCGCCGATGTCGGCCGCGCGCACGGTGTCGCCCTTCGCGAGCTCGGCGATCGCTTCTTGCAGCGTGCGGCGCTCGCCGTCGGCGCGCCGGCCATCGAGTGCATCGAACAGCGAGCGATCCGCGGTGAGCACACCGGTGGCGATCGCGTCGGCGCGACCCCCGAGGGCCTCGACGCGATCGCGCAGGTGCACGGCGACGATCTCGTCGGCCGGCGGCAGCGCGGCGCGATCCGCCTTCGCCACCGCGAGCGTCGCGCCCTCGAGCGGCTCGGCGAGCAGCGCCTTCAGCACATCACCGGAGAACACGCGATCGATCGGCGCGACGAAGAACTCGCCACGCAGATGCGGACGCGCGCGCCACAGCGAGTACGCGTCGTCCTCGGGACGCTCCGCGTTGTGCACCCACAGGATGTCGAATGCGGCGAGGCGCTTGTCGGCCAGCACGGCGCGACGCACCTCGGGATCCGCCATCACGATCACGAACCGCTTCACGCCGTTCTTCGCGAGGGTGAGCATCGCGCGCTCGATCAGCGTGATGCCGCCGCAGCGTACGAGAGCGGTGGGGCTCGTCCGTCGACCTCGCGCGAACGTGTGCGTCGCGAGCAGGACGGCTTGTTGGATGGGGCTGTTGACCATGACGAAGGGAAGCGAGAGCGCGACGGCGGAGGCGGAGAAGAGTCGGCGCGGCAGAGGCGAATGTGACGGCGGAGGATCGATCCAGAAAATTCTTTGCGGCTGAGCTGTCGTCGCGCTTCGCTCGGATGTGATCGACTCGAGACCCGCCCGCGTCCTGGCTGGTAGGAGCGCGCTGCGCGGGTGTGCAGCCTGGGGGGGCTCGCTCGCCGTGGTAGTCGCATGTCACGGCGCCGCGGATGCATGGAGTCGGGCCCGAAACAGTGTTGGAAAGCTCACCTCTGGGGCCAGCGCGCGCGGCGTGACCGCGACGTGGAACACCGCGCCGACGGATTTGTGGTACCTGCGCGGCCATGGCCCTGTCGGTCGGGATCGTCGGTCTGCCGAACGTCGGCAAATCCACCCTCTTCAACGCCCTTTCCGACGCGGGGGCCGAGGCCGCGAACTACCCGTTCTGCACCATCGACCCCAACGTCGGGATCGTCTTCGTGCCGGACCCGCGGCAGGACGCGCTGGTCAAGACCGTCGAGCCCGAGAAAGTCGTGCCCACGACGATCGAGTTCGTCGACATCGCGGGCCTCGTGCGCGGCGCGAGCAAGGGCGAAGGCCTGGGCAACCAGTTCCTCAGCCACATCCGCAGCGTCGACGCGATCTGCCACGTCGTGCGCTGCTTCGTCGACGAGAACGTCGTGCACGTCGATGGCCGCATCGATCCCGCGAGCGACATGGAGATCATCGACACCGAGCTGATGCTGCGCGACATGCAGTCGATCGAAGCGCGTCGCGATCGTGCGCAGAAAGCATCGAAGGGCGGCGACCCGGCCGAGAAGCAAGCGCTCGCAGTCACCGAGAAGGTGCTCGCGCTGCTCGAGGCCGGCACACCCGTGCGCGCGCAGAAGCTCAGCGCGGACGAGCAGCTCGTGCTCGAGCCGCTCTTCCTGCTCACCAACAAGCCGGTGCTCTACGTCGCGAACGTGGCCGAGTCGGCGCTCGCACAGGATCTCGATCATCCCGCGGTGCAGCCGGTCGTCGATCGTGCGCGCCGTGAGGGCGCCGAGGTGGCGGTGATCTCCGCGGCGATCGAGGCCGAGATCGCGTCGCTCGACGCCGCCGATCAGAAGGAGTTCCTCGCGGGCATCGGGCTCGAGGAGCCCGGTCTGCACCGGCTCATCCGCAAGGCCTACGCGCTGCTCGATCTCATCACGTTCTTCACCGCCGGCAAGCAGGAGGTGCGCGCGTGGACGATCCGTCGCGGCACGCTCGCACCGCAGGCCGCGGGCAAGATCCACTCCGACTTCGAGCGCGGCTTCATCCGCGCCGAGGTGATGCGCTGGAACGATCTCGTCGAGCTCGGCAGCGAGCCCGCGGTGCGCAGCAAGGGCCTACTGCGCAGCGAAGGCAAGGAGTACACGATGCAGGACGGCGACGTCGTGCACTTTCGCTTCAACGTGTGAGCTCGTCGAGCGTCGCGGAGAAGTTCGCGAGCCCCTGCTGGAGCGTCGCGGGCTCGAGCCCGAAGCTCACGCGCACGAAGCCGGGCTGCTCGAACATCGAGCCCGGCACCACTTGGGTGTCGTAGCGCTGGCGCAGGTGATCGCTGAGCGCCGTGTCGGACATGAAGCTCGGCAGCTTGAGGAAGCACGTGATGCCCGCTGCGGGCGGGACCCACTGCACGCGCGACTCGACGTCGAGCCAGCGCTCGATCACCGCGCGACCTTCCACGGCGATCGATGACGAGCGTTGCACGAGCGCATCGGCGCGCTCGAGCACACGCGCGCCGAGCCGCGCCGTGGCCACTGGCGGCGTGACATGCAGATAGTCGGTGGCCGCGCGGATCGCCTTCGCCACGTCGGGATCGGGCGTCACCACCCAGCCCGCACGGATCGCCGAGAACCCGAACGCCTTGGTCGTGGAGCTCCAGCTCACCCCGTTCTTCGCGATGCACGCGGCCGGCTGCGGGCGGTTCTCGTCGGTCGTTGCGCAGTAGTCGAGATACACCTCGTCGACCAGCACCATCGCGCCCACGCGCGCCGCGAGGTCGGCGATCTGCTTCATCGTCTTGGTGTCGATCGCGACGCCGCTCGGGTTGTGCAGGTTGGTGAGGATGACGGCGCGCGTGCGTGGCGTGAGCAGCTGCGCGAGCCGTTCCGGCACGACCGCCCAGTCTTCGTCGAAGCGTCGCTCGAGCCGCGACACCATCGCGCCGAGGATCTCGGGCGCGCGCCGCAGCGCTTCGTAGGTGGGTCGCTCGACGACGACGTGATCGCCGGCGCGCACCAGCGCGATCAATGCGTGCAGGATCGCCGTGCTCGCAGCGAGCGTGACCGCGACACACGACGAGTCGAGCTCGTAGCGCTTCGCGACCGCGTCGGTGAGCTCGCGCTGGGCCGCGATCGCGACCTCGCGGCGCGTGAGCGAGGCGAGATCGAGGCCCTCGTGCCAATCCTCCGGGGCCGCGAACGCGGGCACGCCCGGTCGCGACTCGCCCAGCGCATCGGGAACCCCGCTGGCAGTGAGATCGAAGCGTGCGCCCACCGGCACCGTCTTCGCCCACGCCATGTACTCGAAGGGTCGCAGCGGCGCCTTCACGGAGCGCGCATGTTTTCAGATCCAGGCGACGGCCGCAAGCGCAGCATCATGCGGCGAAGTCGTCGAGCGGTGATCGCGTGTCATCGTCGGGCTTGCGATCCCACGCCTCTGCGAGCTCTTCGCCTTGGGGCTCGTCGAGGGCGCCGGAATCGTCGCTCGCTTTGCGTGCGATCCATCGCGCGCGCAGCCGCGCGATCGCGCCGCTGCGATGCAGCACGAACACCACCGCCATCAACAACGTCAGTGCGATCACGACACCGAGCGCGACCCACGGACGGCGCTTCATCGCGAAGATCGCCGCGCGGCGCCGATCGATGTCGAGCTCGTGGAGTCCGAGTGCTTCGGCGCGATCGAGCAGCAGCGTCGCGCCGTCCCACGCGCCCTCGCCGACGAGCTCGCGATAGTGTTGCTCGACGATCGCGAGGTAGCGCGCGCGCAGCTCGGCATCCGCGAGCCCGGGGTCCGCGTGCTCGAGCGTCGCGAGTGCGCCATCGCGATCGTCTTGCGCGACGAGCTGCTCGGCGTCGATGAGCGCGGCGGCGAGGACGGCCGCGGCGGTGTGATCGCCGAGCGGCAGTGCGCGCAGCTTCGCCACGATCACGCGCGGTCCGCTGGGTCCGTCGGTCGCGAGGTCGCGCGCCGCGGCGACATGCAGCGCGATGATTTCGTCGGCGAGCTCTTCCACGCGTTGCGGCGCGAGCTCGGCGAGCTCGTGGGCCGCCTGCACGCGCGTGTGCAGCGACACGCGATCGTCGTCGCCATCGCGCACGCGATCGACGAGATCCGCGACGCGACGCTGCTGCGCGAGCTCGTCGGCGGTGCGGATCGCGAGCAACAGCTCGGCCACCGTCGGCGTCGCACCGGACGCGTGCGCGGGCAGCTCGACACCGATCGAGCCGCAGACCTCGGCGAGCGCAGACGCATGGCGCTCGGGCAGCGCCGCGAGCAGCCGCCACACCACCGTGCGCTCGTGGCTGGGCGCCTCGAAATCACCGAACCGGCGCAGCAGCACCGGCAGCATCGCTCCGCCCATACGCACCATTGCCGCGTGGCCGAGCTCTTCGACCTCGTCGGGGTTCG
>DASZPU010001225.1:0-3093 GCA_035550195.1 Nannocystaceae bacterium
ACGGCGAGCGCTTCGGCACGACGCTCGTCGTCGCGAACGAGCCCGCGAGCGAAGGCGTGGTCGCGGCGATCGGCTTCTACGGCGATCGCTTGCGCATCGGCTACGGCTCGCTCGGCGGCTGGGATCCGTTCGGGCCCGAGCGCCTCATCACGCGTGCACGCGGCAACGTGTTGTTCGAGCTCGATGGTCAGTGCGCGCTCGAGCTCTATCGCACGTATCTCGGTAGCCATGCCGACGAGCTGCCCGCCGCGGCGCTGCGCTTTCCACTGATGCTGCGCGGCAAGCCCGGCGAGCCCGGGCTCGTGCGCACGATCCTCGGCATCGACGACGTCGCGGGCAGCATGCGCTTCGCCGGTGAGATGCCCGAAGGTGGCTATGCGCGCCTGATGAAGGCGAACTTCGAGCGCCTCATCGACGGCGCGCAAGGGGCCGCGGAGCGCAGCCTCGCGCAGCTCGATGCGCCCGGGGCCGAGCTCGCGCTGCTCATCAGCTGCGTGGGTCGCAAGCTCGTGCTGCGCCAACGCGTCGACGAAGAGATCGACAGTGTGCGCGAGGTCGTGGGTCCGACCGCGACGCTCGCCGGGTTCTACTCGTACGGGGAAATCTGCCCGGTCGCGCCGGATGCTGGCTGCGAGCTCCACAACCAGACGATGACGATCACGACGTTCCGAGAGATCTGATGCATCAGCTCCTGCGGCGACAGCTCGCCAAACACTGCCCCGGGCTCGTGCTCGATCCCGAGCTGACTGCGTTGCTCGCCGCCGTCGATGCGGCGTATCGCGAGGCCGACCTCGATCGCGCGCAGCTCGAGCGCTCGCTCGACCTCACCTCGAGCGAGCTGATCGCGCGCAACGAGCAGATGCGCGCGACGCTCGATGCCCTGCCCGACATGATCTTCGTCGCATCCGCGGCGCACGAGGTGCTCGAGTCGCACGCTTCGAACATCGAGCGCTTCGGCGCGACCGCGGACCTCGTCGGCGCCACGCTCTCGCAGGTGTTCCCCACCGCGGCCGCGACGACGCTCGCGCGGGCGATCGACGACGCGCTCGCTGGCGACGAGTCGCGCCCCTACGAGTACACGATCCACGTCGATGGCGAGCAGCGCCAGCTCGAGGCCCGCGCCGCGCGCTGCGATGCCGACGTCGTCGTGGTGGTTCGCGATCGCACCGAGGAGGCGCGCCTGCACGAGCGCCTGCGCCTCGCGGATCGCATGGCCTCGATCGGCACGCTCGCGGCCGGCATCGCCCACGAGATCAACAACCCGCTGGCGTACGTGCTCGCCAACCTCGAGCTCGCCGGCGAAGCGATCGCCGAGGGCGACGCGCCCGAGCTGCCGGCGATCCTCGCCGACGCGGTCACGGGAGCGAAGCGCGTCACCGCCATCGTCCGCGACCTCAAGGTGTTCTGTCATCCTTCGCCGCGCCGTGATGGTCGTGCCGATCTACGGCGCGTGCTCGAGTCGTCGCTGCGCATGGCCGCCAACGAGATCCGCCATCGCGCGCGGCTCGTGCTCGAGCTCGGCGAGCTCCCGCCGACGGTCGGCGACGAGGCGCGGCTCGGTCAGGTGTTCCTCAATCTGCTGTCCAACGCGGCGCAGGCGATCCCGGTCGGCGACGCGGACAACAACGAGATCCGGGTGAGCGGTCGCCGACAGGGCGCGCGCGTCGTCATCGACATCGCGGACACGGGCTGCGGGATCCCGGCGGGGATGGAGAGCGTGATCTTCGACCCGTTCGTCACCACGAAACCGGTCGGCGTCGGCACGGGACTGGGGCTGTCGATCTGCCGCAAGCTCGTCGGCGCACTCGGTGGCGAGATCGTCGCGGCGCGCCGCATGCCGCGTGGTGCGGTCTTCTCGGTCGCGCTGCCGATCGCGGAGGATCCCACGCTGCCGGCGGTCGAGTGCGAGCGCCCGCGGGGCAACGGCATGCGCTACCGCGTGCTCATCGTCGACGACGAGCCCCGCGTTGCCGCGGCGCTCGCCACCGGCCTGCGCATGCACGACGTCGAAGCTGTGACCGATGCCCGCGTCGCGCTCACGCGCCTGCTCGAGGCCGATCCGTACGACGTCGTCTTGTGCGACGTCATGATGCCGCAGTCGACCGGCGTGGAGATCTACGAGGAGGTCGCGCGCGCCCGTCCTGCGCTCGCGTCCGCGTTCGTGTTCGTCAGCGGCGGCGTGTTCACGCGCCGCGAGGAGCAGTTCCTGCAGTCGTTGCCGAACCCGCGCCTCGACAAGCCCTGCGATCTCGGCGAGCTGCGACGCACGGTCGAGCGCCACGGCGCGTGGCAACGTGCGCGACGCGAGCGCGCGGCCGGCTAGGCTGCGTGTGCGAACGCGTGCTGCGGCGGGAAGCGGAACTCGAAGCGCGTGTACTTGCCGGGCTCCGAGCGCGTGACGACGCGGCCGCCGAGCGCCGCGCAGGCCGAGCGCACCGCACCCATGCCGATGCCGCGGCCCGACACCTCGCTCGACGTCGAGGCCGTGGTCACACCGTCGTGGAACATGGCAGCGAGCGCTTGCTCGGGCGTGCGCGCCGCGATACCGAAGCGCGCGGCCGCGGCCGTCAATGCGTGCAGGTCGATGCCGCGACCGTCGTCCTCGATCGCGATCACGAGCTCGCCGTCGTCGATGCGACTCTCCAGTAACAGCCGCGCGCGCTCGGGCTTGCCGGCGCGCACACGTTCGTCGGCGCGCTCGAGGCCGTGATCGACGGCGTTGCGCACGACGTGGATGAAGCTCGACCAGAAGCTGCTCCACAGCGCGGGGTCGAGCCGCAGATCGTGATCGCGGATCTCGATGTCGAGCTCGCCCTTGCCGACTCTGCGCGCGATGCGTCGGCTCTGCTCTGCGACGCGGGCGAGTCGCAGCGCCATCGGCTCGAGCGCCCACGCCGCGAGCATGCGGGCGATCTCGGGGAACGGGCGGCGTTCGTGGAGCGCGGCCAGCAACGACTCGTAGTCGCCGCGCCCGATCTCGATCGTGTTCGCGTCCTCGTCGAGCAGCGGCGCGAGCCCGCCGCGGATGCCCGCCCAGCGCTCGGCCAGCACTGCGAGCGCAGCGGCCGGCGGCGGCGCTCCGGTGTCGCCGAC
>DASZPU010001226.1:0-5770 GCA_035550195.1 Nannocystaceae bacterium
TCTCCCCCGCCGCGAGCCGGACGAAGCCACACGATCGGGCCGGGTCGCGGCGCGGCGCGAGCTCGCGCTGTGGGGCGGTCCGGGGGCATTGATCGTGCTTCTCGCTGCGTTCGGCGGCGAGTGGTGGCTGCGGCGCCGCGCGGGCGCTCGCTAGGCCAGCGCCGGTGTCCGTGTCCGTGCCCGGCTTGAGGCAAGATGGATGCGGTGAGCTGGAACGCCGGGAGCACGATCGCGGATCACGATGCCGCGCCCGTCGTCGCACCGCCGCGCGCGGGCGAGAAGCTCGGTCGCTACACGCTGCTCGAGGTGCTCGGCGAAGGCGGCATGGGCGTCGTCTACCTCGCCTACGACGCCGACCTGGATCGCCGCGTCGCACTGAAGCTCTTGCGCACCGGTGCAGAGTCGAACGAGCGCGGGCGCGAGCGACTGCTGCGTGAAGCGCGAGCGCTCGCACGGCTCGCACATCCCAACGTGGTGCCGGTGTTCGACGTCGGCGAGATCCGTGGGCACTGCTTCGTCACGATGGAGTACGTCGAAGGCGCGACGCTCACCGAGTGGCTGCGGCAGAAGCAGCGATCGCTCGCGGAGATCGTCGCGACGTTCGTCGACGCGGCGCACGGGCTCGTCGCCGCGCACGCGATGGGCATCGTGCACCGCGACTTCAAGCCCGACAACGTGTTCCTCGGCAAGAGCGATCGCGGTACGGCCGGCCGCGCGCGCGTGGGCGACTTCGGGCTCGCACGTCCGACCGAGGGCGCGGTGCCGACCTCGACCGATCACGGCGGCGAAGCGCTCGATGCACCGACCGGCGACGTGAAGCTGACGCGCGCCGGCGTCGTGCTGGGCACGCCCGCGTACATGGCCCCCGAGCAACATCGCGGGCAGGCGATCACCCCCGCGACGGATCAGTACGCGTTCTGCGTCGCGCTGTGGGAAGCGGTGTACGGGTTGCGCCCGTTCGTCGCCGAGTCGGCGCGCGCGTTGCTCGAGCTCAAGCTCGACGGTCGCGTGCCGCCGATGCCGAGCGATGCGAACGTGCCGGCGTGGCTACGGCATGCGCTGCTGCGTGGGCTCGCGCCCGATCCCGAGCAGCGCTGGCCGTCGCTCGCCGAGCTCATCGCGGTGCTCGATCGCCGGCGCAAGCGCACGCGCGCGCTGTGGTGGATCGCAGGCGCCGGCGTCGTTGCGCTCGTCGGCGCGCTGGCGTGGCCGCGTGCCAAAGAGCCCTGCGATTCGGCCGCGCGCATCGGCGAACAGTGGAACGAGACCCGCCGTGCCGCGCTCGCGCAGCGCTTCGAGGACACCAAGCTCGCCTATGCGCGCGACACCTGGACGCGCACCGCTGCGCTCGTCGACGCCTACGCCGAGCGCTGGGTGGTGAGCCGCGACGAGACCTGTCGCGCCGCGCACCAGCCCGCGGAGCCCGGCGTGGATCTCGACGCGCGGATGCAGTGTCTCGACACGCGACTGCACGAGCTCGGCGATCTGCTCGAGGTGCTCGACGAGGCCGACGCGGACATCGTCGCGCGTGCGGTCACGGCGTCGACGCAGCTGCCACCGCTGCATCCCTGCTTCGCGCCGACGACCGAGCGCGCGCTGCCCGAGGATCCGGTGCTGCGCGAGCGCGTGATCCAGCTCGATCGCATGGTCGGGCGCGCGCGCGTGCTCGAGAACACCGGGCGCTTCGATGCGCTGCGACTGCAGGCCGATCGCATCGAGGTCGAGGCGAAGGGCATCGCGTATGCGCCGCTGCAGGCCGAGGTACTGCACATCCTCGGCAGCGCGCGCGAGCGCGTCGGCGACTACGACGGTGCACGGGGGCTCTACACCGAAGCGCTGTGGAGCGCGATCGCGATCGAAGCCGACGTGCTCGTGGCCCAGACCGCGATCGATCTGGTGTGGCTCGAAGGCGTCGATGCGACCGACGATGCGGCCGCGCAGCAGTGGCGACGCTACGCCGAAGCTGCGATCACGCGGCTGGGCGGCTCGGCCGACGAGCAGGCACGGCTGGCCAACGCGCTCGGGGCGATGCACGAAGCCGCGGGTCGGCACGCGGAGGCGCACGAGCAGTTCCAGCTCGCGCTCGCCGGCTTCGAGGCCGCGCAGCGCGAGCTCGCCGGCTACGAAGGTGTCGGCAACGCGTTGCCCGACGTCGCGACCGCGCTGCAGAACATCGGCATCACGCTGTCGGGTGCGGGGCGCGACGCCGAAGCCCGCGCGCCGCTCGAGCGCGCGCTCGCGGTGTACGAGCAGCTCGAAGGTCCCGATCATCCCGACGCCGCGAGCACCCGCGATGCGCTCGGTGGCGTGCTGTTGCGACTGGGTGACCATGCAGCGGCACGCGCCGCGCTCGAGCACGCGCTGCGCTCGCGGCTCGGTGCGTTGCCGGCGGATCATCCCGACGTGGCGCGCTCGCACAACAACCTCGGCAGCCTGTTCGAAGCGACCGGCGAGCTCGCGCTCGCGGAGGAGCACTTCCGCAAGGCGATCGCGATCTTCGAGCGTACGCTCGGTCCCGATCACGCGATGGTCGGCGCGACGCTGGTGAACCTCGGCTCGGTGCTCGCGCGTGCGGACCGTGGCGACGAAGCTCGCGCGACGTTGCAGCGCGCGATCGCGATGCTCGAGGTCACCCTGCCCCCCGAGCATCCTTATGTAGCGTGGGCGACGCTGGTGCTCGGCCGCACCGAGCTCGCGCGCGGCGAGCCGGCACTCGCACGCGCATGGCTCGAGCGCAGCCACCTCGCATGCGAGCGCAACGCGTTGGAGCCCGCACTGTGCGGTGCTGCAGCGCTCTACCTCGGGCTCGCGCGCGAGCGCACCGGCGAGCCCGAGACCCGCGTGCGCACGCTGATCGAGCACGCGAAGCAGGTGCTCGACCGCGCCGGCAAGCCCGGCGAGCCCGAGCGCGAACGCGCCGACGCCTGGCTCGCGGCGCACTGACTCGTCGCGCCGCTCACTCGAACAGCAGATCGTCGATGACGAGCGTGAGCTCGGGCGCGTCGGACCGTTGAGCCCGATCGATGATCTCGGTCGGTTGTCGAAGCGAGCGCAGCGATGGGTGGCCCGTAGGCGGGCCGCCCGGCCAGCTGGCGGGCCGCTACGGCCAGGATTCGGGCCACCTCGAAATCAGCGCACAGCCAATTGCGGCAGCGGATTCTGTCGCATCATCACGAAGCGACCCGACGCACCATCGATCGACCACGTGCCTTCGATGCGTTGCGCGGCGACATCGAGCCGGCCGATGTACTCGACGGTGTGGCGGATGCCACCGCTGCCGTCGTAGGTCTTGGTGAAGCGCACGATGCCGGCGTCGTCGATGCGACCGACGAGCGTCGCCTTGAGCTCGCCGCTGCTGTCGTCACCGAACGTGTTGGGCTCGACCATCGATCCACTCAGCTTCGGACCTTCGAACGCGAGGTCGGCGAAGAAACCCACCGACGCCGCGCCACCGCGCGCGACGTTGTAGATGTACGTGCCCGACCACGTGCCGGTGAGCAGCGCCGGATCGAACGGACCGCTCGGCACCGTCGGCGCCTTCGCGACCTCGACCGGCTCCGGCGCGCGCACGTCCTCGGGTGCGATCGGATCGCGCGGCGGCGGCTGCAACGGATCGACCTTCGGCTGCACGACGACGATCGGCGGCTCGTTCGAGTCCGGCGCGCGCGTGTCCGCGAGCTCGCGTGTACGGCTCTGGCAATCACAGGCCGTCAGCACGACGGCGCAGGCGATCGCGTGCGCGATGACGCGGGGCATCCGACGGAGTATGGCGCGCGCAAACGCGACCGGCCAGGGCCGGGGGTGCGCACGCGCGTCAACGCTGGCCCAGCGCCCGCTTCACGCCCGCCGGCAGCTCGGTGACCGTGCACCCGAGCTCCAGCCGCGAGTCGATGATGCGCAGCGCGGGTGCGCACGGCAGCACTTCCTCGGGCGGCAGCTGGAACACCAGCGGCCGCCCGAGCGCGACCGCGGCCACCTCCGGTGGCATCGCGCCGGTGAGCTCGACCTCGACACGCCGCTTGTTCACCTTCAGCGACGCATCGACGACGAAGCCATGCGCGTGCACCTTGGCCTTGTCGCCGGCGAGCTCGATCTTCTGCTTGAGCACCCGCGAGATCGCATCGGCGGTGAGTCGCGCGGTGACCTCGGCGCGATCGATGCCGGTGACCGCGAGCTTCTTCTCGCCGAGCAACAGATCGCGATCGATGTGCAGCTTGTCGACCACGAGCGCGACCGATTCCACCGACACGCCCGCGCCCTCGATCTCTTCGAGGCGCACGTGCAATCGATCGACGGTGGCGAACAGCAACACGTCGGCGAGGAACGGGAAGCCGTCGATCTGCACGTCGGCCGAGCGCATGCGCGGCAGCACCTCGACGATGCGCTTCTCGGCCTCTTCTTCCGCCATCGCACGGGCCTTGCGATCGAGCCAGAAGCCGACACCGATCGCGATCGCGAGCAACACGCCGATCACGACCAGCACGATGCCGAGCTTCTTCATCCGCCCCCAGCATACCCGCACGAGGTGATAGAGTCGCGACCGTGGACCGAAGCGGCATCGCCGACGGCGAGCTCCTCGAGGCCTGGCGTGGCGGAGAGCGCGAGGCCGGCGACGAGTTGCTCCGGCGTCACTTCCTCGGTGTGCTGCGCTTCTTCACCGCGCATCCCGGCGTCGACGCCGAGGAGCTGACGCAGCGCACGTTCGAGGCCTGCATCGCCGCGCGTGATCGCGTGCGCGATCGCTTCGGCGCGTATCTCTACGGCATCGCGCGCAACCAACTCCTGCGCGAGTGGGAGAAGAAGGGCACGCGCGGCACGCCGGCGTCGACCACCGGCGAGTCGATCGGCGATCTCGCGACGTCACCGAGCATGCGCGTCGCGAAGCACGAAGAGCAGCGCCTCTTCGCGCGCGGCCTCGCGGCGATGCCCCGCGAGTTCGCGGCGGTGCTCGAAGCCTTCTATTGGGACGACGCGAGCATCCCCGAGATCGCCGCGAAGCTCGGCATCGCGGAGGGCACGGTGAAGAGCCGACTCTTCCGCGGCAAGGCCCAGCTCCGCGCATGGCTCGAGAGCACGAAGGAAAGCGCCGCGCTCCGCACCGGCGCGCTCGCGATCGTCGATCGCAAAGAGTGAGCGCGTCGCTGGACCGCGACGAGGAGGCGCCCCCTTCAGGGGGCAAGCGGCGCCCGAAGGGCGCGCACCGTTTCGCCCGTGACGGCGTCGGGGGTCTGAAGCTAGTGGAGCTTCACGGCGCGGTTCGGGACCCACGCGAGCTCGAAGTGGCCGAGCATCACCGGTGAGTCTTCCGTGAGCCGCACGACCGCGTGGCTCGGGCCTTCGGTCATGCCCGCCGGACGCACGCCGTTGGTGCTCGCGAGATCGTAGACGAGCAGCGAGCGCGGCGACTCTTCGGTGACGAGCGCGTGCACGCGAGAGAGGTTGCGACCGTGACCCGCGAGCGAGCAGCGATCGCTGTAGCGCCCGATCAACAAGCCGCGCTGCAGCTGCCGACTGTCGAGATCCAGCTCGCGCACTTCTTCGCCACGGCCCGACGGCTTCGTCGAGCGCAATCGCAGCATGCCGCGCGGCTGCGGACGTGCGTCGACGTCGAGACCACGATAACCGCCGTACTCGCGCAGCTCGTCGCCGCCGATGTGGGCCACGCCGGGCTCACTGGTCGCGCTCATCGCCAAGCGCACGCCGCTGCCTGCCGGATCCAACCCGGTGAGATTGCGGAACGCGTCGTTGTCCGAGCCGTCGAGCAGATCGA
>DASZPU010001227.1:0-32655 GCA_035550195.1 Nannocystaceae bacterium
CTACGACGCCGCGGCGATCGACAAGCCGATCGTGCCGCTGCCGGCCAGCGAAGACGCGCGACAGAATCGCGGTCGCGCGCGCGCCGAAGAGTCGGAGCGACGCAGCATGGTCGCGCCGCCGCCCCGACCGGCAGTGCCTGCGGCACCGATGCAAGCGGTGGCCGCCGCCGCACCGATGCCGATCCCGCCGCCGTCCGCGGCACCGATGCGCGCGCCCGCTCCGATGGCGTTCGGTGGTGCTCCGCCAGCACCGCAGTCGGCGACGCGCGCCGGCGGTGCGCTCGACGAGATGGCGCGGCTGGGCAACGCGAATCTCGCCGCCGATGCCGATCTGATGCTGGACGACGCGGAGATGGCCGACGCCGCGCCAGCGCCCGCGTTCGCGCCGTCGCACGATCTGCTCGACTACGCGGGCCTGCGCATGCAGGGCCCCGATGCCGGCGCGCAGCGTGGGCGTTTGATGCCGGCGCCTTCATGGTCGCTCGGCATCGCAATCGGCGTGCACGTGCGCGTCGAGGTGATCGCGGCGTTGATCGAGCACGCGCGTCGCGAAGCCGACGCGATCGCCTACGTGCCGCTGCCGCGCGACTTCATCGCAGTGACCGCGCAGGATCGCTTCGACTATCGCTTCGAAGCGCGTGCACCCGCCGACGTGCCCTCGACCGGTACGTGGGTCGGCGTCGCGGTGGCCGACTGCGATCTCGAGCTGCGTCCGCGTTACGTGTGCGTGCCCGCGGTCGAGTCGCAGGTGTATCGCACGCTGGAGCTGCACAACCGCACCGCGACGGCGCTCTTGCCCGGGCCGGTCGACGTCGTCCGCGAGGGGCAGTTCCTGCTCACGACGCAACTGCCTCCGATCCCGCCGGGTGCCGACGGACGACGCATCGGGCTCGGCGTGGAGGAGTCGATCAAGGTTGCACGCAACACTCGCTTCAACGAGACCACCGGCGGATTGTTCGGCGGCTCGGCGGTGCTGCCCCACGAGATCTCGATCGAGCTCGACAACCGACTCGGTGTGCCCGCGGAGATCGAGGTGCGCGAGCGCGTGCCGGTGGTGTCCGCCGACGAGAAGGATCTCGAGGTGAAGGAGCACGACGTCGAGCCCGCGTGGACCGTGGTCGATACGCCGATCGACGGCGTGCTCGTGCACGGGCTGCGGCGTTGGCGAGTGAGCGTGCCCGCGCGTCAGAAGACGACGCTCACCGCGAAGTTCACGATTCGCATGCCCGGCGACCGGATGTTGGTCGGCGGCAACCGGAGGAGCTGAGCCATGAACACGTTGCCGATCCGCAAGGTGTTGGTGATGGAAGATCGCGCGCAGATCGAGCGCGCCGGCGAGGTCGCGCTGGGCGACGGCGTGACCACGGTGGTGATCGAGGGCGTGGCGATCGTCGCGGTCGATCGCTCGCTCGAAGTGAGCGTCGAAGGTGCGGCGCTGCTCGATGCGCGGCTGCGTCGACGCTGGCGCGAGAAGCCGAAGGGTGGCGTCGCAGCGGACGCGAGCGCCGCGAAGAAGCTCGTGCGCGCGCTCGAGCTCGAGCTGGTCGAGCACACTGATGCGAGCACGCGCGTGCAGACCGAGATCGACGCGTTGGTGGTCGCGCGCGCGGACGTGTTGCGGGCGATCGCCGAAGCGGCGGGCGCGGGGCAGCTCGATGTCGCTGCACAGCTCGCCGCGCTCGAGGAGCTCGGTCAGCGACAGAGTCGTGCGGACGAACGCCAGCGCGCAGCGACCGAGGCCTACGAGCGCTGTGTCGAGCGCCTTCGCGAAGCGCGAACGGCCGTGGCGATCTCCGAGACGCGCGAGCACGACTTCGAGTGCGCGCTGGTGCTGTCGCTGTCGGGCAGCGGCGTCGCGAACGTGCGCGCGCGCTACCAAGTGCCGTGTGCCGTGTGGCGCCCGGCCTACCGTGCACGGCTCGGCGGCGATGCGGTCGAGCTCGATGCCGATGCGGTGGTGTGGCAGGCGACCGGCGAGGCGTGGAACGACGTCGAGCTCGCGCTGTCGACTGCGCGCCCGACGTTGGGCACGACGCCGCCGCAGCTCTACGAGGATCGCTTGAGCACGCGCGCGAAGCAGGAGCGCGAGAAGAAGAGCATCGAGGTCGGCATCCGCGAGGTGGCGATCGAGAAGACGTCGGTCGAAGGCGGCGGCGCGGCGGAGATGCCGGGGCTCGACGATGGTGGCGAGGCGCGCGTGCTGACGGCACGCGGGCGCGCGACGATCCCCGACGATGGCCAGCCGCACCGCGTGTCGATCGCGTCGTTCGGCGCTCCGGTGAAGACGGAGCTGGTGTGCACGCCGGAGCAGGGGCCGGAGGCGGTGGTGCTCGCACGCTTCACGAACACGTCGGGCCAGGTGTTGCTCGCGGGCCCGGTCGATCTGTTGCGCAGCTCGGGCTACGTGGGCCGCTCGTCGCTCGCATTCGCGGCGATGGGCGAGACGGTCGAGTTGTCGTTCGGCAGCGAAGACGGCGTGGTGGTGCTGCGCGACGAAGAAGTGGAGCACGACACGTCGCGGCTGACCGGCAAGAACACGCACGTGCACACGATCACGCTGCACGTCTCGAACGCGAGCGCAGTGTCGCGCACGCTGGTGCTGCAAGAGCGCATCCCGGTGAGCGAGGTGAAGGAGGTGCAGGTCGAAGTGCAGACGAAGCAGTGCGACCCCGCCCCACGCGAAGTCGACAAAGACGGCATCGCGAAGCTCGAGCTGACGCTGCCCGCCGGCGCCACGAAAACCGCGAAGTTCGTGTGGGAGCTCGAAGCCGCCGGCAAGGTCGCGGGCCTGACTTGAAGAAATGTTCGCGAAACGTTCAAAATCGACGAGCGAGCCGCCTCGCTCCCCGCGAATGAACGTCTGGCGAACATTTTCGCTCGCGCTGCGCGGCCGGAGTGCGCGATGAAGGCCTTCGCCGCAGCGACGCAACGCAACCGCGAGCCGATTCTCGCGGTGTTGCAGCGTGTGCTTCCGCAGCGCGGCACGGTGCTCGAGATCGCGTCGGGCACCGGTGAGCACGCGGTCTTCTTCGCGCGCGCGTTGCCGCAGCTGCAGTGGCAGCCCAGCGACCACGAAGCTGCGCAGCTCGCCAGCATCGCGGCGTGGCGCGACGAGGAAGGCACGCCGAATCTGCTGCCGCCGATCCGCATCGACGTGCACGCCGACACGTGGCCGATCGCGCAGGTCGACGCGGTCTTCTGCGCGAACATGATCCACATCGCGCCGTGGTCCGCGTGCGAGGGCCTCTTCCGCGGCGTCGGTCGCATCCTCGCGCCCGCCGGCACGATGGTGCTCTACGGCCCGTTCCACATCGACGGCAAGCCCACCGCCGACAGCAACGCCGCCTTCGATCAACGCCTACGCGCCACCGATCCGAGCTGGGGCGTCCGCAACCTCGAAGACGTGCTCGCGCTCGCGAACGAAGCCGGCCTCGCGCTACGCGAGCGCATCGCGATGCCGGCCAACAACTTCTCGCTGGTGCTGCGACGGTCCGACGCAACTTGAAAAGGGCGCTCTTTCCCGCGCCCTTTCGCGTCAGCGTGCGAGGATCCCCCGCACCGCCGCGATGATCCGCTCGATCTCCCCGTCCGTCAGCTTGGGCGTCAGCGGGATCGACACCGTGCGCTCCCCGACCCAGTACGCGTTCGGCAGCTGCTCCGGCTGCATCCCGAAGCGCTCCTGATAGTACGGATGCACGTGCAGCGCCCGGTAGTGCACACCGGTCCCGATGCGTCGCTTGTGCATCTCGTTCATGAACTCGTCGCGCGACACCGGCGCGTTGTCGAGGATCATGAGCGTGTACAGGTGCCGTGCGTGCACGGTGTCGGCCTCGGGCTCCGCGGGCAGCTGCACCGGAAGATCCTTGAACGCCTCCTGATAGCGCCGCCACACCTCGACGCGGCGACGCAACCACTCGTCGACACGCTTCATCTGCACGAGCCCGAGGCTCGCGGCCATGTCGGTGAGGTTGTACTTGAAGCCGGGGAACACCACCGCGTAGTGCTTGTAGCCCTTGTCGCTGAAGCGGCTCCACGCGTCGGCCGACATGCCGTGCAGACCGTAGATCTGGATCTTCTTCGCGAGCTCGGGATCGTTCGTGGTCACCATGCCACCTTCACCGGTGGTGATGTTCTTGGTGACGTAGAAGCTGAAGCAGCTCAAGTCGCCGATCGAACCGACCTTGCGCCCCTTGTAGGTCGTCTCGATCGCGTGCGCAGCGTCTTCGATGACCAACAGGTTGTGCTTCTTCGCGATCGCCATGATCGCGTCCATGTCGCACGGCCGACCCGCGAAGTGCACCGGCACGATCGCCTTCGTACGCGGCGTGATCGCGGCCTCGATCGCGGCCGGGTCGATGTTCAACGTGTCGCGCTGACAGTCGACGAACACCGGCGTCGCACCGGTGTGCACGATCGAGTTCGCGGTGGCGCAGAACGTCATCGCCGTCGTGATCACCTCGTCGCCGGGCCCCACGCCCGACACCACCATCGACAGGTGCAGCGCCGCGGTGCACGAGCCGACCGCCATCGCGAACTTCGCTCCCGTGTACTCCGCCATCACCGACTGGAACTCGTGCACGCGCGGACCGGTGCCGATCCAGCAGGTCTCCAGCGTGTGCGTGACCGCCTGGATCTCGTCGGGTCCGATGATCGGGCTGCCAAAGATGATGTACGGCTCGTCGGTCATGTGTCTCCGCGGCCGATTGTGCTACGGCGCTGACGCGTGCGCGAGCCCAGTTTGCTCACGACGGGCGCTGTCCCAGGACGTTTCGCGGCGCTGGACCGCGCGCTCAGTCCGCGAGCGCGCCGTCGAGCACGACCGGACAGTGATCGGAGACGCTGCGCCACTGCGGATCCATCGCTGGCCGTGCTGTCCGCTCGCAGCGCAACCGCGCGCACAGCCCCATGACACGCGGCGCATCCCAGTCTCCGCCGGTCGTGACCGCATGATCGAGCAGCGACGGCACGACGTCCGAGAACGGTGGCACCGGCTGCCAGTACTCGGTGCACTCGAGCTCGCCCGTGAGCAGCTCCATGCCGGCGCGCGCGACGACGTCGTCGACGAACTCGCGCTCCTCGGATGGTTTCGTGGAGAAGCCGGTGGTGTTGTAGTCGCCGAGCGCGATCGCTTCGGCGTCCCAACGCGCTTCGGCGTCCGCGAGGATCGCGAGCACGCGCGGCCACTGCAGCTTGCGCTCGTCGAAGCGCTCGGGGAACGGCGCGAGGTGTACCGACAGCACCGCGAGTCGGTGCTCCGCCGCGGTCTCGACCACCGCCAACGTCGCGGTCTGGTCGCGCCCGCACTCGCCGTTGCCGCCCGGCATCAAGCCCGGAAAGCTGCGCGCCTCGACCAGCTCCACGCGCGAAGCATCCCACGCGATGCCGGTGGTGACGCGCAACCGATCGCCCCCGCATGCGCCCACCACGAGCTGCCAGTCGCGTCCGTGCTCGCGCGACGCTTCGGCCAACACTCGACGTAGCGCGTCGGCGTCGACGATCTCCTGGATCGCGAGCACGTCGGCGTCGATCTCCGCGATCGTCTGCGCGACAGCAGCCCGATCGGTGGACAGCCGCGGGAACATCTCGATGTTGAAGGTGGCGACGCGGATGCGATCGTCGCTCTGCATCGCCCACGCCGCGAGCGCAGCGCACAGCGACGCGACCACGAGCCGTCGACGTGACACGCGGCTCACCCTGCCGCCGGCGCGGCACCGATCACGATCGGATCGTCCTGGTTCGTCATCGCTTCGTTCGGCGCGGACGTGTCGAGCTGCCACAGCCCGACCTCGTCGGCGTCCTGTCCGATCACCGTCGCCGTGCCGCTGACCTCGACCGTCGGCGCGGCGCAGCCGGCCGTCGCGGCGGTGGGGATCGGTCCGAACAACAGCACGCCCTCTTCGAGCGGTGCGTGCACGCGATACGTGACCGTGAGGTCCTTGGTCGCGTCGTCGAACTGCTGGGTGATCCACACGATGCTGCAGTCGACGTGCTCCGCGGTGTTCGCCGCGCACAGTCGGTCCTGCCAACCTTCGCCGCCCTGCGCGAGCCGACCGAAGATCGGCCCGCCGGCCATGCCGTACTGCTGCAGGTTGGGATTGCCGGCATAGAACGCCGAGAGACAATCGCCGTAGCTCAGCGTCGCGATCACCGTGTCGGTGGTGGCGAAGAAATCTCCCGCGGCTCCTTCGGCGCGCGTGAAGTGCAGGCGCACGAAGCCGTGGCTCAACGAAGGATCGATGTCGCTGCCCTCGTCGCCGCCGGTCGACGTGGAGCTCGATTCCGTCGACCCGTCGCCGCCGCCCCCTGCGTGGCAGCCGAAGATCGCGAGACACACCGGGAGGACGAGCACACGTGCCATCGACGCGCACGATCGTCACGCACCGCGACGCAACGGTCAACCGTGCGAAGTGATAGCCTGGGTGATGTGGGCTCGTCCGTGCCGCACTCCGACCCGGACGCGACGGTGCCGGGCGAGGACTCGCTCGCGACCGCGCCCACGGCCGCGCCGCAGCCGCGGCAGGTGGGGCGCTACATCGTGCTCGATCGCATCGGCGCGGGCGCGATGGGGGTCGTGCACGCGGCCTACGATCCGCAGCTCGATCGCCGCATCGCGTTGAAGCTGGTCGCGCGCGGTGCGACCGCGACGATGGAGGAGATCGCCGCCGAGGCGCGCACGCTCGCGCGCGTCGACCACCGCGGCATCGTCACCGTGCACGACGTCGGCGAGATCGACGGCGGACTCTTCATCGCGATGGAGTTCGTGGAAGGCACGACGCTGCGCGAGCGGCTGCGTCCGCATCCGAGCTGGCGCGTGCTCGTGCCGCTCTTCGCCGCCGCTGCCGATGCGCTCGCGGCCGCGCATCGAGCCGGTGTCGTGCACGGCGACTTCAAGCCCGACAACGTGATGGTCGGTAGCGGCGCGCATGGTCGCGTCACGGTGCTCGACTTCGGGCTCGCGCGGCTCGAGGGCAGCAAAACCGACGTGACGCGACTGCGCGGCACGCCGGCGTACGTCAGCCCCGAGCAGATCGCCGGCGAGGCCCCCAGTGCGAAGAGCGATCAGTTCTCGTTCTGCGTCGCGCTCTACGAAGCAGTGTGCGGCGTGCGTCCGTTCTCGGCGCGCACGTTCGGCGAAGCTGCTGCGGCGTTCCGCGAGGGCCGGGCGACGACCTTTCCGCCCGGCACCGCGGCGCCCAGGTGGTTGCGCGCGCTGGTCGTGCGTGGGCTCGCGATCGATCCCGCGCAGCGCTGGCCCGACCTGGCTGCGATCGCTGCGGCACTGGAACGCGGTCCGCTGCGTTGGCGTCGGCGTGCGGTCGTCGCGACGGCCGCGGGGCTGGCCGCGATCGCGGTCGGGCTCGGCATCGCCGAGCAGCGCCGCTGCACCGACGCCGACGCCGACGTGCGTGCGCTGTGGAATCCGACGGTGAGCGCCGCGATCGGCGAGCACGTCGCGAGCGAGCTCGCCGATCTGCCGCCCGCCGCATGGGCGCTCACGTCGGCGAACATGAGCACGCAGACGGAGCAGGTCGCGGCGTGGCAGCAGGCGAGCTGTCGCGCGCGCGGTGGTGACGTCGCACCGATCGAGGAGCGGCGTGCACGTTGCATCGATCGCGCGCACGCGATCGTGCGCGGCACGGTCGCGCTGCTCGGCGATCCCGATGTCGCACGCGTGCGCAGTGGCATCGCGATGGGTGCTCGGCTCGACTTCCCGGAGTGCGACGACGACGAACAGGTCGTGCAGTTCCCCCCGGTCTCGGCGGATCCCGAGCATCGTCGTCGCGTGGTCGAGCTCGAAGCGATGCTGGCGAGCGCCGGATCGACCACGATGCTCGGCGAGCTCGAGACCCGCGAACGCGAGCTCGACGAGCTGATCGCGGCCGCGACCGAGCTCGACGAATCGGCGTTGCTCGCCGAGGCGTTGATCGCCCGCGGTGCGCTCTCCGGCGTACAGCGGGGTCCGGGCGCGGGCTATCCGTTCCTGCGTCGCGGGCTCGCGGTCGCGGAAGCCGACGGCATCGCGATCCTGCGCGCGCGCGCGTGGCTGGCGATCGCGAACAATCGCTTGGGTGTCGACCCCGACGGCGATCTCGTCGACATCGCGTTCGACGAGATCGAGGCGTTGCTGCCCAGCGTGCCCGCGCGCGCCGAGATCGCCGTCGGATTCGAGCACCAGCAGGGCTATCGCGCGACCCGCAGCGAAGACTACGCCGACGCCATCGCCCACTACGATGCTGCCATCGCGATCGCACGCGAGCAGGGGCTCATCGCGCGCGCGCTGCCGTCGATGCAAGGACGGATCTTCGCGATGCTGAACGCGAGTCGGCTGACCGAGCTCGGTGAGGCGGCCGCGGAGCTCGTGGCCGCGCGCGAGCAGGTATTCGGCCCGGCCCATCCCGAGACCGCATCGGCGCACGCGAGCGCAGCGATCGTGCATCTGCAGCTCGGCGAGATCGATCGCAGCATCGCGGACTTCGAGGGCGCGCTGCGGACCTTCGATGGGTGGGGTGGCCGCGCGCTCGTCACCGGCATGGCCACCGCATGCAACTACTGCCACGCGATGCGCCAGGTCCGCCGCATGGATCGCATCGCGGACGTGTGCAGCGACTGCCTCGCGCGTGCGAGCGAAGTGAACGACCTGGATCTCGGACGGCTCTGGGACGCGCGCGCGCAGGGCCTCGAGGCGCTGCTGTGCGTCGCACCCGAACGTGCGGCCGCGGTCGCGGCGGATGTGGTCGCGAGCTGGACGAGCGCGCGCGATCATCAGGGCGACGAAGCGATGGGCTTCGCGGCGATGATCCTCGCCGAGACCGGTGCGGTGCCGCGCGGCCTGCAGGCCGCCCATGATCTGCTGGCGCGCGAGCCCCGACCGCGTGACGCCATCCTCGCGGCCCTGGTGATCGCGGCGCACGATGGGTCGAGTGCGCAGCGCGGCCGCGCTCGCGATCTCGTCGCGCAGCACATCGCCGCGCCCGAGAGCGCACGGCTGGCCCACTACGCATTCGTGCGTGCGCAGCTGCTGCTCGCGGCCGCCGGCCCGGGCACGCTCGACCGCGAAAAGGTCGCCAAATCGGTCGACGCGTCGTGCTCGCGCAGGTTGCAGGCGGAGTGGGCCGCGTTCGAGCGCGCGGAGAATTCCTCTACCGGGAGCGATGCCGGCCGCCTACCCTGACCATGGACTACGACGATGACGAGCTTGCGCACGTGGATTGGGTGCTCGACCTTGCTCGTGATCGGCTGTGGCGACACGGCCTCGACGACCGGCAACGAGTCGGTGTCCACCGGCGAATCGCTCACGAGCACGGACCCCACGAGCGCCGGGTCCAGCAGCGGAGGCTCGGAGAGCGGTGGCACCGGCACGGTGTCGCCCGACGGCAGCGGCTCGAGCAGCGCGAGCACCGACGACGGCCCGAAGTTCGACGTCGGCGGTGCGCCCGACATGCCCGACGACACCGACGGCCCGCAGCCCACCTGCCACGTCGTCGACGACATGGACGCGATCGGCGACTGCGGCATCGAAGCGCCGGCGGACAGCTTCGAGCCCGCGGTGCAGTGGACGTTCGGCATGACCGAGCAGAGCTGGGTCACCCCGCTCGTGGGCAACTTCACCGACGACAACAACGACGGCAGCATCGATCTCTGCGACGTGCCCGACGTGCTGCTCGTGTCGAACGTCTCGATCAGTTATTCGACGGCGTGCTACCTCCACGTGCTCGACGGTGAGACCGGCACCGAGCACTTCTCGATCCCGCTGTCGGAGCAGATCTCGTGCACCGGTACGCCGGCGTTCGGCGACATCGACGGCGATGGCTTGCCGGAGATCGTCGCGCTCTACATCGACGGCGGCAGCTTCCGGCTGAAGGCCTTCGAGCACGACGGCACGTTGAAGTGGACGAACACCGACGGAGGCAGCGGCGCGTCGCAGTTCTATCGCGAGTCGGGTGCGGTCGCGCTGCACGACCTCGACGCCGACGGCGACGTGGAGATCGTGTTCAACCACGAGGTCTACGATCACGACGGCAACGTGATGTGGGAGCAGAACAACCCCAATCCCGGCGAGCTCGAGTGCACCACCGCGGCGGATCTCGACGGCGACGGCGAGATGGAGGTGATCACCGGCCACTCCGCGTATCGCCACGACGGCACGGTGTACTTCGAGAACTATCCGACGATCACGTCGCAATCGATCCCGCAGGTCGGCAATCTCGACGACGACGACGAGCCGGAGATCTTCATCACCTCGGGGCAGGGGCTGTGGATGGTGAACCATGACGGCACCATCGAGTACGGGCCGGTGACGCCGACCGGCATCGCCGCGAGCGGATATCTCGTGTGGCAACGGCCCGGCACGATCCACGACTTCGACGGCGACGAAGTGTCGGATTGGGCGAGCTCGTCGCAGCAGTACTACGCGGTCTACCAAGGGCCCGACGCGGGCGACGTGCTGTGGCAGGTGACCATCGCCGACTACTCGGGCGCGGCCGGTGGCACTGCGTTCGACTTCCTCGGTGACGGCGTCGCCGAAGCGATGTACGCCGACGAGCAGTACTTCCGCATCTACGACGGGCTCACCGGCAACGTGTTGCTCGAGCAAGCGCGCTCGAGCCCGACGATCAGCGAGTACCCGACGGTGGCCGACATCGACAACGACGGCTCGGCGGAGATCCTCGTGGTGTCGACCTCGGGACAGCCCGCGCTGCAAGCGATCCGCGATGCCGACGACCGGTGGATCCAAGCGCGGCGCATCTGGAATCAGCACGCGTACTACGTGACCAACGTGCGCGAGGACTCGACGATCCCGCAGAACCCGGTCGACAACTGGGAGACGCTCAACACCTTCCGCACCAACGCGCAGATCGAAGGCGGCGGCGTCTGCAAGCCGCGCCCGCCCGGTTGAGTTTGGTCGCGCCCGCCGGCAAAGCCGCGTCGGGCTCGAGAAACGCGCGGGGAACCTTTGCCCCGGGTCGCGCGAGAACCCGGATGTGTCCGGTGCAGTGCGCTTGCGAGCGGTTCCCAAGACCGGCGGAGAGCTCGATCCCGCAACGGTCGCGGCCGCCAAGGCCGGGCTGCCGTGGGCGCAAGAGGCCGTGCTCGCGCGCTTCGAGAAGCCGGTGTGGACGGTGGTGTGGCGCATCCTCGGGCGCGCGGCGCAGGACGGGCTCGCCGAGGACGTCGCCCAGGACGCGCTGGTCGCCGTGTTGCGCGGGTTGCCGCGCTTGCAGCTCGATCACGATGCGCCGCTGTCGACGTGGGTGCTCACGATCGCGGCTCGCACGGCGATCTCGGAGCTGCGGCGACGACGACCGGAGCTCGCGCCGATCGACGATGAAGCACTCGTCGCGGAGGAACGACCCGACGAGATCGTCGAGCGCAGCGCGAGCCTCGTCGCGATCGCAGACGCGGTCGAGACGCTCGCGCCGGAGATCCGCGCGACCTTCGTGCTGCGCGCCTACCACGAGCTCGCATATCCCGAGATCGCCGAGATCCTCGACATCGATCTCGGCACCGTGAAGTCGCGACTGTTTCGTGCGCGTGCAGCCCTGCAGCGCCGCTTGGCCGAGGTGCACCGTGAGCGATGATCAGCAACTGGACGAGCTGCAACAGCAGCGGTTGGAGGAATGGACCGTGCCCGACGTACCCCACGATCTCTCTGCGCGCGTGATGTCTCGTGTCCACGAAGGCGCTCCGCTCACGCCTCCGTTGGTGTTCGCACAACCCTCGCGATCGAGCACGGTGGTCGCCACCGGTGCGGCGGTGTTCGCAGCCGCTGCGGCTGCGGCCGCGCTGGTCATCAGCGTCGCGCGTCCGACTGCGCCCGAGCCGGTGATCGTCGAGAAGCCCACACCGTCGGCGACGCCCGTCGTCGTCACCGGCGAAATGCAGATCGAGAAGCTCGGGCATCTCGTGCTCGACGTCGCGCCGGGCGATGCGACGGTGGAGATCGACGGACAGCCGATCGCCGGACCTTCGCCGTTCGTCGCGACGAACCTGCCCGCGGGCAAGCACGAGCTGAAGGTCAACCGCGACGGCTACCAGCCGTGGATCAAGGTGATCGACGTGCCCGCCGCGGAGCTGCAGCTACCGATCACACTGATGATGGCGCGCCCCGGCATGGCCGCGAGCGTGAAGCAGGGTGAGATGGCGCCGCAGCCGGGCGATCCGGTGCCGGCATCGAGCGGCACGGATCCGCTCGACCCGAAGGCGAAGTACACGAAGGCCACCGTGGGGGCGGGCCTCGACAAAGACATCGTGCGTCGCGTCGTGCGTGCGCACATCGACGAAGTACGCCACTGCTACAACCTCGGGCTCGTGAAGAACGAGAACCTTGCCGGTCGCGTCGCGGTGCAGTTCACGATCTCCTTCTCCGGCGGAGTGGAGAGCGCGAAGGCGGTCGAGTCGACGCTGCCCGATCAAGAGGTCACCGACTGCATCGTGAACGCGGTGAAGCGCTGGAAGTTCCCCAAGCCCGACGGCGGCGGATCGGTCGCGGTCACCTATCCGTTCATGCTCGAACCGGGCTGAGCCGAAGCGCCGACGATGCAACCAATACGAAGGCCCACCGTGGTGGGCCTTCGTTTTTTCGCGACTGCGTGCGAAGACGACGTCAGCCGGTCGGCGTGGGCTCGGTGTAGACCGCAAGGTCGCCGCCGCCGAGCTCGAAGAGCGTGCTGTAGCCGGTGACCCAGAAGTGGTTGAGGTAGCCGAAGCCCATGCCTTCGACGGAGTCGCTCGTGGCGTCCGCGTACTGGAACAGGTTCTCTTGCACCCAACCGAGCTCGCGATCGAGACGGTACTGACCGATGAAGTCGCTCGTCATGTCGGAGACGTAGACGTACGGCGTGCCGGTGTTGGGGTCGGTCACGATCTCGAGGCCGTCCATGTGGCTGCCGACGAGATCCGGATACAGGAACGCGATGCCCCACGTGTCCGTCTCGGCGTCGTGCTGCAGCACGCGACGCTGCGCTTCGTTCGACGCGTACCAGACCTCGTTCATGTCGTCGTAGCCGACCTGCGAGAAGAAGCCCGTGCCGAAGTACGTCCACGTCGGCGCGTTCGTCACGATGGTGTTGCCACCCATGCCGAAGATGTACTCGCGGATCTCGTGGCCGCCGACGTAGATGCGATCGTCGAGCGCGTAGATCTCCGATGCGATGAGCCCGACGTCCGCCACGGTGACGCCGGGGATCGTCTCGACGAACGCGATGGTGCGCTCTTCGACCGGACCGGTGTCATCGGGGTTGAGCGGATGCTGGTTGGGCTCGAGCATCCCGTCGCCGTCGGAGTCGAGCAACGCGACCTGATAGACGTGGACTTCCTGCGCGCCGGTGTTCGCCGTGACGTAGACCATGTCGTCGTACGTGTCGACGTCGAAGCCGCCGGTGTACACGCCGCCGTTGAAGAGCGCGTACTGGTAGTACTCGCCGGTCGGGATGTTGCTGCCGTTCACCTGCGGCACTTCGCATCCGCCGAGCGCGACGCTGCATGCCTGACCGCCTTGTGCGTCGCACACGTCGATCTCGACCCAGTGCGGCGGGTTCGCGTCGGCGTTGCAGCTCATCACGCGCGGACCGGAGCAGTGGAACTCGCCCGCGAGACACTCGACGCAGCCTTGGCCCTCGATGCAGAGGTCGGGCAAGCAGCTGCCCTGCGAGACGACGTTGCCGCTGCCGTCGCACTCGGTGGCGACGTTCTCCTTGCAGTAGATCCCCGCCATGGAATCTTCGCAGTCCCCGGGATCCACCGCGCCGCCGACGTCCCACTTGGGCCCGTCGCCGGACTCGTCCACGTTGCCGGTGCTCGCAGCGGCCGTCGAGTCGCCGGTGCCGGCAGTGCTCGCGGATCCTGCGGAGCTCTCGCCGGTCTCCGAGTTCGCCGTCGTCACGGTCGTGGTGATCGAGCCGACCGTCGCATCGTCGTTCGTGGTGCCGGCGCCGGGCTGGCTGGTACACGCGAGCGACGAGAGCAGCGGCAATCCGAAGGCAAGTCGATACGTCTTCATTGCACCCTCTCCTCGGCAGGCCGAGGCCCAGGCCTGAATGGCGAGGACCGGACCTTACCTTCACGCCTACCGGGCCGCCGGAGGCGCTTTCCGCGGTTAGCAGCTTGGCACCTTTTGTACGAAGCCGCTAGCGGGACGGCTCGAAGTTCTCGCACGGCGATCACCATTGGCGCCTGCAGACCCCGATCGCGCGACGGCGGCGTCGCGGCCGCTCGCAATCAGCCGATGAGGGCGTCCACCGTGTCGGGCACTTCGCCCAGCGTTTGATCGACGCCGACGGCCTTCAGCACGGTGTTGAGCACTGCGGCGGGATGGATGCCCGTCGCGCGGATGTGGCGACCCGGGGTGTCGTGCAGACCACCCGCGCGCCCGCCCACCAGCATCACCATGTTCTGGGTGGAGTGCGGGCTGAGATCGCCGCCGCTCTCGAGATCGAAACCCCAGCCGCCTTCGAACGCGAGCACGAGGCCGGTGGTGTCGAGCATCGACGCGCCGTCGAAGTCTTCGGTGTCGCGCAGCTTCTGGACGAGCCGTGCGAAGTGCTTCACGTGCCACGCGGCACAGTCGGCCAGCGCATCCTGCATCTCGTCTTCGTTGTCGCCGATGCTGCCGTGGGTGATCTCGTGCAGATCGCTGGGCAGCCCGAGCAGCGTGTACATGTTCATGAAGCACTGCGCGAACGTCAGCATGTACGAAGCGACGCGCGAGATGTCGCAGGTGAACGCCATGTGCACGAGGTCGGTCATCACCGTCGCGCGCAGCTCTTCGTCGGAGTAACCGTTGGCGTTCTCGTAGTACGAGTTGTAGTCGGCGCCGCCGGAGGGATCGATGCCGTCGCCGATGGGCGGATCGTCGCCGGGATCGGGCAGCATCATGCAGGCGGGCGCGTCGGGCAGCTCGAGCTCGTCGAGCCGTGACTCGAGCGCGCGCAGCTCGTCGAAGTGACGCTGCATGCGAATCTTGTCGGCGTTGCCGAGCTTGCCGATGAGCGTGCTCGCATCGTCGGCGACGAGATCGACGACGCTCTTGCGCATCTCGAGCAAGCGCTTGGCCTTCAGTGCTTCGGCGGGGTCGGGCGGCACGAAGCCGGAGAAGAGCGACTCGAACGCGAGGCGTGGGCTCGTGATCGGTGGGACTTGCTCGAGCTCGCCCTGCGCATTCGTGCGCGCCGAGATCACGCCGTCGGTGCCGCCGTCGGAATCGACGCGATAAAACGACGGCTGCGCGCGATAGGTGAGCACCGGCTGCGGCGTGTCCTGGGCGAGCACGCTCGCGGCGATCCAGTCGGACGAGGGCGCGGGCAGCTCGCCGTAGCGCGCTTCGTCGAAGCGCTGCCCGGTCGCGAGCACTTGATGGCTGGTCGAGTGGAACGACGCCGGTCGACCGGCGACCGGAATGTCCGTGCCGACGGGGATCTCGAGGCCGGACACGAGGCTGACGTCTTCGGAGACGCCGAGATCCACGAGCGGCTGCAGTGCGCGCGTGACCACGCCGTTCCACGGACCTTCGGCCGCGGGTGCGATGCGATCGTTGCCGTACGAGCCGATCGAGAAGCCGGCGAACAGGAATGCGTAGCGATGGATGGGCGTGCCCGCGCGGGCCTTGCGGGGCATGAACAGCTCGAGGAACGGCAGCGCCATCGTGGTGCCACCGATCCCGCGCAGGAATCGTCGACGCCCCAGGCCCCGTGGGCCGTGCAGACGAGTCATGGTGACTCCTCCCGGCGATAGCGGAACGCTTCGGCGCCGACGTAGCCGGTGATGAACGCGAGCATGTCGAGCTGTCCGTCGACGGAGCTCTCGTCGGCGACGCGTTGCACGAGCGTGCCGTCGTGCACGTCGAGCTCGGTGCGACCGACAGCGAAGCGATAGAGCTGCTGCGCGACGCAGGGCTCGAGCCCGTCGGATTCGACCGCGAGCGCGGCGAGCTGCGCGGGGCCGTTGAAGGTGCCGAGCCCGACGAAGTCGCCGTCACCGGCGATGACGCACTCGGGGCGATCGAGGTCGGTGGTGCGGAAGACTCCGCTCGCGTCGTAGTTCTCGAGCCCGAAGCCGATGGGATCCATCTGCTCGTGGCAGCCCTTGCACGCGTCTTCGTGCGACATGAAGTAGCGATCGATCTTGCACGCGTCGGGATCCGCTGGCGGTGGCGCGCAGACGTCGACCATGAGATCCGGCGGCGGCTTGGGGATCTCCTGGCAGAAGAGCTTCGTGCGCACGAGCTTGCCGCGCTGCGTGGGGCTGGTGTCGCCGAACTTCGCGCCCACCGACAAGAACGTGCCGTGCGAGAGCAGGCCCGCGCGACCGTCGTCGGGATACGCGACCCAGCTCGGCTCCGCGGGAACGGGCAAGCCGTAGTGTTCGGCGAGCTCGGGCGTCAGCCAGGTCTCGTTCGACGTGAGCATGTCGACCCACGGGCGGCGATCGTCGAAGACGATGCGCTCGACCAGCGCCGCGGTCTCGGTGTGCATGTCGGCGTAGACGCCGGTCTCGCTGAGGTTCGCGTAGGCGAGCCACAGCGAGTGGAAGCGGACGACGCGTGCACGTGCGCGTGGATCGTCCAGCAGCATCACCGCGGCCGACGCGATGCCTTCGCTGGTGTCGAGCTCACCGGCTTCGGCGGCGTCGAGCAACCAGTCGGGTGGCGTGCTGCCGACGAGGAAGTACGACAGGCGCGCGCCGACTTCCCATCCGTTCAAGCGGAAGAGATCGGGTGCGTCGGGTACCGGCGTGCCGAGCTCGACGCGGTAGACCAGCTCGGGGTGCTGCAGGAACATGCGCAGCGCGGCCGCGATGCCGGCCCAGAAGTCGCCCTCGTCGACGCCGTAGGATTGCAGGACTGCGAAGCGATCGAGCTCTTCGTCGGAGAGCGTGCGTCGCAGCGCGCGACGACCGAAGCTCGTGAGGAACTCGCGGTAGCACGCGGCGTCGTCGGGGCCGGTCGGTGTGCACGGCACGAGCGCGCTGCGCAGCGTCGCGTCGGCGACGACCGCATCGGCGATGTCGCCGGCGAGCAGCTCGAGGCCTTTGACGAGCGCTTCGGAGGCGGTCTGCGTGGTGTAGTCGTTGTCGAACGGCGTGAGCGTGTCCGCGGGGAGCAGCTCCTGCACTTGCTCGGGCGTCATGCCGAGCAGATCGATCACCGTCTGCGTGTACTCGGCGATCGAGAGGCGACGCAGACCGGAGATGCCGATCTCTTCGGCGACGTCGTCGGGTACCGGGAGATCGCTGCCGGTGTCGCTGCCGCTGCCGTCGCTCGCCGACGCGGCGCCTTCGCTCGCGTCGTCGCCGGATTGCGCGGTCGACAGACCGGTGTAGCAACCGGTGATGAAGAGCGCCGCTGGGCCGAGGAACGAGCCGCGCACTTCATCATGCTATCGCGCTCCGCCGATTGCAGCCAGACGCGTTTCCGTGCCCGAACCGTGCGCCGGCCGACCATGCGATCGGCACGGGCACGGGCACGCGCTCGGGCCCGTAGGAACGCTGCGCGTTCCTACGGGAAGATGAACTGCACCCGGCGGTCCTTCGAGCGCTCGGCTTCGGTCGTGCCGGTCGACTCGAGGCTGCCCTTCGCGAGCACCTGCAACAGCTCCGCGGGCGCGCCCTTGTTCACCAGCATGTTCTTCACCGAGTTGCCGCGGCGATCGCTGAGCTGGATGTTGTACTCCTCGGTGCCGACGTTGTCGGCGTACGCCTCGAGGATCACCTGACGGTTCTGCTCGGCGATGCACGCCGCGAGCGCTTCGACGTCGGCGGCCTGCTTCTCGCCGACCTGATCGGAGTCGAAGCCGAAGTACACCGCTTCGAGGTTGCACGGACCCGAGCCCGGCGCCGGATCGGAACCCGAGAACACGCAGGTGCCACCGTCGCAGATCTCGTCCATCTTGCACTGATCGTCGGTCTGGCACTGACCGGTGTTGGAGCAGCGACCGGTGTTGAGGTTGCACGTGGACGGTGAGCACTCGGCGTCGTCGGTGCACTGCGTGCACTGGCCTGCGGTGCACGCCCAGCCGCCGGTGCAGTCGAGCTGCTGCGTGCACGGATCACCGATCTCACCGCCACCGGTGCCGCCGGTGCCGACCTTCGTGGGATCCTGGCAGCGGAACTCGATGCACTTGTTCGCGGCGCCCTTGTCGGCGCACTGCGTGTCGTCCTTGCAGTTCTGACAGCTGCCGTCGACACACTTCTCCCCGAGGTCGGCCTTGCAGTGCTTGTCCTTCTTGCACTTCGGGTACGGCGGGGGCTTGCAGGCGGCGGTGCCGGCCGCGAGCGCACCGAGTGAAAGGGCGGTGATCAGGGTGCGGATCGTGGTGGACATGGCGAGCCGTGAGTGTCGCGGCCCTCGCCGCGTGCTTGCAAGCGGAGAATTCGCGTCGTCGCCCGGCTCACCTGAACGCACGGCGAGGGTCCTCTATACTCCGCGGGCCTGACGATCCTCGACGCACAAGGCTTGCGGCGCAGCTATGGCACACGCGAAGTGCTGCGCAATGCGTCGCTGTCGATCGCGGCCCACGAACGCGTCGGCCTCGTCGGCAAGAACGGCGCCGGCAAGAGCACGCTCGCGCGGATTCTCGTCGGCGAGGAGCGGCCCGACGAGGGTCGTGTGATCGCGCGCAATCAGCTGCGGGTCGGTTGGCTCGAACAGGAGCCACGCTTCGCGCCCGGCACCACCGCGATCGATGCGGTGCTCGAAGGGCTCGGGCGTTGGCGCGACGCGATTGCGCGGCATGCCGAGATTTCGGCGCGACTCGAGCGGGGCGAGGGCGAGCTCGCTGGGCTGCTCGACGCGCAGGCGCGTGCAGGTGCAGAGGTCGAGGAGCTCGGCGGTTGGTCGGTGCAGCACGAAGCCGAGACGATGCTCGATCACATGGGCGTGCGCGCGACGACGCGCGAGCTCGCGACCATGAGCGGCGGCGAGCGTCGCCGCGTCGCGCTCGCGCGCGTGCTGGTGGCGGCGCCCGATCTCGCGATCCTCGACGAGCCCACCAACCATCTCGACATCGACGCGGTCGAGTGGCTCGAGCAGTGGTTGTCGGAGCGCTTCCGCGGCGCGCTCGTGCTCGTCACGCACGATCGCTACCTGCTCGATCGCGTGGTGGGACGCACCCTCGAGGTCGAGGGCGGCGAGGTGCATGCGTACGAGGGTGGCTGGGCCAGCTATCTCGAAGCGAAGGCCGAGCGCGAGGCGCATGCGGAGCGCGTCGAAGCCAATCGTCGCAACTTCCTGCGGCGCGAGCTGGAGTGGTTGCGGCGCAGCCCCGCGGCGCGCACGACCAAGCAGCGCGCGCGCATCGATCGCGCCGAGGCGGCGATCGAGCGTGCACCTGCGCGCGCGGAGCGTGGCGTCGAGCTGGCGATCGAGCACGTGCGCTCGGGCAACGTCGTGCTCGAGGCCGAGAACCTCTCGGTCGCACGCGACGAGCGCGTGCTGGTGCGCGGGTTGACCCTGCGGTTGTCGGCGGGCGAGCGTGTCGGCATCGTCGGCCCGAACGGTTGCGGCAAGACCACGCTGTTGCAGGTGCTGCTCGAGAAGCTGCCGCCGTTCGCCGGCAGCGTGCGGCACGGTCGCAACACGCGGATCGCCGTGCTCGATCAGCTGCGCAGCGGGCTCGACGACACCAAGACCGTGTTCGATGCCGTCGCGGCCGAGCGCGGCGAGATCGTGATCGGCGAGCAGCGCTTCGACGGGCGCCAGTACCTCGAGCGCTTCGGCTTCGCGAGCCACGATCAACGCAAGCTGATCGGCACGCTGTCGGGCGGCGAGCGGGCCCGCGTAGCGCTCGCTCGCATCTTGCGCGACGGCGCGAACGTGATCGTGCTCGACGAGCCGACCAACGATCTCGACGTGGACACGCTGGGTTCGCTCGAGGCGATGTTGATCGACTATCCGGGCACGGTGCTGGTGGTCACGCACGATCGCTGGTTCCTCGATCGCGTGGCGACCTCGATCCTCGCGTTCGAAGGCGAGGGCGTCGTGCAGTACCAGGGCGGCTACACCGACTGGGCCGCGAAGCGAGCGGAGGCGCTGGCCGATGCGGCGGCGCTCGAGCGCGCGAAGGAGCCCGCGAAGCCGGTCGCAGCGTCGCCGTCGCCGACGTCGGCGAAGAAGCTGACGTGGGCGGAGCAACGCGAGCTCGAGGGATTGCTCGAGAAGGTCGACGCCGCGGAAGGAGAAGCGGTGCGGCTCGAAGCGGAGCTGGCGAAGCCCGAGCTGTACGCGCTGCCGGAAGCCGAGCAGCGCGCGGCGTTCAATCGCGCGAAGGCAGCGCGCGCCCACGCAGTCGCGCTCGCCGATCGCTGGGCCGAGCTCGAAGCGAAGAGCGCCGGCTAGTCGCCGCCGCGCAGCTTCGCGAGCTCGACCTCCGCTTCCTTTCGTATTTCTGCTTTGTCGCTCGCGGTCGAATCCGCGTCGAGCCTGTCGAGCGCTTGCTGGTAGCTCGCGATCGCACCTGCACGATCGCCGGTTTGTGCGAGCGCATACCCGAGCCATGCCGCTGCGTCCGCGGACTCCGGAAAGACCGCAACCGTCGCGCGGAACACCACGAGGGCACCATCGACTCGACCGGTGACCAGTAGCTCGTTCGCGTAGTCGATGTGCAGCTGCCGCTGTGCGATCGGCGAGCCCGGCTCGCGTCGCCGCAGCTCCTTCCATGCTGCGACCGCGTCGTCGAAACCGCCGTCCGCGAGATCGAAGAGTGGCGGGCGCGTGGACGCGGGCAGTCGCGTCGCGTTCCCGCGCTCGACGTCGCCCTCGTGGATGGCGAACGCATCGGCGCTCGTGAAGGTGTAGCGCCTGCCGTTGTCGACACGAACCAGGCGATCGGCCGACACCGGCACCAGCTCCACGGGATCCTCGAACGGGCGCACGACGGCGAGGCCGTTCGCGGTCGCGACGATCGAAAGTGGTGGGCCGCCGGCCATGGCGAAGTCTCCGCGCATGCGGTCGCGTTGCGCAGGCGTGAGCGCGATGCGTACGATCGGCGGCTCGGCGGCGGGCCAGCCCATCGCGGCGAAGACCGTGCGCTCGATCTCCGGAATGAGCGCGAAGCCGTTGTCGGAGTTGGCCATCACGACGAGCCCGTAGCCGTCGACGCTCGCGATCGCGAGCGCTTGGAAACCCTCGTCGGCGCCGCCATGTCCGAAGAGCGCCGTGCCGTTGCGCTCGGAGACGAAGACGCCGAGCCCGCTGCCGCTCGCGCTGTCGCTCGCGGTCGTCATCGCCGTGGCGATCGAGTGGCTGACGCGCTTCGATCGATTCGCGCGCGCGAGCGCGAGCTCGGCGAAGAACCGCGCCAGATCGGTCGACGTGGTCCACAGTCCCGCCGCGGCCATCTCGGGATAGACGTGTCGCTTCCCGGGCACGACCGTCCCGTCGCGATGATGTCCCGCCGCCGCGGAGGAGATGCGTTGCGGCGGAAGCGGTTGCTCGTACGTGCTGTTCGCCATGCCGAGCGGGGCGAGCACGAGCCGCGCGAGTATCACGGGGTACGGCTCGCCGAACGTGTCGACCAACGCGAGCTGTGTGATGGTGGTTCCACCGCCCGAGTAGCGCACGATCGATCCGGGCGCGACATCGACGCGAACCGCTGGTGTGTTCGCGGGCGGTTCGCCGTCGAGCACCTGTGTGAGCGACGGAACCGGCGCACCTTCGGCGTAGCCCGGGAAACCGTGGACGGTCGTGCCCGCGTTGTGGCTGAGCAGGCGTCGCAAGGTCACCGGTGAGCTGCGCGTGAGCTCGTTGTCGGGAAGCTTCCAGCTGCGCAGCGCTTCGTTGATCGGCGCATCGAGGTCGAGCTTGCCCTCCGCGGCGACCGACAAGACCGCGAGCGCATTCACCGACTTGCTGATCGATCCGGCCTGGAAGAGCGTCGTGTCGCGCACCGCTTCACCGGTGTAGCTGTCGGCGAGGCCGTAGCTGCCAGCCCAGACGAGCTCGTAGTGGTCGAACACTGCGATGCTCACGCCGGGCACGCGATGCTCGGTCATGCGCTGCGTGAGCGCGAGATTCTGACTCTCGCCGTCGACGCGAACGCGGGCGAGCAAGTGTTGCTCGATCTGCACTTGCACGTTCGGCGTCGTGATCTGCGGCGTCGCGACGCGCTTCGCCGGCGTCGCGCAGGCAGCGACGCAAACGAGCAGCGCCGGGACGACGCGTCGCACTTCAGAGCCCCGCGTCGTCGGCGACCATGTCGATGTACGACGTGACGACCGGGCGATCCATGAAGTCGTAGTAGTCGATCACGTCGCTGTCGTACGGGTCGTGGGGGAGCTGGTTGATCACGACCATGTGCAGGCACCACTGCGCGCCGCTGCTGCAGCCCGAGCCATTGCCTTCGAGCTCGAGGTAGCCGCCATGTGCGTGCCATTGCGAGTCGAGGTACTGCATCGCGTCGCGGTTGGGCGCGCTCGTGCCGGTGTTGCTGTCGTACACGCTCACGAAGTACGCGCGGTGCAGTCGTTGCACAGCGGCGTCGTAGAGGCCCGATGTGCCGCCGTCGAGGTTGAAGTAGATCAGCTTGTCGGCGGTGATGCCGTTGCCGTCGAGCCCGCCTTCGAGCTGGCCGACCAGCTCGTGTGCGACGTAGCTGCCCGAGCTGTGCGCGGCGACGATCACCTTGCTCTCTTCGTCGAGCACCTCGCCGAGCTTCGCGGCGATGAACGAGTTGCCGACCTCGAGATCGACGTAGCCGACGGTCGCGGGGCCTTGCACCGCCCACACGTGGCGCACGCCGAGCTCGCGCAGTCGTGCGAGCCACAGCTCGCGCACCCACGATTGCGAGGCATCGAGCGGGAACGGATAGCCCGCGTAGCCGATGAAGGCATTGTGCGCGTTCGGATCGAGCAGGTCCTTGTATGCGACGCCGTAGCCGATCTCGTCGCCGGTCTGCCACGGTACGTCGTCGAACTCCGGCAGCGGCTCGCCGGTGGTGCCGTCGCTCGTGGTCGACGACGTCGTGGTCTCCGCATCGGTCGTCGTGATGCTCGTCGTGGTCGTGCCTTCGCCTTCGCTGTCGGCCGGTGCGGTGTCGCTCTTCTCGCTGCCGCCGGCCTCGCTGCTCGAGCCGTCGCGATCGCCCGCGCTCGACTCGCTGCTCGGTTGGTACGCCTGCGTCGAGGATTGCTCGGGCGCGTTGCACGAGACGATCGCGAGCGCGGCGACGACGAGGCGTTGCACGCGATCACGCTACCACGACGCATTCGTGCCTCCGCGCGGCGCACGAATGCCTACGCAGAGTTGCCTACGCGACGTACCTGCGCCGCGCTTGCACGGCGTGCATGCGATGCTGGGAACATGCGACGGCCGATCTCGCACGTCATCGTGCTCGCATGCGCGTGCGCGTCGGAGGGCGCGCCGATGCACGACGGCGAGGCCGAGGGCAGCGCAGGCGAGGTCGGCGGCACATCGGCGAACGCGGGCACCGACAGCGGGCTCGACTCGGGCAGCAGCGTCGATGCGTCGAGCAGCGCTGGTCCCTCGGACGGAAGCGACGACGATGCGCCGCCGTCGTGCGACGACTGCAGCGGCCACGGCACATGTGCGAACGACGTGTGCACGTGCGACGAGGGCTTCGTCGGCGACGCGTGCGAGTCGCACGGCGACGACTATCACCGGCGATCGTTGCTCGTGCCCGGGCTCGCCGATCCCGACATCTTGCGCGAGCACGACGATCTCTTCCATCTCGTCGGCACGGGCAGCACCGTCGACGTGCCGATCTACGAGTCGACCGACCTCGTCGTGTTCGAAGACGTCGCGCACTACGATCCTTCGGCGCTCGACGCCGAGCACGACTACTGCTTCATCTGGGCGCCCGATCTCGCGAAGGACGGCGACGGCCACGTGCTGCACTTCTCGGCGCAGCGCGTCGGCAAGGGCGCGGCGTGTCCAGCAGCCGGGCAGGACGTCACGACATTCGTCGCGACTGCACCGAACGGCGATTTCGCGTTCGGACCCGCAGCGTTGTTCGACGGCGGCGGCGGATTGCCGCGCAGCATGATCGAGAGCGGCTGCACGGCCGACGGCTGCAACCACACCGTACGCATCGACTCTGCGCTGTACGACGACGGGCAGTCGCAGTGGTTCTCGTACGTGTGGTTCTCGGGCGGCAACAACATCGCGACGTTCCGCGTCGGCGATCCTGCGTCGCTCGTGATGGCCGCGGGTCCGGCGGTGTACGGGCTCGGCGCGTACGAGGAGTCGATCAACGAAGGCCCCGACTACTTCGCGCGGGACGGCAAGCACTACCTCTTCTTCAGCGCGGGCTTCTACGACAGCCAGTACGCGATGTTCTACGTGATGGGCGACGGCGTCGCGGATCTCACCCGCGCACGCGCGGTGCGACGGCACAGCGAGGCACTGCGCAGTGCCGACGGCGATCTCGTCGAGTCGCACGGGCACAACTCGATCGTCGAGCGTCGCGGTGAGCTCTTCAACGTGTTCCACATGGGCGAGTTCGACGACGCCGGCAATCTCACCGGACGCAGCACGCACAAGCAGCGCATCGGCTTCGCCGACGACGGCTCGATCGTCGCGCTCACCTACGTCGACCTGCGCTGGAGCGCCGTGCCCGACGCGGTGTACTCGGTCGACATCGTCGCGAAGGACGGCACCGTGGTCGGGCCGTGCATCGCGACCGGGCGCATCGGCGACGCGGTCACGACCCGCTATCGCGGCATCTGTCCGGACGGCGGCGATCAGCGCATCGCGAAGTCCGAGGTGGCGGCGTTCCGTGTGTACTGGTCGACCGACGGCACCTGGACGAGCTACGCCGAGGCCGCGTACGACGGCGGCGCGGATCGATTGTTCGTGCCGCTCGACGGCGGCGCCGTCAGTGAGGTCGACGTGCGTTGGAACGAGCGCCTCACGGGTGCGGAGTACTCGCTCGACGTGCAGCGCGGCGACGGCAGCTGGGTCGCGCCGTGTATCGGCGCGCCGATCCTCGGGCGCGGCATAACGACCGTGTTCGACGGTGCGTGTCCGTCGTCGTCGACGCAGGTGACCGACGCGCAGGCGTTCCGCGTGTGCTCGGCGACGGGCGGCGACTGGGCGAACGCGGTATGCGGCGAGCTGCCCTACGACGGCTCGACTGCGTTCGTCGACGTCGTCGTGCCGAGGTACCGAACCCGGGCACGAAGCGACCGGTGCGGCGCGCCCACGCGAGATAGCGCCCGCCGTGGCGGCCGCGCAGCCACGGCTCTTCGACGATGCGCACCTGGATCTCGAGCGCGAGCACGAGCACGGGCGGCGCGGCGAGCAGCGGCGGTGTCGAGCACACGAGCGCGAGCCCGATGCTGGCGACGATCATCATCGTGAAGATCGGGTTGCGCACGAAGCGGAACAGGCCATGGGTCTCGTCGTCGACTTGCTCGAGTCGCTCACCCACCGCTGGGTGACGACCGGCGACACCCCGATCCCCCGCACGCAGCTCGCCGACGAGCTGACCCGGCTGATCGTCGCGTATCTCGAGCGCTGACTACCAGCCGCTCTTGCGCGTGGGCAGCATGTTCGTGCGCGCGAACCAGTCGTAGATGTCGCGGATCGTCTCGGTGAGCGGGCGCGGCGAGTGGCCGAGCTCGGTCTTCGCCTTCGTGCTGTCGATCTTGCCGCCGCGCAGCGCGTGCAACGACTCGCTGGTGTACAGCGGCTCCTTGCCGGTGACGCGGCCGAACCCGTCCATCACCGGTGCACCGATCCGCGCGAGCCACATCGGCGCGCTCAGCTTCGGCGCCGTCACGCCGCACGCCTTCGCCGCGATGTCGGCGACCTCGCGCACGCGCACCCAACGACCACCGGCGAGGTAGTTCTCGCCGACGCGCCCGCGCGTTTCGGCGGCCAGCGTGGTCTGCACGAGATCGCGGACGTCGACGAAGTCGAAGCCGCCGTCGACGAGGCTCGGCAGGTGGCCGCGCGCGAGTGCGAGGAAGAACCGACCCATGCGCGACGGCTTGAAGTCGAACGGACCGATCACACCGGTGGGGTTCACGATCACCGCCGACAACCCGCGCGCGATCTCTTCGCGCAGCGCCTGCTCGCCGGCGTGCTTGGTCTGGTTGTATAGAGGATCGGTGGGCTTCGGCCGGGGCGCCCGCTCGTCGATGTCCGCGGTGTGATCGAGGTCGAACGCGTGGCACGAGCTCATGTGCACCATCCGACGCACGCCGGCTTCGCGTGCCGCACGAGCGACGGTGCGCACGCCTTCGACGTTGGTGCGCGTCACCGCGCCGCCGGGATCGCCGAGGATCGAGATCCGCGCCGCGAGATGGAAGAGCGTGTCGACGCCGTGCATCGCCTTCGCGACGCTGTCGGCATCGCCGACCTCGCCGCGCACGATCTCGACCGGCAAGCCGTCGATCGCCGCACGATCGTCGCGCACCAGCACCCGCACGTCGCGGCCCGCATCGACGAGCGCGCGCACGAGGTTGCCGCCGACGTGCCCGCTCGCACCGGTGACCAGCACTTTCACGACGGTTGTGCTCCCAGGCCGAAGCCGTCGTGCAACGCCCGCAGCGCGAGCTCGCCGTAGCGCTCGTGCACGACCACCGAGATCTTGATCTCGGAGGTCGAGACCATCTGCACGTTGATGCTCTCGTTCGCGAGGATGCCGAACGCCTTCGCCGCGACCCCGGCGTGCGTGCGCATGCCGAGCCCGACGATCGAGATCTTGCAGATCTCGCGGTCGGTGACGATGACGGGTGCGTCGGCGCCGAATTCGATCGCGGCGATCGCCGCGGCCGCGCGATCGAGCTCGGCCTCGGGCACCGTGAACGAAACGTCGGCGCGCCCGTTGGCGCCCGCGTTCTGGATGATCATGTCGACCACGATGCCCAGCTCGGCGGTCGCACCGAAGATCTTCGCGACTACGCCCGGCACGTCGGGCACGCCGACCAAGGTGACCTTCGCTTCGTTGCGCTCGAGCGCGACGCCCGAGACCAGCACGGATTCCATCTGGGGCTCCTCCGGCACGACCATCGTGCCCGGTCTGTCGTCGAAGCTCGTGCACACGTGGACGTGCACGCCGTAGCGCATCGCGAGCTCGACGCTGCGGATCTGCAGCACCTTCGCGCCCTGGCCCGCGAGCTCGAGCATCTCTTCGTAGCTGAGGCGATCGATCTTGCGCGCGCTCGGCACGATGCGAGGATCGGTGGTGTACACGCCGTCCACGTCGGTGAGGATCTCGCAGACGTCGGCCGACAACGCGGCCGCGAGCGCGACGGCCGAGGTGTCGGAGCCACCGCGGCCGAGCGTGGTGGTGTCGCCTTCGGCGTCGGTGCCCTGGAAGCCCGCGCACACGACGATGTTGCCGCGCCCGAGCTCGCGGGCGATGCGATCGGACGCGACACCGACGATGCGCGCGCGACCGTGCGCGCGATCGGTCTGCATGCCGAGCTGCGGACCGACCAGCGACACTGCGCGTCCGCCCGCTTCCTGGATCGCCATCGCGAGCAGTGCGGCGCTCACGACCTCGCCGGTCGCGACCAGCTGATCGAGCTCGCGCTCGTGCTCGGGCGTGCGCTTCGCGGGCGGCACGTACGGACCCTTGTGCTCCGCGCTCGCCGCGGGTGCGACCAGCGCGTTCGCGAGCGCGATGAGCCGGTTCGTCTCCCCGGACATCGCGGACACCACGACCAGCAATCGATCCCCGCGCGCGACGACGCGGAGGCACCGCTCGGCGCAGCTCCCGATGCGCTCGAGCGTCGCCACGGACGACCCGCCGTATTTCTGCACGACCAGCACCGCGGGCGTTTCTACCACCGTGAACGATCCGCGGGGCTCGGACGTACCTGGGCGCGATGCGGACCCTGCTCGGTGTGGCCTTCGTCGCGGCGTGCTCTCCCACTGCGGCGGTCGAGCCGGCGGTCGTGCCGACGCCGGCGATCGCGGAAGGGGCTCCGACGACGCCGCCCGAGCGATCGCCGGAGCGCACCGTGATCCTGCACGAGCCCGGGGTCGAGAACGCGTACCCGCGGCTGTCGAAGGATGGGCGCACGATCCTCTACCAGAGCGATCGCACCGGGAAGTGGCAGCTCTTCCTGCTCGATGTCGCGAGCGGCAACTCGCAGCGGATCACCAACGATGCCTTCGCGAACAACTTTCCCGACTGGAGCGCCGACGGCGAGTGGATCGCGTTCGTCAGCGATCGCGACGGCAACGAAGAGATCTATCGCATGCACGTGGACGGCAGTGGCGTCGAGCGGCTCACCGACGACCGGGGGCGCGACATCCATCCCTACTTCGCACCCGACGGGCGCTCGCTCTTGTTCAACTCGACGCGCGGCAACGGCACGCTCGATCTCTTTCGCCTGCACCTCGCCGATCGGAAGGTCGAGCGGCTGACCGACACGAAGCACGACGACACGTGCGGGCGCGACTCGCCCGACATGACCCGCATCGTGTTCCTGCGCAACGACATCACCATGGACGACGTGATGGTGCTCGAGGTCGCGACCGGTGCGCTCACGAGCCCCACCAACACGCCGCGCATCATGGACGGCTGGCCGATGTGGAGTCCCGACGGCGCGTGGCTGTACTACAGCACGACTGCGAGCGGTGCCCACTCGATCCATCGCGTGCGCCCCGACGGCAGCGAGGATCGAACGCTCACCCACGCCGCGCGCGGTGAAGAGCACGCGCGCGTGTTCGTGGCGTCCGACGGCAAGACGCTCGTGCTCAACGAGCGCCGCCCGGACGGCATCGACATCTCGATGCTCGCGGTCGAATGATCGGCCGCGCGCTGCGCCGGCGCACGTGAATCGAAACGGCCGTGTCATCGCCACGGCCGCCCCCGACAACGGGGCGACATGTGCCCACGCACGCTCGTGAAGCTCGGTCTGCTCGCTTGCCTGCTCCCGTCGCTCGCGTGCGGCGACGACGCGCCCGCGCAACCCGACACCGCCGGCAGCGAAACCAGCAGCGGAGGCGAGTCCTCCACCTCGGTGCCGCCCGTCGGCACCGACACCACCACCGGCGACGATCTCCCGCCGCCCGGATCGGATTCGTCGACCACGATGATGGACGACGTCGGCAGCGAGACCGGTGAGCCCGCGCAGCCCGAGGTCGAGCTGCTGGTGCTCGCCAGCGACGCCGGCGGACACCTCAAGTACTTCTACTATCGGCGCAGTGCAGACGACACCGAGGGGCCGGTGATGATCGTGCCGCCCGACGATTCGAGCTGGGATGCGGCGGTCCAGGTGCCCGGCCGTCGTGTCGTCTACCGCGTCGACACCGACGATGCGACCCAACTCGTGCTGGGATCGATCGAGGACGAGGATCACATGCAGGTGCTGTCGGTGCCACCCGTGCCGACCGACGGCTCGAGTTGGTTGATGCCGATCCCCGACGCCGAAGCCGGCATCTTCGCGAGCCCTGCGGACGACACCATCTACCGCGTCGACTTCCCCGACGGGATCCCGAGCGCACCCGTGGTCGTCGGCACCGAAGCGATCAATTCCTATCCGCTGCCACCGGAGATCGATGCGCTCGGACGCTGGACGCCGCTCAGCCGCGTGACCGGTGCCGCGACCGATGTCGTGCTCGCGCGCGTCGACGTGCCCGATCCCGATGCACCGATCCCCGTGACCGCGGTCGAAGCGATGCAGACCGCGTGGAGCCTCGGCTTCAACCGTGCGGGCACCAGCTTCTTCGTCGCTGTCGCCGACGACATCGCGGCGCGCGAGATCCGGCACCTCGATGTCGGCCCCGACGATCCCGGGATGTCGACGCTGATCCATCCACCGCTCGCGCCCAACGAGTCACTCAGGCAGATCATGATCGCGGAGGCGGGACACGGCATCCTCTACGTCGTCGAAGACACCGATACCGAGATGTCGACGATGTGGTGGGTCGACGTCGTCGCGGGCGTGCCCACCGATCCGGTCGCGGTGATCGAGGGGATCTCGTACGTCGGATACGAGTGGTGGTCCGCCGATGGCCGGTGGCTGACGCTCGAGCTGGACACCGACGACGGCGCCGCGCGCCACTTGTTGGACGTGACCGGAGGAGCGCAGCCCGCCGTCTACCAGCTCGACACCGCGCAGTACGACACCGTGCAGTTCTCGCCCGACTCCACGTGGATGTTCGTCACGCGCAGCACGCCCGAAGGCGGCACGCTCTCGCGCGTTCCGCTCGGTGCCACGGGCCCAGGGCGCGAAGAGATCGTCGCGACGAGCACGCCGGAGTTGATGGTGGGCTACGTCGACGACGTCAGCTCCGACGGTCAGCGACTGCTGATCGACGGCGGCTCCGGTGAGACGCCGTTGCAGTTGCTCATCGATCTCTCGCAGCCGCTGCCGGCCACGCCGGTCGTCGTGAATCGTACGCTCGCACCGGGCGACTGGGCGCAGTTCGGCGAGTTCTCGCCGGACGACCAATACGTGCTCTACATCGAGCGCAACGACATCTTCGGACCCGAGCGGCTGATGATCGTGCCGATCGACGATCCCGGCAACGCCGAGATCGTGAAGGAGAACATCATCGGCTACGACCTCGTCGAGTGACGTCGTCACGGGCGCGCGGCGAGCCACGCTGCGACCTCGCGCGCGCCGTCGTTGCCCCGAGGGGCGTCGGCGAGGAACTCCTGATGAGCCGCGCGCGCGAGCGTCACGGCCCGCTTCGGATCACCGGAGTCCGCGAGCACCTTCGCCAGCGCGAAGCGAGCCACCGCGCGCTCGAACGGGCGCGACTCGGAGGCTTCGAACGCCGCGAGCGCGGTCTCGTAGGCGCGCACGGCCGCGGACGCGTCGCCACGCGCGACCGCGACGTCGCCGGTGCTCAACCATCCCCGCGCGACCAGGCCGTGCGCAAATCCGTAGCTGCGCGTGGGGATCCGTACCGCCGAGTCTGCCGCGCTCGCGGCCGCGTCGAGCTGGTTCGTGGCGAGATACGCAACGGTGAGGTTGATGTCGACGTAAGCGAGCTCGGGATGCTCGGGGCCGAGCGCCGCCACTTCGATGCCGCGCGCGCGTGTGAGCACTTCGATCGCGCGCAGCGGTCGGGGCATGGGCATCCGCGCGAGCAATGCCCCGTAGTTGCCGAGCACGGATCCGATCTCGGGATCCTCCGGTGCGAGCGTGCGCTCGAGGATCGCGATGCCACGCTCGAAGTGAGGCTCGGAGCCCGCGAGGTCACCGCGATGCATCGCCAGGTTGGCGAGCTCCACGTACGCGCGACCCACCGTGGGATGCTCGGGGCCGAGCGCACGCGTACCGACGTCGAGCGCCAGCTGCAGCTCGCGCGCAGCTTCGTCGTGCTCGCCCATTTGCAGCGCCAGGCTGCCCAGCTCGTAGTGCGCGCGCGCGACCGCAGGGTGGAGCTCGCCGAACGCACGCAGACGAAGCTCGAGCGTCGCCGCGAAGTGCTCGCGCGCATCGGCGAGCTGCCCCAGCTCGGACAGTGTGAACGCCAGGTTCAAGTGCGCCGCGGCGAGCTCGGGGTCGAGCTCGTCGCAGGTCTCCTCGCGGAGCGCGAGCACCTCGCGGCGGAGCGCGAGCGCTTCGTCGAAGCGACCCGCGGCGTGCAGCGCGAAGCCCTCGTAGGCGGCGAGTCGCGTGCGCAGCTCGATCGGGTCGCCGAGCCGCGCGAGCGTGCCGCGTGCGAGCAAGACCCAGTCGAACGCGCGCTCGAGCGCGAGACGCTCGGCGTGCAGGACGACGAGGAGCACCTCCGCTTCCGCGCGGAGTCGATCGTCGCCGATCGCATCTGCGCGCGCGAGCGCGGTGCGTGCCGACGCGATCGCTGCGTCCAGCTCGTCGGTCTGTTGTTGCGACTGCGCGCACAGCAGCTGCGCGGCGACCGCGAGGTCGGAGAAGCTCTGCACGTCTGCGACGAGCGCACAGGCGTCGGCTCGCGCTTCGGCATAGTGACCGGTGCGCAGATCGATCTGTGCACGCGCGAGTCGAGTGAAGAGCTCGCGCGGCGGCGTGAGCTCGGGCGGCATGCGGGACAGCTGGTCGACGTCGGCACACGCATCGAGCGAGCCGAGCTCGCTGCTCGCCTGCACCGCACGAGCGGCCACCGTCGCGTCAGGCCGCGCCAGCACTTCGGTCAACGACGCGAGCTCGTCGAGCCGGCGATCGAGGCACTGCATGCGCGCGTCGAACATCGCTTCCGATTGCTGGCTCCGCTCGTAGGTCGCGACGCAGGCCTCGTGGTGCTGCCGCGACCAGGCCTCGGCGTACTGCGCGAGGATCTCGCGAGCTCGTCGCCAGCTGTCCTCGGCGAACGGGAGATCCGTCGCCGTGAACGCGGCACCGATGTCCGCGATGATCGCTTCGTTCCAGATTTCGTCGAGTCGCGTCGACTTCGTCGCGCAGCGATCGATCGGTCGCGTCGAAGCGGCGACCACGAGCGCGCCGGCGGTGGTGCCCGCGAGCGCGGCCGCGCCGACTGCGATCGCGATCGGTCGGCGTCGGCGTCGCGTGAGCTCGTGCAGCAGCGCGGACATGCTCGGCCATCGTTGGGTCGGATCCGCGGCGAGCCCACGCGTCACCGCGCGCCGAAGGCCGGTCGGTACCCGCACACCCACGAGCGCTTCGTGCAGCGTCGTGCAGAACGCGAGCTGATCGCCGGCTTCGTCGCTGGTCGCGTCGTGCACGGTGGTGGCGAAGCCGACGACCTTCGCGCGTCCGTGCTCGACGAGCACCCGGTCGGCGTCGAAGTTGCGG
>DASZPU010001228.1:0-9191 GCA_035550195.1 Nannocystaceae bacterium
CAGGGCGTGCGCACGTTCGCCCAGCTCTCTGCCGCGATCGACAAGAGGCGATGATGCTCGAGCTCGGTCGCATCGGTTCGGTGGGTGAGGCGATTCGCGACTCGATCGTCACGCACAAGCACAACGTCGCGCTCATCGAGGCCGATCGGCACCGCGAGAACGTGCGCTACACGTATCGCGAGCTGCGTGAGCACGCCGAGCGCTTCGCGGCGCTGTTGCAGTCGTCCGACTTCGCGCCGGATCACCGCTGCGCGATCCTCATGCAGAACCAGTCGAAGTGGCTCATCTCGGCCACCGGCGCGTTCTGGGCCGGCGCGGTGCTCATGCCGCTCGACTACAAGCTCACCGCGAAGGAGCAGCTCGCCCTGCTCGCGCACGGCAAGCCGCGCGTGCTCGTCACCGAGTACTCGCGCTTCCTCGATCTGCGCAAAGAGCCGGATCACCCGGTGCTCGACAAGATGCTCGTGCTGGTCACCGAGGCGCCCGACGGCGTCGATCTGGGCCGTGCGCAGCGCTGGGAGCAGGAGCCGCGCGGCACCTTCACGTTCGTGCCGCGCACGCGCGAGGACATCGCGTGCATCGTGTACTCGTCGGGCACGTCGGGCACGCCCAAGGGGTGCATGCTCACCCACGACAACTACCTCGAGCAGGCGCAGATCCTCGGTCGCCTCTATCCGATGACCGAAGAAGATCGCTACTTCTCGGTGCTGCCCACCAACCACGCGATCGATTTCATGGTCGGCTTCATCGGGCCGTTCCTGTTCGGCGCCGCGGTGGTGCACCAGCGCACGCTGCGTCCGCAGTACCTGCGCGCGTCGCTGAAGAAGTACGAGATCACCCATATCGCGCTCGTGCCGACGATCTTGAAGAACCTCGAGGAGCGCATCCGCGAGAAGCTCGACGAGCTGTCGGAGTGGCAGCGTCGTGCGATCGACGGGCTCACCAAGGTCAACGAGTGGCTCACCGCGAAGCGTCCGCGTCACGAGCTGTCGCGGCGCTTGCTCAAGCCGCTGCACGACGAGATGGGCGGCAAGCTGCGGCTCATCTTCGCCGGCGGTGCGTTCATCGATCCCAACACCGCGCGCTTCTTCTACGAGCTCGGCTTCCCGGTCGTCATCGGCTACGGGCTCACCGAGGCGAGCACGGTGGTCACGGTGAACGACCTCGAGCCGTTCCGGCCCGACACCGTCGGCAAGCCGGTGCCCGGCGTCGAAGTCGAAGTACGCGATGCCAACGCGTACGGCGTCGGTGAAGTGTGGGTGCGCGGTCGCACCGTGATGCGGGGCTATCTCGATGCGCCCGAGCTCACCGCCGAAGCGATCGTCGACGGTTGGCTGCGCACCGGTGATCTCGGGCTCGTCGATGCGGCCGGCCACATCAAGCTGGTCGGACGCGCGAAGAACATGATCGTCACCGAGGGTGGCAAGAACATCTACCCCGAGGACATCGAGAGCAACTTCGAGGACCTGCCCGACTGCGAGGAGTACTGCGTGTTTGCGGCCGACTACATCTGGCCGCAGGGCAAGATGACCGGCGAGCAGCTCGTCATCGTCGTGCGACCCGAAGAAGGTGGCGATGCTTCGGAGGCGCTGGTCGACGAGCTGCGCAAGCGCAACCGTCGGCTCGCGGACTTCAAGCGGCTGGCCGGCTTCATCGTCGAGAACGACGAGTTCCCCGCGACCGCGTCGCTCAAGATCAAGCGCAACGCCCTGGCCGAGAGGCTGCGGCTGCGCGAGCGTAGCGGCGCGATCGTGCCGCTCACGGTCGATTGAAAATCGAACTTTACTAACGCGAATAGCTGAGATAACTTCTGCAATCGCGCTGGAGGCTGCGATGCAGGCTACACACAAGGCAGCTATATCGCGGGTGCTCGTCGTGGTCGGGATTGCCGCGTGCGGCGGGCCGGCGCTCGGTCCCGCGGTGCACGAGGAGCCGTGCGGCGACGCGTCGTCGTCGTCCGATGCGGTGCCGGATGCACCGCCGTCGCGATGCATGCACGTGGGACCGCTCGACAGCGGCGATGCGAATTGGCCGAAGCCACCGTACGAGCCGCCGGGCGATACGCCGGGTGACGACGACGAAGGTGGCAGCAGCGAAGCCGAGAGCGGCGCAGGAGACGAGAGCGAAGGCGGTGGCGACGACGGCTACGAGACCGGCGGCTTCGTCGGCTTCATCCAAGATCCCGACGGTGGTGGTGTCAGCATCGAGTGCGACATCTGGGCGCAAGACTGCCCCGAGGGCGAGAAGTGCATGCCGTGGGCGAACGACGGCGGGCCGGAGTGGAATGCGACGCGTTGCTCACCGCTCGATCCGATGGCGGATGCGCCCGGCGATCAGTGCAGCGTCGAAGGCTCGGGTGTATCGGGCATCGACAGCTGCGAGATCGATGCGATGTGCTGGGATCCGAACCGCGAGCTGCAAGGCACGTGCATCAGCTTCTGCGAGGGGAACGAAGCCAATCCGATCTGTCCGCCGGACCAGTGGTGCTTCCAAGGCTACGAAGGCACGCTGCACGTCTGCCTCGACGACGACGTGTGCGCGGCCGACTCGGTGTGCCGCTGCATGTGCCCCGCGGATCCCGATTGCGTCGAAGGTGGGCAGTGCGAGCCGTTGCCGGACGAAGCCCAGATGCTCGCCGATCTCGCGGCGCGTCGTCGACCCAACGCGCAGGTGAGCGAGACGTGTCCCGAGACCACCGACCCGATCGTGCTCTACATGAGCAACGACGACAGCAACTCGCAGGCATCACCGGCGCTCGTGCGTCGCACGATCCGCGAGGGCCGGTTGGTCGACCGCACGCGCGTGCGCATCCACGAGTTCCTCAACTACTACGAGCTCGGCGGCGAGAATCCCAGTGACGTCGCTGCGCGCGTGGGCATGGAGCTGCGCCGCACCGATGCGGACATCGGCGAGCTCACGCTCGCGGTGCAGGCCGCGGGTCGGCACATGGATTGCGACGATCGTCCGCCGTTCAACATCGTGTTCTCGCTCGACACCTCGGGGTCGATCCACGGTGAGCCGCTCGAGACGATGCGCGCGGTGATCCGTGCGGCGGCCGGGCAGCTGCGCGAAGGCGACGTCGTGTCGGTGGTGTCGTGGAACGAGGAGCAGGAGATCCTGCTCTCGGGACACGCGGTGGAAGGGCCCGACGATGCGCAGCTGCTCGCTGCGGTCAACGCGATCTACACCGGCGGCAAGACCGATCTCGCGGGCGGCCTCGTCGCGGCCTACCAGCTCGCGCGTGCGCATCGCATCGACGACGGCATCAACCGCGTGATCCTGATCAGCGACGGCGGATCGAACGCGGGCGTCACCGACGTCGATCTGATCGCCTCCGAAGCCGGCGACGGCGACCAAGAGGGCACGTACCTCGTCGGCGTCGGCATCGGTGAAGCGGCGGACTATCGCGACTCGTTGATGGACGAGGTCACCGACGTAGGCAAAGGCGCATACGTGTTCATCGATTCCACCGAGGAAGCCGAGCACATGTTCGGCGAGCGCTTCCTCGCGAATCTCACCGTCGCGGCCCGCAACGTGCGGCTGCAGCTGACGCTGCCCTGGTACTTCGGCGTGAAGAAGTTCCACGGCGAAGACTTCAGCCCGATCCCCGGCGAGGTCGATCCGCAGCACCTCGCGGCGAACGACACGATGACGTTCCATCAGATCATCGCGGCCTGCGATCCGTCGCTCATCCAGGGCTGTGACGAGATCACCGCGCGCGTCGACTACGTCGATCCGATCACCGGCGTGAGCGGCTTCGACGAGGTGTCCGCGCCGCTGGCCGATCTCGTGCAGCAAGGCTCGGCGACGTTGCGCAAGGCCGACGCGATCGTCGGCTACGCGAAGGCGCTCATCGTGATCAGCGTGCTCACCGACCAGGGCCGCTGGGTCGAGGCGAGGGCGATCGCGGAGGCGATGGCGGGCTGGGCTGCACAGGCGGCCGGCGAGCTGGGCGGCGACGCCGAGCTGCAAGAGATCGCGTCGCTCATGGACGCGTACGCGGATCTACTCGACGTGTGATACCGTCGCGCCGCGCGTGGCGAGCGACGCATATCTCGCGATCGTGAATCCGGCCGCCGGCGGTGGGAAGTGCGGCAAGCAGTTTCCCGCTGCGCTCGAGCGGCTCACTTCAGCGGGCATCGCCGTCGACGTCGTGCAGACGAACGCGGCCGGTGAGGCGACCACGTTCGCGCGCGAAGCGTGGGCGGAAGGGCGGCGGCGCTTCATCGCGGTCGGTGGCGACGGCACCGGCTTCGAGGTGGTGAACGGGCTGTTTCCGGCGGCGAGCAAGAGCGGCGAGCGTCCGCGGCTCGGCTTCCTGCCGATGGGCACCGGCAACTCGTTCCTGCGCGACTTCACCGAGCAAGGCGCGGAGCACTCGATCGCGGCCATCGCCCTTGATCGCACGCGCGCGATCGATGTCGCGCGCCTGCATCACAAGGGCGGCGTGATGCACTGGATCAACATCCTGTCGATCGGCTTCGTGGCCGATGTGAACGGGCTGCGTGCGCGTCGCTTCAAGGCGTGGGGCGAGCTGGGCTATGTCGCGGCGGTGGTCACTGCGGTCGCGGGGCTGACGAGCCGCGCGTTCCCGCTGCGTTGCGATGCGGGTGAGCGCGACGACGGGCCGATGGTGTTCGCGTCGTTCAACAACAGCAAGTTCACCGGCGGCAAGATGATGATGGCGCCGCACGCCGACACCGGCGATGGCCTCATCGACTACATCCGCGTCGGCAAGCTCGGGCGACTGGGATTGCTCGCGACGTTTCCGAAGATCTTCAGCGGTGCGCACTTGAAGCATCCGGCGGTGACCGAGAGCAAGCACCGCACGATCGACTTCGATGTGAGCGACGAGATCGACGTGATGATCGACGGCGAAGCGGAGCGCGTCGTGCCGGTCGCGATCGACGTGCTGCCGGGTGCGCTCGACGTCTGCGTGTAGCGCTGCCCAACGCGGGCGAGCGCTCGCCCAAGTCGGGCAAGCGTGCGCGATGCGAAGCGGCAAACCCGTGGAGATCCCGCTGTGCCCGCGGCTTGCAGTGATGCGGGGCGCCGGAGGTCCGCTCGATGAACCAGCCCTATCCGCCGCAGGGGTACCCGCAGCAGCAGCAGGCTCCGTATCCGTATCCGCATCCGCACGCGCACGCGAGCGTGCAGCCGCCGTTCGCTCCGCCGACGAGCTCGTTCGCGCACGAGGACGCGATCGCATCCGACGCATCGCCGCAGGCGCGCGCGCGCTTCATCGAGCGCACGTATCTGCACCTCGCGGGCGCGATCGTCGTGTTCGTGATCCTCTCGACCATCCTGCAGATGATGCCGTTCGTCGGCGCGCTCACCCAGTCGATGGTGGCCTCGCGCGCATCGTGGGGCGCAGTGCTGCTCGCGTTCGTCGCGGTGAGCTGGATCGCCGATCGCTGGGCCAGCAACGCCACGTCGCTCGGCACCCAGTACATGGGCCTGTTCCTCTACACGCTGGCCGAGACGGTCATCTTCGTGCCGATGATCTACATCGCGCGCATGTACGTCGGCGCCGACGCGATCGTCACCGCGGCCGGCACCACGATGGCGATGTTCGCAGCGATGACCGCCTACGTCTTCATCACGAAGAAGGACTTCTCGTTCATGAAGGGCGCGCTGTCGATCGCCGCGACTGCAGCGCTCGGCCTCGTCGCATCGAGCCTCGTCTTCGGCTTCCAGCTCGGCAACGTCTTCAGCGTCGGCATGATCGTGCTCGCCTCGGGCTACATCCTCTTCTACACGTCCAACGTCATCCGCACCTATCGCACGACGCAGCACGTCGCCGCTGCGCTCGCGCTCTTCTCCGCGGTGGCACTGCTCTTCTGGTACGTGCTCCGCCTCGTCATGTCGCGCCGCTAGTTTCCTCGACGCGTCGCTGGGTCGCGACGCACGTCAGACGCCGACGCGGCGAACGTCGGCACTCTGGGCCCCGGTGATCCATGGTCCGCGGATCACCGGGGCCAACTTGCGTGCGCCCCACGAGCTCTCGCCTGCGCGGTTACGAGCGAGGAATGTTGGCGAAATAACAAGATTCCTGTCGAGAAACCCGTGAATAGCTTGCATAGCTATAGTCGCGGACGTAGGGTGGAGGTGCCCGTTCCCGCGGGCCGCAGGAGCGAGGTTCGATGAGATTGCATCGCTGTAGCCGCTGTCGTCGGCACATTCGCGTCGAGGAATCGCGTTGTCCGTTCTGCAGCGTCGACACCGTCGCACGCACGACGGTGACGGCGTTGACGATCGGAGCGCTCGGCGGGTGTCTCGATCGATCGGTGGAGGACACGTCGCCGGACACCGGCAACGACACCGGCACTTCGACGACGATCGGCTCGACGTCGGCGAACACCACGTCGCCGACCTCGACGGGCACGACGAACGCGACGAGCAGTACGTCGAGCATGGACACGTCGGCGACGATCGACACCGGCGACGACGTCAGCACCGACAGCTCGTCCGACGATGGTTGGGACACCTGCGTCGGCTTCTACGGTGGTTGTCCGCCCGATGGTGGCAACCTGCCGTTCGAGTGCGACATCTGGGCGCAAGACTGCCAGGACGGCGAGAAGTGCATGCCGTGGGCGAACGACGGCACCAACACGTGGAACGCCACGCGCTGCTCGCCGCTCGATGTGAATCCGCAGCAACCGGGCGAGCCGTGCACCGTCGAGGGCAGCGGCGTGTCGGGCATCGACAGCTGCGAGCTCGGCACGATGTGTTGGAACGTCGACCCCGAGACGAACGAAGGCGTGTGCGTCGACTTCTGCGAGGGCTCCGAGGCCAACCCGGTCTGTGAAGACGCGGCCACCGAGTGCTTCATCTCGAACGACGGCGTGTTGATCCTGTGCTTGCCGCCGTGTGATCCGTTCTTCCAGGGCTGCGGCGAAGGGCAGGGCTGCTATCCGACCAACGACCAGGCGTTCTTCGTGTGTCTGCCCGACGGATCGTCCGACTCGGGCGCGCACGGAGATCCGTGCAACTTCGAAGGCGACTGCGACCCCGGGCTGTTCTGCGCAGACCCGGCGATCGTCTTCGACTGCATGGGCAGCGACGGTTGCTGCACGGAGTTCTGCGACGTCACGTCGGGCGATCCCGATCTCGCGTGCTCCGGCGCGGCGAACGGCGAGACCTGCGTCGCGTGGTACGACGACGGCCAAGCGCCTCCCGATCTCGCGCACGTCGGCGCGTGCGTGCTGGCGGAGTAGCGATGGGCTTCGTGCGTCTGCCCATCGTCGAGCGCCTCCCGCCGATGGACGATCGACGCGTGCGGACGAGCGCGAAACCAGGCGAGGTCCCGATCCCGCGCTACGCGGTGTGGGAAGTGACGCTCGCGTGCGATCAACACTGCGTGCACTGTGGCTCGCGCGCCGGCCATGCACGTCCGCGCGAGCTCGATACCGACGAGTGTCTCGACGTGGTGCGACAACTGCGTGAGCTCGGCATCGGCGAGGTGACGCTGGTCGGCGGCGAAGCATATCTGCGCGACGATCTCGTGCTCATCGTGCGAGCGATCCGCGAGCACGGCATGCGCGCGTCGATGACCACCGGTGGTCGCAATCTCACCGCAGCGCGTGCCGTCGCGCTCGCCGAAGCCGGGCTCGGCAACGCCGCGGTGTCGATCGACGGGCTCGAGGCGAGTCACGATCGCCTGCGCGGCGTGAAGGGGAGCTGGCGCGCCGCATTCGCTGCGATCGCGAACCTGCGTGCCGCCGGCATTCCCACCTCGGTGAACACGCAGATCAACGCGCTCACGCGCCACGATCTGGCGGCGACGCTCGAGCTGATCGCCGATGCGGGCGCGTACGGCTGGCAGCTGCAGCTCACCGCGGCGTTCGGCAACGCGGCGGATCATCCCGAGCTGCTGCTGCAGCCCTACGATCTGCTCGACGTCTACGCGACGTTCGATCATCTCGTCGCGCGCACGCGCGAGCGCGGGGTGCTGCTGTGGCCCGCGAACAACATCGGCTACTTCGGACCGCTCGAGGGCGAGCTGCGCAGCAAGCAGAAGCGCGCGGGCCACTACAAAGGCTGCGCCGCGGGCAAGTACCAGATCGGGCTCGAGTCCGACGGTACGGTGAAGGGTTGTCCGAGCCTCGGCGGTCCGCAGAACAACGGCGGGAACGTGCGCGATCGATCGCTGCGCGAGATGTGGGAACAGAGCGCGGAGCTCTCGTACATCCGCGAGCGCACGCGCGAGGATCTGTGGGGCTTCTGCGCGAGCTGCTACTACGCCGACGTATGCCGTGCGGGCTGCACCGCGACCGCCGAGCCGCTGCTCGGTCGCCCGGGCAACAACCCGTTTTGTCATCACCGCGCGCTCGAGCTCGATCGCGTCGGTGTGCGCGAACGTGTCGAGCGCGTCGCAGCGGCACCGGGCCAACCGTTCGACCACGGCTACTACCGCATCGTCCGCGAGACGCGAGACGCCGACGAGAACGGCGAACGCCGTACGATCGACACCGACGAGCCCCGCATCCCTCGCACGCTCGATCCGTTCGGCCCGGGCCGCCCGATCGCACCGAACGAATGGCACGCGCAGTAGCAGCGCTGCTCGTGTACGATCACCCGCGGTGAGTCTGCGTGCGTTCGTGATCGTGATCGCGCTGCCGCTCGGCGGGTGTGGTGCGGGTGCGTTCGCGTGCAACGATGCGTCGCAGTGCATCGCCGGCGGCGTCGCGGGCACGTGTCAGGCCGATGGGTGGTGCAGCTTTCCCGACACGGAGTGCGAGAGCGGTGAGCGGTACGGCGACTATGCCGGCGAAGACGTCGCGGGGCGTTGTGTGCCCACCGGCGGGTCGAGCAGCGGCCTCGGCGGATCCGACGAGCACATGACGTCGATCGACTCGACCGTCGGCGAGTCCACGCTGACGTCCGCGAACACGTCCGTAAGCACGAGCGCGAGCTCGTCGGCCGACGCGAGCGACAGCGACACCAACACCACGACGAGCACGACCTCCACCACCACGACCACCACGACCGACGGCCCGCGCGACTGTGGCGACGGCATGCTGCAGCCCGGCGAAGAATGCGACCAGGGCCCGAGCAACGACAACCACGGCGCGTGCACCACGTCGTGCACGCTCGCAGCGTGCGGCGACGGCTACATCCAAGGCGACGAGGTCTGCGACGCACCCGAGCTCGGTGAAGTCGACTGCAGCTACTGGGGCTTCTCGAACGGC
>DASZPU010001229.1:0-3281 GCA_035550195.1 Nannocystaceae bacterium
CGTCGGAGGTGCGTGATGCACTTCGGTGCGACGTTGCGACTGTTGCGGCTCGACGCGGGCGTCAGCTTGCGCGCGCTCGCGGGCGAGGTCGGGGTCTCGACGGCGTACCTGAGCCGCGTCGAGCACGGGCACGATCCTCCGCCCACGCCCGATCGACTCGCGGCCATCGCTCGGGCGTTGCGCTTGCCCGCGGAGCTGCTCTTCGAGCTCGCACGCCAGGTCACGCCGTTCGTCGCGCGCTACCTCGAGCGCGAGCCGGCTGCGACGTCGCTCTTCATCGACATCGCGCGGCGCGGGCTCGGGGCCACCCAGCTCGCGCAGGTGAAGGACTTCATCGAGCGCAGCTTTCCCACGCGCGGGCACGATGATCGTGCACCTGCGATCGCGGAGTTGCTCGCGGTCGAGCGTGTGCTCGCCGATGTCGAGTGCGATGCGATCACCGAAGCGATCGAGCTCGCATCGCTGCGCCTGGTCGAGCAACCGGGTCCGACCGCCCGCGAGCTCGCGCGCGGTCTGGTGACGCGCGAGCAGGAGGGCCCGACGGCGATCGGTGGCGGCATCGCGGTGCCGCACGTCACCAACGCGGGCCCGCGCACGCGTGCGGTGTTGGTGGCGCTCGCCCGCCCGCTCCGTCACGACACGCCCGACGGGCGACCGATCGATCTGCTGCTCGTGCTCGCGATCGCAGACCCCGATGCGCTGCCGATTGTGACGCGTGCGGTGCGGGTGCTGGGCGCGGGCGCCGATGCGATCCGGGCCGCGCTTCCGCAGCCCACTCGCGTGCTCGCAGCACTGCACGCGCTCGATCGCGTTTTCGGTTGATCCGCCGCGCCGCGGCGCGGACTACCACCGGCATCGGATGGACAACGTGGGCGCAGGTTGGGGTGTGCGATGGGTGGCGTGCGTGTCGCTGGTCGTCGTCGGCTTCGTTGCGGGCGGCTCCGCGTGCACCGTGATCGACGACTCCGACGGTGACACCGAGGGCGGTTGCTTCATCGGTGAGGAGTGTCCAGATGGGAGCTGTGCGCTCGGGATCCCGATCCCCGCGCAGTATCCGTGCTGCGGCTTCGGCGGCGAGTGTCCGCCATCGAGCGGAACGCAGACGACGTCCACGCCCGACGACACGTCCACCTCGGAGTCGAGCACGACCGAGGAGACGACGAGCACGACCGAGGAGACGACGCGCACGACCGAGGAAACCACGACCGAGGGCACGAGCACCGAGACGACGACCGAGTCCACGGGCACCGACACGTCGACGAGCACGACGTGACGGCCGCACTGCGTCGGCGTGATCGTCCGCACCCGCGTGGGCACTGTCATGACGAGACATGAACGCGATCGCAGCTTGGCGTCGGGTAGTGCGGGTGTTGTCGGTGGTCGCGAGCCTCTGCGCAGGTGGCTGCGCGTGCGACGTGCTCGGCGGATTCGGCGGCGACGACGAAGGCAGCTGCTTCCTCGGGCAACGCTGCCCCGACGACACCTGCGTCGGCACGCTCTTCGGCGGCGACGACTTCCCGTGCTGTGGCTTCGGCGGCGAGTGCCCGCCGTGCGGTGAGGATGGCGCGCTCGTCGAGTGTCCGGACGGCACGTGCGCGGACGCGGCGATCCCCAATGCATGCTGCGCGTTCGGAGGCGCGTGCGATCCGGGCGACGACTCGAGCTCGACCGCCGCGACGCCCGCGACGTCGGACACGACCGACGGAGCGTCGTCGTCCGAGTCGAGCTCGTCGAGCGAGACCACCACGGGATCGACGAGCACGAGCGACGCGACGACCTCGACGACGACCGACGCGACGACGAGCGACGCGACGACGACCGACGCGACGACCACCAACGCGACCACGAGCACGACCTCGGCGCCCTGACGACGCACCCGCCGCCTGCGCGACGCAGGGGTGGCCGCCGCGCGCGCGTTGACGCGATCCGAGCACGTGCGAAGATGCCCGCCACGAGATGGATCGCTTCGGGCCTGCCACGGTCGCGTGGTTTCGTCGCGCGTTCACCGAGCCCACGCCGATCCAGCGCGAGGGCTGGGCGTCGATCGCATCCGGCCAGCACAGTCTGCTCGTCGCGCCGACCGGCAGCGGCAAGACGCTCGCGGCCTTCCTCTACTGCATCGATCGACTGATCCACACGCCGCGCGCGAACCCGGGCGTGCGCGTGCTGTACGTGTCACCGCTCAAGGCGCTGGTCTACGACGTCGAGCGCAACCTGCAGACGCCGCTCGGCGGCATCGCCGGCGCGGCCCAGCACGAAGGCATCACGATCGCGCCCGTGCGCGTCGCCGTGCGCACCGGTGACACGAAGCAGAGCGAGCGCGCCGCGATGGCCCGCGATCCCGCGGAGATCCTCGTCACCACGCCCGAGTCGCTGTTCTTGATGCTCAGCTCCCGCGTGCGCGAGACGCTGACCACCGTCGAGACGATCATCGTCGACGAAGTGCACGCGCTCGCGCCCGGCAAACGCGGCGCGCATCTCATGCTCTCGCTCGAACGACTGGCGGCCGCGTGTGCGGTCGATCCCCAGCGTGTCGGGCTCTCCGCGACCGCGCGACCCACCGAAGAGGTCGCGAAGTTCCTCGGCGGCGATCGTGCGGTGCACGTCGTCGACTGCGGCGCGAAGCCGGATCTCGAGGTGCAGATCGTCGTGCCGGTGCCCGACATGACCCAGCCGGGCAGCGCACCGAAGCCGCCCGTGGTCGCGAAGCGCTCGGGCTCGACGATCGCACCGCCGCCCGCACCACCCGGCCTCGGCGAGCCCACCGACAACAGCATCTGGCCCGCGGTCTATCCGCGACTGCTCGAGCTCATCCGCGGCGCACGCACGACGATCGTCTTCGTCAACGCACGTGGCCTCTGCGAACGGCTCGCGCAGCGCTTGAACGAGGTCGCCGGCGAGCCACTCGTGCGTGCGCACCACGGCAGCCTCGCCCACGCGCAGCGCACCGAGATCGAGGAGGCGCTCAAGCGCGGTGAGATCCGCGGCATCGTCGCGACCAGCTCGCTCGAGCTCGGCATCGACATGGGCACCGTCGATCTCGTGGTGCTGGTCGAGTCGCCGGGGGCGGTGTCGCGTGGTCTGCAACGCATCGGTCGCGCCGGCCACGGCGTCGGGCAGCGCAGCTTCGGGCGCTTGTTCCCCAAGCACCGCGGCGATCTGCTCGAAGCGACGGTGGTCGTCAAACGGATGGAGGAGGGCGCGATCGAGTCGCTGCGATTCCCCCGCAATCCGCTCGACGTGCTCGCACAACAGCTCGTCGCGATGGTGGGCGTCGCCGA
>DASZPU010001230.1:0-30809 GCA_035550195.1 Nannocystaceae bacterium
GCAATCGAGCTCGCAACCATCGCCCGGCGCGTCGTTGCCGTCGTCGCAGATCTCACCGGGATCGAGCACACCGTCGCCACACGTCGCGGAGACGCCGGTGGTGCCATCGCCACCGTCGTCCTCGTCGGCACCGGATCCACCGTCGCCGCCACCGGTGCCGGGTCGATCGCTCCCACCCTCGTCGACGGTGCGCGTGGACGCGGCTTCGTCGCCGCCACCGGTGCTCTCGTCGCTGCCGCCATCTTCGCCGACGGTTTCGTCGAACGGCACGAGCGGTCCGCACGCGGTCGCGAGCACGACGACGAAGAGATTCGCGCGGGGCATCGCCCACGATCCCTACCACGGTCGCGCACACGGCGAATCTCGGCGCGGGTGAGGCATCGCTCGTCCACCGTCGTTGGGCGGCTTTTGACAGCGGACAGCCGCGGCGCGAGGCTGGTCGCCACGACGATGAACGATCGCCCCGTGACGAAGGGCCGGCGCCTGTTCCGGCTCGCGAGCATGACCGCTCGGGTCGCGGGCGGCTATGCGAAGTCGCGCATCAAGTCGGTGTTCCAGAGCGCGGAGGATGCCGAGCGTGATCGCTCCGAGCAACACGCGCGCAGCGGTGAGCTGATCGCGAAGACGCTCGGCGAGCTGAAGGGCGCGGTGATGAAGGTCGGGCAGATGGCCTCGATCGCACGCGACATCTTGCCGCGCGAGCTCGCCGAAGCGCTCGGCACGTTGCAGCGCGAAGCGCCGCCGATGCCCTACGACGTCATCGCGGCGCAGATCGAGAAAGAGCTGGGCAGCCCGCCCGAAGCGCTCTTCCGTCGCTTCGACAAGCTGCCGTTCGCGGCCGCGTCGATCGGCCAGGTGCATCGCGCACAGACCGACGACGGTCGCGAGGTCGTGGTGAAGGTGCAGTATCCCGGTGTCGACGAAGCCGTCGACTCCGATCTCGCGCACCTGCGCTTCGCGTTGCGTGCGAGCGGGCTGGTGAAGTTCAAGCGCGCCGCACTCGATGCGTTGCTCGCCGAGCTGCGCACGCGATTGCACGAAGAGCTCGACTACTGCAACGAAGCCGACAACGTGCGCTTCTTCTGCGACTACTACCGCGACAACACCGAGGTGGTGGTGCCGCAGGTGGTGGGCGAGCGCAGCTCGCAGCGCGTGCTCACGCTGACCTACGAGCCCGGCGAGCACCTCGACGAGACCGAGAGCTACCCGCAGCAGCTACGCGACAAGCTGGGCGCGACGCTGTTTCGCACGATGTGCGATCAGATCTTCAACCTGCAGGTGATCCACGCCGATCCGAACCCGGCCAACTTCGCGTTCCGCGAGGACGGCAAGCTGGTGTTCTACGACTTCGGCTGCGTGAAGAAGTTGCGGCCGGAGATCGTCGCGGCTTATCGCGCGACCATCAAGAGCGGCCTCGCCGAGGACTACGACGGCGTCGAGAACGGGCTCGTGCAGCTGGGCGCGCGCAACCTCGACGGACCGCCGGTGCCGGCCACCTACTACAAGATGTGGCGCGACATCTTCGCGGAGCCGTTCATCGCCGAGGGTGACTACGACTACGGACGCGCGACGATGCATCATCGCGCGCTCGAGCACATCCCGGGCTTCATCGCGAAGTACCTGGGCTCGTTCCAACCACCGTCCGAGCTCGTGTTCCTCGATCGCGTGGTGGTCGGCCACTACGGCACGATGCGACGGCTGAAGGCGCGCGGCCGATTCGGCGCGCTCCTCCAGCCGCATCTCGCGTAGCGCTCAGCCGGTGCAGCAGAACGTGAACTCGCCGGTGGGCTCGGCGGTGCCCATCGGATGCGGTGCCGTCGTGACCGGGCAGCTGTCGGCCAACGGGAAGTCGACCGCGAACGATTGCGCCGTGACGTCCAAGCACGAGCCGTTCGCGTCGAGCACCGCGCTCGGATCGCCCGCGCAGTCGAGCGAGCTGAAGAGCATGAGCTCCGCGCCTTCGCAGGTGCTCGAGGGCGATGCGCACGAGCAGTCGCTGCAGTCGCGCGTGTCTTCGGCGCCGGTGAAGAAGAGACTCTTGGTGTTGAAGACGCCGGCGGGACAACCGACGTCGCCTTGCTGCCAGATGCACCACGTCGACTCGAAGCCCGACGGCGGCGGCGGGATGCAAATGCCGTTGAACTCGCACGCCATCGGTGCATCGGTGAGACCGCACGTCGTGATCTGGGCCTCCCACGCGATGGGTGGGATCTCCGAGGTCTGCTCCGCAGTGCACTCGCCCGGGTTGTAATAGTAGTAGTAGCCGTAGAGGTTGAACTCGGTGAACCCGTCGATCGAGAAGTTCGTGCAGGTCGCCTGCGGCGACGCAGAGTTCACGAACCCCGAGCACGAGTTCTGTCCGCGCACGATCACGTTGCCGTCGCAGCTCGGCGACGCGGGTGGCTCGCACTCGCAGTTGCACACCGCGGGCGGTGCGGTGACGAAGTCGGCGAGCAAGTCGGGCCCGAGATCGGGGAAGTCCTCCGGGCAAGGCGGCGGCTCGGCACCGTCCTGCACGCGCGCGATGATCGTGGGACCGAACCACCCATCGGGGGGCTCGCTGCCGCACAACGATCCTTCGGGGCAACCACCCGGCGTGCCGGTCTCGGTCGAGTCGAGCGACGTCTCGGTGGTCGGATCCTCGGTCGTGTTACCGCTGGTCTCGGTGGTCGGATCGACGGTGGTCTCCGGCGAGCTCGTCGGCGAGCCGCTGGTTTCACCGCTGCCGGTATCCGCACCGGTATCGCTGCTGGTCGTGCCTCCGCACGCGGGCAAGAACGCCAACACACCGTTGAAGAAAGGCAACGTCCTCGTCAGGAATCCATCACTCATCGCCCATCACCTCGATCGCGAAAGCAGTGCGATCTACCGGGCGTGATCCTACAGGACGGAGGCGTCGCGTCGCAACGCAAGGCGACAAACGACGACTGCGTGTCAGCCGCCGGGTAGCAGGTCGGCGCAGCTCGTGCCCGCGAGACAGCCAGTGCACAGCGTCAGATCCCCACGTAGCTCGGCCGCGGGATCGTCCTCGTCGGCGTCCCAGTCGTCCGGCGACTCGACCGACGCCACGGGATCGCAGCCGAGCGACGCGAGCGTCACGCCGAAGCCGGTCGGCGGCGCAGCGGAAGGCTGGTTGAGCCAGCCGCTGCGCTTCCACGGCTGCGCGGGATCGTTCCCCATCCACTCCACCTGGTCGAACCCGGCGATCGTCGCGGTGCAGTGCTTGCCGGCGAGTTCGTTGACGCCGTTGTTCTCCGCGGAGAAATGCGTCCACAGCTCCGCGGGCGCATCGACGATCATCGTCGACGGCGATGGTGCACGCGACGCGATCTTCACGTGTCCGAAGTCGTAGCCCTGCGCGATGCAGCCGCAACCGAGCGCCCACGCATCGGGGCCCTCCGTCGCCGGGTCGTCGAAGCTCTCGCACTCTTCGCGCAGCTGCTCGGGACACGCCGGCATCGGGCTCGCGCCGGGCGCGAGCGAGACGAACGCGAGCCCGCTGCCGATGTCGACATCGAGCGTGCCGTCGAGGCCGCTGACGCACACGTTTCCGCGGTTGGGATACGAGTCTTCCGCAACGTCGTCGCCGGTGGAGATCGCGACGCGCTGACGATAGTCGGGCGGCAGCGTGACGCGGATGTCCGCGCCCGCGCGCATCAGCTGCTGCAGACCCTCGTAGTAGACATAGACGCCGCAGTCGTCGAGCCACGGATCCGGCAGCCCATCCTCGTCGCTGCCGCCACAACGATGGGTGTCGTCCATCTCGTCGGGCTTGAGCGGTGCACCGAGGCTCGCGTTGTAGGCCCACAGCTGCAGCTTCGCGAAGTCGTCCGCGGCGTCGTCTTCACTGCACGCGAAGGTGAAGCGACGCAGCTCGATCTCGATGGTGTCGGGTGGACCATCGAACTGCACGATCACGTCGCCGCGGTTGGTGAAGTTCTTGTCGTAGCCGAGGCCGAGACCGATGGTGAGATCGCTGATCGCCGGGTTGCCGTCGTCGTCGAGCACGTCGAAGCGCCCCTTGTGGATCGTCTTCCACTGGTCGCGGAACGGCGCGGTCTCGTCGGCATCGCAGCTGCGAGCGCCACCGCCATCTCCATCCGCGTCGGCACCACCACCACCACCACCGTCGCCACTGCAAGCGCAGCCGGGAACGAACGCGGCGAAGAGCACGATCGAGAACGCGCGCGACATGGCGTACCTCCGACGTGGCCGAGGGCAGACCACGCGCGCGTCCGAACGGGTCCCCGGGTTTCGGCTTTCACCGAAACCGTCCCAGGCATTTCAGCCCGGCGGCTCGAAGTCGTCGCACGCGCTCTGGATCACGCTGACCGCATCGGTGAAGAAGCCGGAGTAGTCGGCGGCGCACACCGGGCCGACGCTGCCGTAGCCGAACGAGGTCGCGAATTGGCGGATGCGTGGCGCCGGCTCGGCACCGGTGACGGGGGCCGCGGGATCGAACGGATCGAACGCGATGCCCGGACACGATCCGCCGGCATCGCAATCGCCGATGAGCGCGAGCACGACCATCGCATCGGGGTCGCCGTTCTTCGCGGCGATCACTGCGTCGTGCCACGCCTGCGGATCGCCGGAGGAGTTCGGGTCGTCGTCGACCGGCTCGCAGCTGCCGTCGAGCGACGGGTTCGCGACCGCGTCACTGGGGCTGTCCTCCTCGTCGGTGATGATCGTGACGACCAGCACCGCGTCGTCGCGCAGGAAGCCTTCGTTGCACTCGCCGGCGCCGAGCAACGGACCGAGCGCGTTGCCCATCGCGTTCATCGTCTGCTCGTTGGGATCGCCGTCGTAGCCGCGCGAGCCCATGCACGAGAACGCGGTGGCGAGATCGGGCTGGTCCTGCGTCGCGTAGCGCTGGTCGCCGACGATCATGCAGTCTTGTCCGGCTTTGCTCGTGCGCACGCCCGCACCGAGCTCGCCGTCGCAGCCGCCACCGGGCATCTGACTCGCGTCGACCACCATGAGGTGGAAGTCGTCGATCTCGAGCGTCGTCGAGATCGCATCGATGAACCCGGGGAAGCTGGTGAGCAGGTTGTCCTGCTCGTCTTCCATGGAGGGCGAGCTGTCGATGACGAACAGGAAATCGACCTTCTTGCAGCCTTCGGCAGGACCTTCGTCGCCGGCGCTCATGTTCTCGCTGCCACCACCCCCGATGTCGAGCTTGACGTCGTCGTCGTTGCCGTCGTCGACGGTGGTGATGCCCGTCTCCGCGTTCGACGTGAGGCTGATGCCCGCCTCACCGTCGTCGCTCTCGTTCGGACGATCGCCGCCACACGCGACGAGCGTGCAAGCAACCAATGCGATGCGGCGCTCGATGGCCCCCATGATCCCCAGCTTCGACCCTTCCACGCTGCACCGCAAGCAGGTGAAACCCTCCGCACACGCATCGGCATCTGCCCGATCGGCATCTCCGACTACGAGCGCAGCAGTGGCACCCTGCCCGGTCACGCTGCGTTGCGCACATTCGCCGAATCAAGTGCGATGTCGCCGGGGATCGTGAGGCCGCGGTTGCGCCACCCGACGTTCATCCGCCAGGTCTGGGCGGGTGACGTGCCGAAGTCCTTCACGCAGGTGAGCCGCAGCGGCGCCGGCCAGCCGTCGAAGCGGCCTTCGACTTCGCCATCAGCGCTGGATGCTCATGACCAACTCGGGATCGACGCGCAACTTGAAAAGGGCGCTCTTTCTTCTGCGCCGAATCAAGTGCTACGCGTGCTGGACCAGCCGCACCAGCGTCCCGACGATGTGGCCGAGCTGATCGAGCACCGCAGCATCGGCATGCTCGAGGTAGCCCATCGCGACCGCGACTTCGAGGCACGCCATCGTCTCGCGCGCTGAGCCGAGCGACGTGTGATAGCGAGCCGCGCGATTCCTCCCGCGCGAGTACATGCCTTCGGCAACGCCGAGCGAGACACTACTCGCCGCACGTCGCAGCTGCCGCCCGAGATCGCGGTCATGTCGTTCGATGCGCTCCATCATCGGCCGCAGCATCCGTGGCCAACCTCGAAGCCGACCCTCTCCCCGTCGCGCGCTCGCGCTGCCGCTACCGCTCGTCGCCCGCGCTTCTCGCTGGGCGCCCACGCGATTCGCTGTCAGCCGCTGAGTTCAGCCGCCGACGTAGCCTTCGCGCGCGAGCCAGTCGTAGAGCTTCTGCGCGACGATGCGGTGGCCGGTGTCGGTGAAGTGGTCTTCGTCGAAGAAGACCTTGTCGGCGAGGTGGCGGTGGTAGGCGAGCACCTCGTCGCCGGTCTTGCCCTTCTGCTTCAGATACGCGACCAGCTCGGGGTCGTCGAAGACCGCGCCGACGAAGTCGTTCGTGGTGTCGATGACCGGCACGCCGTGCTCGGCCGCATGCGCAGTGAGAATCTCCTGCGGCGCGCGCAGGCTCTCGTCGGCGAGCTGGAACGTGTACGGGAAGATCACCAGCACCACCGGCACGTCGTTCTTCTTCGCGACGTCGTAGAGCTCGCCCATCTGCTTCAGCACGATGCGCCAGGCTTCCTGCATCTTCGGATCGGTCTTCGACGTCGCCGCCATCGCACGCGCGTTGTAGACCTCGAGCCGCTTCTCCGCCTGCAACGTCTTGCCGCGCGCCGCGAGCGTCTGCAGCAATCGTCCGAGCCCGGTCTCGTTCATCAACCAACCGACGATCGGGTTCGGCGTCTGCGACACGCCGTGATAGTCGAGCCCGGTGCCGCCGTACTCTTCATCGACGACGAAGGGCTCGGTGACGTCGTTGAGACAGAAGCCCACGAACACCACGTCGGGCTCGAACACGAGCGTGCGCTCGAGCACCCGCTTCTCCTGGAAGGTCGAGTAGCCGTGCACGCCGGTGTTGATCACCTGGTGCGACGAGAACTTCGCGTCGCTGGCGTCGAGCAGCTCCTCGAGATGCGCGCTGAAGGTTTCCTTGTAGGTGACGCCGAAGCCCATCGTCACCGAGTCGCCCAACATCAGCGCACGGAATTCACCGCTCGGCTTCTCGAGCGGGAACTCGGTGTCGTGGAAGCCCCAGCGATCGATCACCACGTGATCCTCGGGGCGCCCCGCACCGACCAGCGTGCGCGTCACACCGGGCCGATGGTGATAGCGGATCTCCGCGTCGTATTTCCACAGCGGTAGGCCGAAGCGCGTGAGCAGGAAGCGATCGAACAGGATCAGCCCACCGACCATGATCGCGAGCATCGCGAGACCATCCGCGCGCGACTTGCCGCGCGCGACGCGACGGCCGAGCACGATCAGTGCGATGCCGACGATCATCGACCACCAGAAGTAGCCCTTCAGCACGTCGGCGAAGTCGACGACCAGCGGGCCCTTGAGCACGCGACCGATCACCGGGTTGAGCCACAGCCCCGAGAGGATCGCGATCACCCCGAAGGTGATCACGATGCCGCCGCCGAGCCGACGCGGTTCGAGTGAGATCGTGGCCATCTCAGAACAGCGTGTAGATGAACGGCGCCGCGACGCTGCCACCCAGGATCACGAGCACGCCGACGAGCGCGAGCACGATCAGGATCGGCAAGAGCCACCACTTCTTGTTGGTCTTGAGGAAGTCGAACAGCTCGGAGAAGAGGCTGCCGCCCTTGGTCTCCGCGGCTGCTGCGAAGTCGCTGCCCTTGGTCTTCGGTGATTCGTCCGCCATGTTGCTCGCCCTCAGAACTGCTTGAAGTAGCGGCTGGCTTCGCGCGCCGTGCGGTGCTCGACCCAGTAGCTCTTGGCCCCGCGATCGAAGCCGCGTTGCATCGGATCCTTGCCGAGCGCGCGCATGATCAGCCCGACCGGCGTGACCACGCCGAAGAACACGATGCCCATGATGATGTGCGAGACGACGTAGCCGATCGGGAACGCCGCGTACAACCACCCGAGGTAGATCCAGCGACGCGCCGGCGCGATCGCGAAGTAGATCACCGTGAGCCCGCCACCGATGCCCCACACGAGCTGCGCCGCGAAGAGCGAGCCGCCCCACCACAGCCAGCCGCCGACCAGCGCGACGAAGATCGCCAAGAGGATGCCGAACCACATCAGCTCCTTGGCCGAAGGGTTCTTGTTGATTTCGATCATCGCCATGATGTGTTTCCGTTCGGCCCCCGCGGGGCCGAGTAGTGCTAGTCCAGCTTGAACTCGGCGAGGTAGGCGGCGGGGTCGATGTCCTTCGCGTCGGGTTGCTCTTTCTTGAGCAGCACGAAGTCGTCGACCACGAGCACATCGATGTTGGTGGCCATGAAGCAGCGATACGCGTGCTCGGGCGACATCACGATGGGCTCGCCGCGCACGTTGAAGCTGGTGTTGATGATCACCGGGCAGCCCGTGCGCTCTTCGAAGCTCTTGATGAGCCGATAGTAGCGACCGTGGCGCGAGTCGTCGACGGTCTGCACGCGCGCGGAGTAGTCGACGTGGGTGATCGCGGGCACCTCGGAGCGCGGCACGTTGAGCTTCGCGATGCCCTCGAGCTTCTCCGTGCCCGCGGCGACCTGTACGCGGCGACGCTCGAGCACCGGCGCGACCAACAGCATGTACGGCGAGTCCTCGTTCTCGCGCATCTCGAAGTAGTCGTGCACGCGTTCGCGCAAGATGCTCGGCGCGAACGGCCGGAACGACTCGCGGAACTTGATCTTGAGGTTCATCGTGGACTGCATCTTGTCGCTGCGCGCGTCGCCGATGATCGAGCGACTGCCCAGCGCACGCGGTCCGAACTCCATGCGGCCCGACATCCAACCGACCACGTTCTCGGTGGCGAGCAGATCGGCGACCTGCTTGCACAGCTCGTCGTCGTCCGGGTAGCGCTTGTACACCGCGCCGACCGAGTCGAAGTACGCCGCGGTCTCGCTCGGCGTGTACGACGGGCCGAGCAGCGAGCCGCTCTGCGCATCGGGCTTCACGATGTCGCGCTTGTTGTCGAGCAGCTGATGCCAGATGAGCAGCGCGACCCCGAGCGCACCGCCGGCGTCACCGGCCGCGGGCTGGATCCAGATGTTCTCGAACGGACCTTCGCGCAGCACCTTGCCGTTGCCGACGCAGTTGAGCGCGACGCCACCGGCGAGGCAGAGGTTCTTGCAGCCGGTCTTCGCGTGCACGTGCCGCGCGGCCCGCAGCATGATCTCTTCGGTGACCTTCTGGATCGAGGCCGCGATGTCCATGTGGATCTGCTCGAGCTTCGACTCGGCCGCGCGCGGCGGCATGCCGAAGAGCGTGTCGAACTTCGGCGAGGTCATCGTGAGACCCGCGCAGTAGTTGAAGTACGACATGTCCATGCGGAACGAGCCGTCTTCTTTGAGGTCGAGCACCTTCTCGAGGATGAGGTCGGCGTACTTCGGCTCGCCGTAGGGCGCGAGGCCCATCAGCTTGTACTCACCGCTGTTCACCTTGAAGCCGCAGTAGTAGGTGAACGCGGAGTACAAGAGCCCGATCGAGTGCGGGAAACGCATCTCGTGGGTGAGCTCGATCTTGTTGCCGCGACCGACACCCCAGCTCGCGGTGGCCCACTCGCCGACGCCGTCGAGCGTCATGATCGCGGCCTCTTCGAACGGCGAGGGAAAGAACGCGCTCGCAGCGTGCGACTCGTGGTGCTCGGGGAAGACGAAGCGCTTGGTGTACGCGCCGCCGAGCTCCTTCTTCAGCACGCGCGGCAGGTGCAGCTTCTTGCGCAGCCAGATCGGCATCGCGGCGAGGAACGACTGGAAGCCGGCCGGCGCGTACGCGACGAAGGTCTCGATGAGGCGATCGAACTTGAGCAGCGGCTTGTCGTAGAAGCCGACGTAGTCGAGCTGCTCGGGCTTGATGCCGGCTTGCTTGCAGCAATACGCGACCGCGTTGGTGGGGAACTCGGGATCGTGCTTGATGCGAGTGAACCGCTCTTCCTGGGCGGCGGCGACCACCTCGCCGTCGATGACGAGGGCTGCAGCGGAGTCGTGGTAGTAGGCGGAGATCCCGAGGATGGCGGTCATTCGGATGCGAGCGCGGCACCACGACCGGGCGTGGGCGCGGCCAAGCATCGTGCATCCGATGCACCGAGCACAAGCGTGAACGCCTGCGCGCGCGATCGAATCAGTCGAACGGATCGCAGCCGACCACGACAAGCTCGACGTCGCGCATCGCGAGATGCTGCGTCGCGGCGACCAGCACCTGACGCGCGCCTTCGGTCATGAGCCGCAATCCACTCGCGTCGAGCTCGATGCGCGAGGGCTGTTCGACCAACAGCTCGCGGATCGAATCGAGGATCTGAGGGATCCCCGAGAGCCGCAGCTCGCGACCGAGACCGACGCGCGGGGCCAGCTCGATGGTCGGGTGATGAGCGATTGCGAGCTGCGTCTGGGCCATGTCGAGGACCATCGGCCCGCGACCGGTCCACCTTAGGAGCGGAGTGCGGCCTCGGCGGCCGCGTCGATCGAGTGGCCCGAAGCGGTCGCTCGATATCGTCGGACGCGGTTCTAGCCGCGGGCTGGAGGCAGTTTCATGGGTGCGCAGAGCAAATGAGGGCAAAGGTGCGATGCCACTGGAAGAAGCCCGTGGGATCGATGTCAAATGGCTGCTGTGGTGACCCCTCCCACCAGTCGACCCCTGGCGCGTGCGACCGAACACCTTGCCGCGGGACGACTGGCCGAAGCTGCCGGCGCGTTCAAAGCGGTGCTGCAGATCGATCCCAACGAAGTGCAGGGCCACATGGGGCTCGCACAGTGTGCGGTCGGTCGAAGGCAACACGACGTCGCGTACGAGCACTTCGTGCGCGCGGCGGAGATCCTGCGCGCGCGCGGTCAAGCCGAGGATGCGCTCGTCGTATATGGCTACGCGCTCACGGCCGATCCGCAGCGCATCGATCTGCACGTCGACATCGCGGAGCTCGAAGCCGAGACGGGTCGACGCGAAGCCGCGCTGCAGCGGCTCGAGAGCTTGGCCGAGGCGTATCTCGCCGCCGATCGTGAAGAGGATGCGATCGCGATCCTCGAGTTCATGAACGAGTGGTCGAGCGAGGAAGAACAAGCTCCCGCCGTGGAGATGTTCGAGCCCGGTGCGTTCGAGGCTGGTGCGATCTCGGCACCGGTGCGCGACACCGAAGGCACGATGGTGATCCAGACCTTCTTGCTCACGCCGGAAGGTCGACCGTTCGTGCCCGGCGAGATCCCGTCGGTGCCCGCGCCGGTCACCGAGCCGCACGCACGCATCACCCAAGTGCCCACGCATGCACCGCGAGGTTTCGGCGCCGAGCCGCCGACCGTCGTATTGCCTGCGGATCCGCCCGCGACACCGATCGCTGCGCCGACGCGCAGCACGATCGTGCCCACCGCGGCGCCGACGCGATCGACCGTCGTGCCCACCGCGGCGCCGAAGCGATCGACCGTCGTGCCCACCGCGGCGCCGAAGCGCAGCGCAGTTCCGACGATGGGCACGCCTGCGCCCGTCGTGCACGAGCCCAGCGCCGACGTGCCGCTGCACGCCGATGCGCCGGCACCGGTGCGCGAGGGCCCGAGCTGGGAGCTGCCCGCACCGCCGTCGTTCCACGAGGACGAAGAAGAGCTCGACGACTCGACGCGACGCGCATCGAATCCGTTGCCGGCGATCGTCAGCGTCGTGCTCGACGAAGACTCGCACGAGCTCGCTGCGCTCGCAGTCGCCGACATCGCGGCGATCGATGCGGCGATCGATGCGTTGCCCGGCAGCGCGCCGATCGAGCCCGATCCCGATGCGACCGCAGTGCGTGCGAAGCCGCTGCCGCGCGCACAGCCAGCGCCGTCGTCCGTCGATGCCCAAGGGCGCTCGCTCGCGGAGCGGCTGCGCACCACTCGATCGCGTGCAGCGGCGCCGACCGGACCGCATCCGACCGCGACCGCGAAGCCCAGCCAAGGTCGTCCCGCACCGCGCATCGCACCGCCGATCGGTGCCGACACCAACGCGACCGGCAAGCCGAGCGGCGCACCGCGTGCGAGCGCACCGACCACCGCCGCGAAGCCGAGCACGCGCACCACAACGCCGGTCGCGACCGCGCGACCGAGCGCGACGCCGCAACGTCCGAGCACGACGCCGCAGCGCCCGACCACGGCGCCGCAACGCACGACGACGCCTGCACCGACGCGCGCGAGCGCTGCACCGAGCAAGCCCGCCGCGCCCGCGCCGACGCGACCGAGCGCGAGCAGCAAGCCTGCGACGCCGAGCAAGCCCGCGACACGACCGACGACGCCTGCACCGAGTCGACCTGCTGCAGCGCCGCGTCCGATGACGACGCCGCCGATCGGTGCGCGCACGCCAACCCCGACGCGACCCTCCACGAGCGCGGCGTCGCGACCGACCGCACCTGCGCCGACGCGACCGACGACGACTGCGAAGCCGGCTGCGACCCCGCGCACGGCCGCGAATGCACCGCGTCCCACCACGCCTGCGCCGCGCAACGCTGCGGCCGCGAAGCCGAGCGCACCGGCGCGCCCGAGCGCTGCGACGCCCGACAAGCGCAACGATCCGAACAAGCGCGTGATGGCCGTGCGCACGCGCGCGCCTGCACCCGCGCCGGGCGTGCCCACGCAGGTGGCACCCGGTCGCACGCTGCCGATGGTGATCCCGCCGCCGCCGCGCGAAGAGCTCGACGATCAGAACACGGTCATCTTCCGCGGCGATCCGTGAACCAGCTCAGCGCACGCGTGTCGGCACACGTCCGCGCGATCGCTTGCGCGGCGCGGGTCGGCACAGCTGCGTCGTGATGTCGTCGACGAGGTCGGCGATCTCCGCGTCGCTCGCGGGCGGCGGAAAGTAGCCGAGCCTCGCATCGGGCTTGCCGAGCATCCCGCCGTCGGTCGCGGCCGGCTCCTGCTCGAACGTCCACCCGTCGTCGAGCTCCGCGATCGCGGCGTTCAACGACGGTGTGCCTTCGACGACTTCGACGATCGGTGGCTCGATGCGGGGGGCGGGATGCACGGTGATTCTCCCATCCAGCAACCGGTGTGCCAGCTGCACACACGCGCGCCCAGGCCCGCTTGATGACGAATGCCTCCGCGTCCTGGGCAATTCGTCCGTGCAACTCGCCCGGCGCGAGGTTCCCGATCGCGCTCAACCCAGGAAGAGCAGCAGGATCTGCGCGACGCAGCAGGGCTTCGCGGAACCGCTCGCGTGGAAGGTCAGCGCGAACGTGCCGAGCTCGCCGGGCGGGCGCGGCACGAGCGACTCGAGCGTCGCGGTGAGCGTGATGTCGCTGCCGACCTTCGCGACGTCGGGGAAGCGCAGCTTGTCGGCGCCGTAGTTCAGGATCGATCCGACGCGCAGGTCGAGCAGGTTCTCGAACAAGAGCGTGGGCACGAGCGAGAGCACGTAGTAGCCGTGCACGATCGTGCCGCCGAACGGGGTCTGCTTCGCTCGCTCGACGTCGAGATGGATCCACTGATGATCGCCGGTGGCATCGGCGAAGCGCTGCACCGCCGCTTGATCGATGTGGACCGGCTTGCTCGGCCCCAGCGTGCGCCCCACGAGACCGCGGAGCTCTTCGATGCCGTCGATGCGTACGCGCTCGGTCACGCTGACTTCATGCCACGACGCGCGTGCGCTGTCATCCAGCCTGCGCACGCGCACGCGCGAGCACGCCTTCGAGCTCCGCGAGATCGCCTCCGACGACGTCGAGTCGCGTCTCGATCGCCACGGCGCGCGCGAGCGGATCGATCGCCGCGGCTGCGTCGCCGGCTGCGAGCCGCGCACGACCGAGGCCTTCGAGCGGGAACGCGAGCTGGGGATGCTCGGGCCCCAGCGCATGCTCGACGATCGTCACGGCGCGCTCGAGCTCCACGATCGCCCGCGCATGATCGCCGCGCAGGCGCAGCACCTCGCCGAGGTTCGCGAGCGTGAGCCCGACCTTCACGTGATCGCGACCGAGCACGGCCTCGTAGATCGCGGCCGCACGCGCGTAGCTCTGCTCCGCGCGCGCGTACTGCTTGCGATCGAGCTGGATGCCCGCGAGATTGGCGAGGCAGGTCGCGAGCGTCGGGTGATCGGCACCGCCCTGGTGCTCGACGATGCCGCGCGCGCGCTCGAACAGCGCCTCGGCGCGATCGAGATCGTCGCTGGCCCGCGCGAGGTTGCCGAGGTTGATGAGCGTATCGGCGAGCGACGGGTGCTCGGGGCCGAGCGCACGCTCGCGGATCTCCAGCGCCCGCTCGACCAACGGCCGTGCACTCGCGACGTCGCCGCGCTCGGCCAAGAGCGCGCCGAGATTGTCGAGCGCAGTCGCGAGCCGCGGATGCTCGGGCCCGAGCACCGCCTCGTGGATCGCGATCGCGTCGCGCAGGTGCGACTCGGCCTCGCGATGGCGACCGAGCATCCACAGATCGCTACCGAGGTTGTTGTGCGACGACGCGACCAACGGATGCTCGCGACCCAACGCGCGCGTGCGCATCGTGAGCGCCAGCTCGTCGCCACGCCGGGCCTCGTCGTACTCGCCCTCGCGGAACTGCAACAGCCCGAGGTTGCTGAGCAGGTTGGCCTCGAGCAGCTCGTCGCCGCCGGCGTTCGCGATCGCAGCCGTGGCATCGTGGGCCCATCGTCGCCCTTGTTCGGGTCGCGACAGCTCGCGGCCGACGACCACGACGAGCTCGGTCATCGCCTGGGCCGCGATCTCGTCGTGGCGCGACGCGACCGCGGTCCAAGCGGCGTCGGCGAGCTCGCGCTCGGCGTCCTCGTACTCGCCGAGCGCTTTGTGCAATCGTCCGACGCGCAGGCGCGCCTCGGCCTGCACCGGCGGCCAACCACAACGCTGCGCCTCCGCGAGCGCCACGCGTGCGCGCGCGAGCGCATCGCCGTAGCGACCGGCGAGCTCGCGCGCCTCCACGTCGGCGAGCAGCTCACGCACGAGCGCCACCTGCTCGCGCGTGCCGGGATCGACGTCGACGAGCTCGGTCGGATCACCACCGAGGCAGCGCTCGGGTGCGGGCAGCTCCGCGATCATGCGCGTCGCGTTCTCGATGGTCTCCGTGCTCGGCGCGGCCAACACGGCGAGCCGGGCTTCGAGCGTCTGCAGCCGGCGCTCGAGGCATTGCAGCTCGCGCTCCACGGGCGCATCGCCGCTGCACGCCGCCGACCAACGCTCGCGCCAACGCGCGGTCCAGTCGTCGACGCGCGGCGCGAGCAACGTCCACGCCGTGCGCGCGTAGCCGATGCCGCTGTCCGCGAATGCGGTCGCGATCGCGAGGCGGCGCGGCTGGTTCCACGCGGCCGCGATACGCTCCTCGCCCGACTCGCAGCGATCGATCGGCGCGGGCACGAGCAGCGTCACCGTGATCGCGAGCATGGCGAGCCCCGCGGTCGTCGCGACGAGCATGCGTGCGCGACGGCTGCGTGCGCGTGGTCGAGCTTCGGCGATCGCGTCGAGCAGCGCGTGCATCGAGCGATGGCGATCCTCCGGACGCGCCGCGAGCCCGCGCTCGAGCACGGGGTACAGCCACGCCGGAATCGCACCGGCGGGATCGAGCGGCGGGATCGCGACCGCGAGCTTGTGGCGCAGGAGCGCGCTCGTCTGCACGCCGAACGGGCGCATGCCCGTGAGCGCCTCCCACAGCGAGATGCACCAGCTGTACTGATCCGTGCGCGGCTCGATCGTGCCGGCCGCGTGCTGCTCCGGAGCCATGTATGCGGGCGTGCCCATCGCACGACCCGGTCGCGTCAGCGCTTCGCCGTCCTTCCACTTGTCGTCGCGCGAACGCAGCACCAGCGAGCGTGGGTGCTCGTCGCGATGCGCGAGCCCGAAGTCGAGCACGACCACGCGCGGCGGATCACCCGGACCGATCACGACGTTGTCGGGCTTGAAATCGCGGTGCACGATGCCGGCCGCGTGTGCGGCCGCGAGCCCCGCGGCCGCCGACGCGAACACCTGCAGGATCTCGTCGACGCTCCGCCGCTGCGCGCGTACCCATGCGCGCAGGTTGCAGCCGTCGATCAGCTCCATCGCGAGGAACAACGAACCGTCGACGGTGCCGACGTCGTACACCGTGACGATGTTGGGATGCGAGAGCCGTGCGAGCGCCTGCGCCTCGCGTTGCAACCGCGCGCGATGAACGTCCGCCGCATCGTCGCGCGCGCGATCGCTGCGCAGCACCTTGAGCGCGACCTTGCGATCGAGCTCGGGATCGTAGGCGACCCACACCGTGCCCATGCCGCCCACGCCGAGGCGCTCCACCACGACGTAGCGGCCGATGCGAACGCGTCGCTCGCCCGACACGTCGATCAGGATCGCCGCGTGAGCGCGGCGTGTGCAAGTCAGTGCCCGTGCACGAGCTCGCGCAGCCGAACGAGCGTCGGCTCGAGCGCATGGCGGGCCACCGCCGCACCGGCGACCGCGAGCGCGGATCTCTCGAGCGCGCGACCATGACCGAGCAGGGCCCCGAGCGCGTAGCCCGTGCCGCTGCTCGGTCGCGGCGACAGCTCGAAGAGCTCCGCGGCCAATCGGCCGGTCTGCACGCCGTCTTGCAGCATGCCGAGCTCGTCCTGCAGCTCCGACAACGCCGCGACGATGTCGGCGAGCTCCCAGTCGAGCGCCGCACCGATGAACTCGAGCGTGTAGCGGAGGTTCTTGATGTCGATTCGCAGCTCGTGCGCGCGCCTAGCCGTGCCCTCTTCGTGCAGCCGCACGAGCGCACGCTCGACGCGTTCCACCCGCTTCATCACCAACGACGGCGTGCTCACCATGACGGTGTCGCGCCCGGCCGCAGCATGCGAAGCGCAGCACCGCTCCACCGCGTGATCGAGCGCCGGCCAGCGCTCCGACGCGAGCTCCTTCAGCACCACGGCACGCGCCTGCGCGCGACGACGCGCGAGGCGATCGTCGATGTCCTGCCACGCCGCGCCTTCGATCTCGCGGAAGAGCTCGTGCCAGTCGGTGAGCGCGAGCCGTTGGACGTCGAGGTCGCGGACTTCACCGAGCAAGCGCCCGACGCGACGCACCTCGTCGCGCAGCGCCTCGGCGAGCTCGGGATCGAACGCGTCTTCGAACACGCGCAGTGCGGTCCGCATGCGACGCATCGCGACGCGCATCTTGTGCACGTGCTCGGGGTCGAGGCCCACGCGCACGCCGGGCACGTGCGCGCACGCAGTCTGCCACCACGCACCGATCACCGCGCGCGCGGCCTCGCCGAGCGGTTGCTCGCCGGAGAGCGCCGGCGGCTTCGCACCGTAGCGGATCGCCGCGAGCCCGAGCAGCTCGCGTGCGCGCTCGAACTTCGTGCGTTTCGACGCCGACAATCCGCCGCGCCGCGCGAGATCGCGACCGAGCTCGTCGAGCGCGGCGATCGATCCGTCGCGCAGCTCCAGCTCGAGCTCGCCGAACGACGCACGGCGACCGTGCGGCTCCGCGGCCTGCACCGAGTCGACGCAGAGCTCCACGCGCGCGCCTTCGACGGCGAGTGCGAAGCGCCGTCGCAGCGTGTCGAGCGTGACGACCTCGCGCGGCGTTTCGGACAACGACAGCCCGAACTCGCGCTGCACCAGCTGCTTCACCGCTTCGCCGGCGTCTTCGTCACCGACGAGCGCGCGCGTGTACTCGGCACGCGCGAGCACGAGCCCCGCTTCGATCGGCACGGGTTTCACCTCGATCGTGCGCACGCCCGCGTTCCGGCGACAACGCGCGGCGAGCCCCGCGGCGGCGAGCTCGTCACTGCGCGTGTCGAGGTAGACGTCGACGTGGTTCGCCTCGACCGGACCATCGAGCGACCCGCGTCGACGCAGCCACGCCAACACCGTTTGCTCGGAGAACCCGGGGCCGCACGCGAGCTTGACCTCGACCTCCTGGGCCGCCACGCGACGAAGCTATCACGAAGAACCGCGCGGCTCGGCTTGCGTACCCTTTTACTAGTGTTATAGTAAAAGTCCCGAATGCCTTTCGAGGTCCACCTCGACTACGACCGCGGGATCCCGGTCTATCGCCAGATCTACGAGGCCGTGGTGCACGCGCTGTCGACCGGAAAGCTCGCGGCCGACGAGCAGCTCCCGACGATTGCGGAGCTGGCGTCACGGCTCGGTATCAATCCGAACACGGTCGCGCGCGCCTATCGAGATCTCGAGCAGGCCGGACACATCGTCGGCAAGCGTGGACGCGGCACGTTCCCGGTGCCGGGTCGACGCGCGGCGAGCGGTCCCGATCGCGACGCCATCCTCCGTGACATCTACCAGCGTGCGATCGCCGAAGGTGCGGAGCATGCGATCAGCGCTCGCGACATCATCCGCTACTTCCGGAAGGCGTTCCATGACGAGTAGACGACGTACCCGCGCAATCCTCCGCGCTGCGATGGAGACGTTGCGGCGCAATCCTCAGCTCGTGTGGTTCTCCGTGCTGATGCTCGTCGTGAGCGCGATGATCGGTGGCGTAGCGGGCAGCATCGCGTGGGGCGGCATTCGTGCGTCCGAAGCGTTGAGCATCGACGCGTCGCCCGAGTCGATCGCGCAGCGTGCGGCGCTCGGCGGTGGGCTCGCGACATGGTTCGCCGCGCATCTCACCGGCTCGTTCTTCGGCGTCGCGCTCGCGCGTGCGACCATCGAAGCGTTCGCGAATCGCCCGTGGGCGATCGGTTCTGCGCTCGGCGACGCCTGGCATCGCATGCCGTCGATCGCGACGTACGCCGTGCTCGACGCGTCGGTCGGTCGCATGCTCGCGAAGATGCGCGCGCGCGGTGGGCACGGCGGCAGCAAGCTCGCGGCGAGCCTGCTCGGGCTCGCGTGGTGGGCCGCGACGTACCTCGTGGTGCCCGTGCTCGCGCGCGAGCCCAGAGGTGGCATGGCCGCGATCTCGCGCTCGACGACGCTCATGCGCGAGACCTGGAAGGAAGCGTTCGTCGGTCGGCTCGTGCTGGGTTGGTTGTGGTTCCCGATCGCGGTGCTCGCCGCGCTGCCGCTCGCGCTGTGCATCGCGCTCGGCGTCGAGCAGCCGGTCGTGCTCGCGCTCGCGGTGGTCGTGCCGTCGCTGGTAGTGGCCGCGCTCGCGGTGGTGCTGCGCACGCTCGACACCATCTACCGCTGCGCGCTCTACGTCTTCGCGACCGAAGGCGTCGTGCCCGAGCCCTTCGACGATCCCGATCTCGAAGAGATCTGGTGCGTGCGCGCGCCGTGAAATACCTTCCCCCGCAGTGAGCCTGCACTGCGAGGGCGGCCGGATCCGCGACGAGCTCGGTCGCGTGCGCTTGCTGCGTGGTGCGAACGTGTCGGGCCGCAGCAAGCAGCCGCCGTTCCTGCCCTTCGAGGATCCTGCGCTCTTCGATCCGCTCGTCGATTGGGGCATGAACGCGATCCGCCTGCTCGTGATGTGGGAAGCGATCGAGCCCGAGCGCGGCCGCATCGACTTCGGCTACATCGATCGCGTGCGCGCGCTGGCCCGCGCCGCCGGTGAGCGCGGGCTCGCCGTCATCGTCGACTTCCATCAGGATCTCTTCGCACGCACGCTCGGTGGCGACGGTGCACCCGCGTGGGCGGTGCTGAAGCCGGGCGCGCCCGCACGCGGTCGCGCGTGGTTCTGGCACTACGGCATCTCGTCGGCGGTGCGCGACTCGTTCGACGCGTTCTGGCGCGACGAGCAAGGCATCCGCGCGCGCTTCCTCGAGTGCGTGCAAAAGGTGATGATCGCGATGGACGGCGTGCCCGCGGTCGTCGGCTACGACCTCTTCAACGAGCCGATGGCCGGCCTGCGCGCGCTGGGCAGCGGTCGCTTCGAGCGCGAGCAGCTCGCCGACTTCCATCGCGCGTGCGTGGCGTTGCGCGACCAGCATGCCCGCGGTCGCCTCTTGATGATCGAGCCCTCGCCGCTCGTCGCGTTCGCGGCCCCGACTGCGCTCGGCGAGATCGAAGGCGACGATCTCGTCTACGCGCCGCACCTCTACGACGCGGTCGCGATCGTCGCGTCGCGATGGTTGCCGCGCGCGTCCACGTTCCCGCGCGCGCTCGCGCAGGTGCAACGCACCGCGCAGCGCCGGGGCTGGCCGCTCATGATCGGCGAGCTCGGCATCTTGAACGGCATCGTCGACGACGTGCGCATGATGGAAGATCAGTGTCGCCGTCTCGATCGCGCGCTCGCGAGCTGGACGGTGTGGCACTACAACCCGACCGAGCTCGACTGGAACGACGAGGATGCGTCGATCGTCGACTCCGGCGGCGGCGAGCGCCCGTGGACGGGCGCGCTCGTGCGGCCCTACCCGCGCGCGATCGCAGGGCGACCGCTCGCGTGGCAGAGCGATCGCGCGTGGTGCTTCGAGTACGAAGCGCAGGGCGACGCACCCACCGAGATCGTCGTGCCGCCGCGCTGGCGTGGCGACGCCGCGCCGAACGTGCGCGTCGAGCACGGCAGCGCGACGTGGTCGGACGACGATCGCGTGGTCGCGATTGCAGCGCAGCCGGGCGCGCACGTGCGCGTCGTGCTGCCGCGCTGATACCATCCGCGGAGATGGCGAAGGTGAGCGCGGGCCTGTTGATGGTGCGGCGCGACGCGAACGGGCTCGCGTTCCTGCTCGCGCACCCCGGCGGCCCGTTCTTCGCGCACAAGGACGAGGGCACGTGGATGGTGCCGAAGGGGATGCTCGAGCCCGGCGAAGAACCACTCGCCGCCGCACGCCGCGAGTTCGCCGAAGAGACCGGGCTCGCGCCGCCCGAAGGTCCGTTCACCTCGCTCGGTGAAATCCGTCAGGCCGGCGGCAAGGTCGTGCACGCGTGGGCGTTCGTCGGCGACTGCGATCCCGCGGCGCTCGCGAGCAACACCTGCGTGATCGAGTATCCCCCGCGCTCGGGTAAGCGCCTCGAGATCCCCGAGGTCGATCGCTTCGCGTTCTTCGCCGCCGACGAGGCCAAGCGCAAGCTCAACCCCGCGCAGGTCGTCTTCATCGATCGCGCGGTCGCGGCGTTCTAGCCCGCGGGCGGAATCTGCTCGCACGTCTGCGCGATGATCGACGCGAGCGTGTCGCCGAGCGCATCGGCGTACTGCTTGGTGCCTTCGCCGTCGTAGAGCTCCTGGCACGTCACCGCGGGCGTCACCAAGTCGCACGACGTGATGTCGCCGTCCATGCAATCGTCGAAGCAATCGTCGAGCTCCGGCCCGATGTCGGCGAGCACGGGATCCTTGCCGAACGACGCGAGCAACGGATACAGCACCTGATCCTGCGCGGTGCTCATGCACGGCTGCATCACACCCCCGGTCACGATGCACTGATCGCCGCCGCACTCCTGCTTCGCGGCCGCGATCATGTCGTGATAGACCTGCACGTCTTCGGGCGAGTTGTCGACCTCGTCGGTGAGCGCGAAGATCACCAGCACCGCACCCGCGTCGCGCAGGAAGCCGTCGTTGGCCATCGCGTTCGCGGGATGGAACGGATACGCCGCGCCCGCGGCCACCATCTCGAACACGCTGCCGCTCTCGCCGACCGCGGTGATGTTGCCCACCAGCCAGTCGGTCATCGCCGCGGGATCGTCGGCGGTGTCGATCGCGAAGAACGACTTGCCCTCGTGCTCGCGCAACCGACCCTGCCCGCCGTTCTCGTCGTAGGGCATCGCGTCGGGCGTCCAGTACCACTCGTAGAAGTCGTCGCGACCGCCGAGCCCGAGCCCGGCGTAGTCGGGCTCGCAATTGATCTCGCCCGGGCTACCGCCACCGAGCCCGTAGAACGACGACGTCGTCACGCCGACGTGCAGATCGACGCCTGGTGGAAGGCTCGCGAAGATCGCCGCCGCGAACGTCGGCGCGACCGCGGCGAGCGCTTGTTGGTACGAGCCCATCGACGTCGAGTTGTCGATGACGAACAGGATGTCGACCGCATCGCAGCCGCAGCCTTCGACGCACGAGGCCCCGCCGCTCTCCGCCGCGCCGACGTCGAGGATCGGTCCGTCGTCGCCGCCGCTGTCGTCGACGCCGGACTCCGCGTTCGCGCTGCTCGCCTCCGCTTCGGAGCCCCCGACCTCGCCGCCCGAAGAACCACCGCTCGCGCTCGTGCTCTGCGACGCGCTGCCGAACAGCCCGTCGTCTCCTGCGGATCCCGATCCGCACGCCACGATCGCGAGCACGAAGCCCGTGCCGACCCGCCGCATCGAGAGGTGCTTGGCCACCGATGCGGCAGATCGTTGCGCTCACATCGAGCGCCGACGTCGGGCTACGTAGAGCGCGAAGAGCACGCCCCACGCGAGCCCGCCACGCGGCGTCGCGGTGCATCCGCAGCCCTCGTCGCCGCCGCCGTCGCCCCCATCCGCACCCGCGTCCGTGCCACCGCTGCCCTCGGTACCCGCGGTCGCGCTCGCGCTGCCACTCGCGCTCGCGCTACCACTCGCGCTGCCGTCTCCGGAATCCGCGCTCGCATCTCCGGAGTCCGCGCTCTCGCTGCCGTCTCCGCTCGTGTCGATGCCGCCGTCGTCGGTAGTGCCACCGTCGTTGCCTCCCTCGGCGCACTCCTTGAACCCGCCTTGCAACATCCACCCGGGATTGCCCGCTGCCTCGAACAAGTACGCACCGACGTCGCCCGCACCACCGCGCGCGAGACAGTTGAAGTCGTCGTCGACGAGCTGCATCACGTCGCCGGCTCCGACGAGCGCTCCGCCCTGCGCGGGAAACGGATCCATCGGCGGCGCACCGTTGAAGCTGCCGTCGACGAAGTCCGCCATGAGATCGCCCGCGCCGAGCGTGCCCATCGCGAAACCACCGACGCCCACGTTGCCGACCACCGTCACCATGCTGGTGTCGCCACCGTTGACCAAGAACGCATCGCCCATCGCGTAGAGCGCGTTGTTGGCGATGACCACGGTGCCGACCGTGTCGCGCAAGCTGATCGCCGCGTTGCTCGACTTGATGATCGTGTTGTGCACGACCGTGAGGTTGGCGGGCGCGCCCGACTGGTGCGATTGCATCGCGATGCCATCGGAGTTGGCCGACAAGATGATGTTGTTGCGGATCGTCGCGTCCGCGGCCGCCTGGATGCCGTGGTCGCCGCAGTTGAACAGCAGGTTGCGCTCGATGGTGTTGACGCCACCGTTGCCCGCGTTCGCATACACGAGCACGCAGGGATAGTTGGTGTCGTGCACGACGTTGTCGCGCACGAGGTTGTCGCTGCTGCCTTCCTTGATCTCGATGCCGTCGCCCTGCTCGACGTCGGCGGCGTTGGTGTGATGCACCCAGTTGTTCTCGATGAGCGCGCCGGTGAACTGGCAGCCGTTCTCGTTGCAGCCGAGGTACATGCCCTCGCCGGTGCCGTGGGTGTCGTGCACGTGGTTGTGCACGATCTGGAAGCGCTCGTAGAGCGCGCCGCCGTCGTTCGCACGGATCGCGACGTCGCCGGTCTCGTGCACCTCGCAGTTCCGGATCGTCACGTCGTTCGAGGTGCCGAAGCGCAGGCCCGCGGAGCCACCGGAGAACTCGATGCCTTCGATCGTGACGTACTGCGCCGCGTCGAAGTCGATGATGTTCTCGTCGGCGCCTTCGCGATGGATGTGCACCGCCTCACCGTCCGCGGCGTGGATGTAGATCGGCATCGCCTCGGTGCCCATCAGCGTCGCGCCGAAGCGCTCGGTGAGCTCGTAGGTTCCCTCGTGCAGGATCAGCTCGTCGCCGGGCTGCAACGCGTTGAACGCGGCCTCGATGTCGTCGCCGGGATTCACCTCGACTTGGGCAGCGCGCGCTGCCGCGGGAACCAAGAGCAGGGCGAGCGCAACGAAAGAGCTGGGCACGGGGCGAGTCATTGCCGAAGTATCGCCGACGTGCCGCCGGTCGGACACATCGCGCATGCGAACTGTGCAGTCGGTGAGCGACTCGCACAAAGTGTCGCGAAGCTCATCGATCCTGCGTGCGTGTCCGTCCACAGCCGCTACAACTCCCTGTCGGGGAGCGGGCGCATCGCGGGGGGATCATGCGAACACGAGTGCGCAGCGGAGCATCGAGAACGGCGGTCGTCGCATGCGTGATCGCGATCGCAGGCTGCACCCACGACGTCGAGAACGGCTTCGACGGGTACCACGGCCCCCAACCGATCGGCACGATCGGCACCGCGCCCGTGGGTGACGACGACGGCGGTGACGAAGACGAGAGCAGCGGCGACGCCGAGAGCGAGAGCGACGGTGGCTCGAACGCGGACGAGGGTGGCACCGCGCCTGCGAGCGACGGTGGATCGAACGCGGACGAAGGTGGCACCGCGCCCGCGAGCGACGATGGTGGTGAAGCGAGCGGTGGCGTCGGCGAGACCGGCACCGGAGATCCGGTGCTCGATGCGTGTCTCGAGATCGCCGTGACCGAGTGCGAGACGTGCGGGTGCAATCTCTGTCTCGATCCGCTGTACGCGTGTCAACAAGATGCCGGCTGCGTCGCGATGCGTGACTGCGCGCAGATGACGGGCTGTGTCGGCACCGGATGCCTCGAGCCGTGCGGTGCAGTGATCGAGATGTACGGCGGCCCCTTCGGCGCCTCGGGGGCGCTCGCCCTCGCGCTCTCGGACTGTCTCGAAGGCTCCTGTCCGGCGTGCTTCTAGCCGCCGCGGTCATGCGCTGCGCACGCCTTCTTGCGCCCGCCCGCGTCTGCTATCGTTGACGCCGTGTTCGGCATCGGTCCGACCGAGTTCATCATCATCGCCGTGATGGCGTTGTTGCTGTTCTCGCCGCGCGAGCTGCCGAAGATCCTGCGCAGCGCCGCGAAGTTCTGGGGCTCGCTGCGCAACACCGCGGACGAGTTCCGCGACGCGATCATGAACGAAGAGGAGCTGCAGGACATCCGCGGTGTGCTGCAAGGCACCGCGAAGGACATCAAGAACGCCGAGACTGCCGCGCGCCGCGAGCTGATGAAGGCGCGCATGGAGATGCAGAAGGCGCAGAACAAGCTGCTCAAGACGGTGAAGGCCGCCGAGGAGCAGAAGCGGGCCGAGCTCGCGGCAGCGCAGACCGATCCCGGTGATGGTCAAGGGCACGCGCCCAATCCCGCGACGCCGACGACCGCGACCGCTGCGGCTGCGCCCGTCGCAGCGACGGCTGCACCCGCGGCTGCGCCGACCGACGCGGCCCCGGCCGCCGATCCACCTCCACCCACGCCGCACGGTGCCGTCGCGACCGCACGTCCCGGCGCGCCCGCTTCCACCGACCGCGATCAAGGCGCGGCGTAGCGCATCACGTGGCCGACAAGGACAACAACGGCGGCGACGGGCTCGCAGAGGGACCCGAGGGCGACACGCCGATGTCGTTTTTCGATCACCTCGCCGAGCTCCGCAAGCGCATCGGTCGAGCGTTCGGCGTGCTGCTGCTGTCCGCGATCTTCTGCTACGCGTTCGTCGATCACATCACGAGCTTCATGTGGGTGCCGTTCGGCGAGGCCTGGAAGGCGCTCGACAAAGAAGGCACGCCCACGCTGCTCAACCTGAGCGCGCTCGACGTCATCCTCACCGACATCTGGGTCGCACTGTTCGCGGGCCTGTTCCTCGCCGCGCCGATGGTCTTCTACCAGCTGTGGATGTTCATCGCGCCTGGCCTGTACGCGAAGGAAAAGAAGCTGGTCGTGCCGTTCGTCGCGACCAGCGGCGTGATGTTCTTGGCCGGCGCCGCGTTCTGCTACTACGTCGTGCTGCCGATCGCGACCGAGTTCTTCCTCAGCTACGCCGACAACAAGTCGACCGCCGGCGGCGTCATCGTGCAGACCGCATACACGTACGCGGACTACGCGAGCTACGTGATGAAGGTGTTGCTCGGCTTCGGCTTGATGTTCGAGATGCCGCTCGCGGTGTTCTTCCTCGCGAAGGCCGGCGTCGTCACCCACCTCTCGCTGTTGCGTCACTGGAAGATTGCGCTGCTGCTCATCACGATCGCGTCCGCGATCCTGACGCCGCCCGATCCGGTGACGATCTGGCTCATGGGCATCCCGATGACGGCGCTCTACTTCATCAGCGTCGGCGTGGCGTACTTCGTCAGCAAGCCGCAGGTCGAGGCCATGCGCCGCCTGGAGGCCGAGCTCGCCGCCCAGCCCGACGACGACGACGACGATTGAATCGCGTAGATTCTGCCGTTGCGCGTAAGGCCGGGCTTGCCTATGCTCCGCCGCATGTTTGGGCGCCCGGGTCTGGTACATCTCGTCTTCTCGTTCGCTGCTGCGTCGTCGCTGTGGATCTCCGGCTGCACGTGCGGCTCCGGTCCGTACTCCGGTGACTACTTCGACGGCGATCGTCCGGGCCCCGCCGAGTACAAGTACGCCGAGGGCACGAAGGGCGACCCGAAGGTGATCGGTTGCGCCGATGGTCAGCGCGAAGCGTTCGCCGACGCCACCAAGAATCCGCGCATCGCGGGCTGCGTGGGCAACTGGGCGGGCAGCAAGAGCTTGCGCGACAAGCCGACCGGCAAGGCGTGCGGCGACGACGGTGAGAAGTGCACGGTGCCGGCCGACGTGTGCGCGGCGGGCTGGCACGTGTGTGGCGTCGACGGCAAGGGCGAGGACCTCGCGAATCACACCAACACGAAGGAGTGTGACAACGCGGGGCCCGGTCGCTTCAACGCTGCGCTGTCGCACTCGCCCACCGACGAGATCAATCCCTGCCCGGTGATCAAGAAGGACCAGGTGCTGCCGTGCGTGCAGTCGGGGCTCGGCTCCGAGCCGGTGTGCTGCGGCAACGATTGCAAGGGCGGCAAGTGCAAGGACGGCGTCTGGAAGGGCAAGACGAAGATCTCGATCGGCACGAGCGAGGGCTGCGGTGCGATCGCGAGCGATCGCAACCCCGGCATCTTGTGCTGCTACGACGGCGAGGGAAATCCCGCACCCGAAGCGAAGGCCGACGCGAAGGCGCCCGACGCGAAGGCCGAGGACACCAAGGCCGCTGACACCAAGGCCGACGCGAAGGCGGACGACACGAAGGCCGCGGACACCAAGGCCGCGGACACCAAGGCCGACACGGCGAAGTCCGCCGACACCAAGGCCGACGCGAAGACGGACGACGCGAAGAAGGAAGACACGAAGAAGGCCGGCTGATCCGGCTCACTTCGGATCGCAGAGGATCTGATCCTCGCCGGGCTCGTAGCAGGCGAGGCAGGTCGCGCCCTGCACCACTTCGCAATCGGGCGCGAAGAGCTCGATGTTCTCGCAGTCGCGGCGCATCATCGTGCCGAAGCCGCTCGTCTCCCAGTACGCGGTCGCGTAGACGACACCGTCCGCACCGGCGACGCCGATCCACGACGGCTCGTCACCGGTGGTGTAGTCGGCGAAGAACGAGCCGCCGGCGTCGACCTGCCACAGCACGCAGTCCTGCATCGCCTGCCACACCTCGAGATCGTCGAGCGGCGTCAGCGATCCGCAATCGACCGGCACGCTCTTGCCCTGGTTCGCGAACTCCTCGTGCGGCGCCGCGGGACACTCGCTCGGAGGATCGTCGCACACGCAGTTGCACATCCACTCGCCATCGATGCAGTCGCTCTCGTCGACGCAGCCCGGTCCGCACGGCTCGCACGTACCACCGTCGCAGCCGGTCTCGCCGATGCTGTCCGACGGATCGGTGCCGACCTCGGAGCCCATCGACGTGCCCATCGACGTGCCCACGCTCGTGCCCGCGCTGGTGCTGGTCGACGTCGACGCAGTGCCGTCGCTCGTCGACATGCTGCTCGACGACACCATGCTCGTCGTCGCATCACCCGAGCTGCTCTCCTCCGGGCCGCTCGCGCCACCATCGTCGTCGATCTTCGGCCCGCACGCGCACGCGAGCACCACGCAACCCAACCACCTACGCATCGCGCGATCATGGCCGCGCCATCGCGGCCACGCAAGCCCGCACTTCAACAGCTGATCGTGCCCGCGCGGAACAGCGACACGTAGTGATCGAGGCAGTCGCGGTTCGGGCGACCGACCGCGACCACCGGCGAGGTGACGACGTCGGTGTTGCTGCTCCAGAATTGGATGCGCTGACCGAGCCACACGTGATCGTGTCCGGTCGGCGGCAGCTTGATCGCGCGCAGCCGCAGCGCCGCGTGATCGCGCATCCATGCACCGGTCTCGCGGTCGCGCACCCCGACGCATTCGTCCGCGCGCAAGTGGTATTCCGTATTGCGAGTCACGAAGAGCCGGTGGCGGCGACGGTTGAGCGACATGCTCGCCCACCTTGGAACGTGCGGCGCCTGCGGAGCAAGAAATCGGCGCGACCGGCCAGGGTGCACGCCACCTGCTAGACTGCCGACGTCGATGTCGAGGGTGCGCACCGAATCACCGCGCTTCGCCTTGCCGCGGTTCCACAAGGGCGCGCTCGGGCTGTTCCTGCTCACGGTGGCGCTGACGGCGTTCATCAGCGACATGCCCGTCGGCGAGCTGCTGCGCATCCAGCCCGGCGCCATCTTCTCGGGCGGCGGATTGTGGCAACCGATCACCGCGAACTTCGTCTTCCCCGGCACCGACATCGGGCTCTTGCTCGGCACTCTCTTCGCGCAGTGGTTCTTCGGCTCCGAGCTCGAAGGCTTCTGGGGCACGCGCCGCTATGTGACGCTCGTGCTCGGCTGCGGCATCGCGGGTTATCTCGTGTACGCGTTGTTGCAGCCGGTAATCCCGGGGCTCTTGCCGCACGGTGGCAGCAACGCGATGGATGCGGCTGCGCTCACCGCTTTCGCGGTCGTGTTCGGCAAGCGTCAGCTCAACATGTTCGGCGCGCTGCAGATGAGCGCACGAACGCTCGCGGCGATCTTCCTCGCGTTGATGATCGTCGGCCCGATTCTGCGCGGCACGCCGTGGCCGGTGGTGATCCCTTGGCTCGTGGCGAGCGCCGGTGCGTTTCTCGTGACCGCGCAGCCGTGGCGCGCACGGGGCGACGGCACCACGCCGAAGCGCCCGAAGTCCAAGGGCAAGGCCTCGCACCTGCGCGTGGTCAAAGGCGAAGATCTCCTGAACTAGTCCGTTACCCCACGGGCCTGGAATCGCGACCGAGTTTGGGGCAAGCTCCGAGGCTGCTGATCCCTTGACGACGCAACGAAGAGAGCCCTCCGAAACGGGCATGACGACCACGTTCTTCGCGGCGCAGCACACCCACAAGCAGTTGCGACGGGTGATGCTCCGCGTGAAGGACGGGCCGGATCGGGGCGCCCAGATCACCGTCGCGCGCACGCGCGTCACCATCGGGCGCAGCGCGGTCAACGACCTCGTCATCACCGATACCTCGGTCTCCGGCACGCATGCGGAGCTGGTGCTCGGCGATCAAGGCGTCATCATCCACGACCTCGAGAGCACCAACGGCACGTTCGTCAACGGCATCCGGGTCAAGAGCGCGTGGATCGAGCCCGGCAACGACATCAAGGTCGGCAAGACCGAAGTCGAGCTGCTCTCGGCCGACGAGGTGCAGGTCCCGATCTCCGACGAGGACCACTTCGGTGCGATGTACGGGCGCAGCCCCGCGATGCGCGAGGTGTTCGCGGTGCTCGAGCGCGTCGCGCCCACGGAGATGAGCGTGCTCATCGGTGGGGAGACCGGCAGCGGCAAAGAGCTGGTCGCACGCGCGCTGCACGACGAGTCGAATCGCAGCGAAGGTCCGTTCGTGGTGCTCGACTGTGGCTCGATGCCGCGCGAGCTCGCGGAGGCCTCGATCCTCGGGCACAAGAAGGGCTCGTTCACCGGTGCGGTCGCGGATCGTCCGGGTTGTTTCGAAGAGGCCAACGGCGGCACGCTCTTCCTCGACGAGATCGGCGAGCTGCCGCTCGATCTGCAGCCGAAGCTGTTGCGCGTGCTCGATCGCCGCGAGGTGCAGCGCGTCGGCGAGAGTCAGGTGCGCAAGGTCGACGTGCGCGTGGTCGCGGCGACGCACCGCGACCTCCGCATGATGGTCGGCCAGGGCCTCTTCCGCGAAGACCTCTACTTCCGCCTCTCGGTGATGGCCGTCGATCTGCCGCCGCTGCGCGAGCGTCGTGACGACGTGCTGATGTTGTCCGAGAAGTTCCTCGAGGACTTCGTGCGCACGTACGGCGGCGCGAGCAAGCCGCGGCTCAACGATGCCGCACGCGAAGCGCTGCAAGCCGAGACCTTCCCCGGCAACGTGCGGCAGCTGAAGAACGTCATCCAACGCGCGGCGCATCTGTGTCGCAACGGGATCATCGAGCCCTCCGATCTCCATCTCGGTCGTCGCGAAGATCCGCGCGCCGTCGCGGCGCAGCAGGCCGCCAACGAGCAGCGCACCAGCGGCGGCGGCGCCTACGACGAGGCGATGCTCGACGCGCCCTTCAAGGACGCGAAGCAGCAGATGGTCGACAACTTCGAGCGCGAGTACGTCGCGCGGCTCCTGCTGCGCACCGACGGCAATCTGAGCCGTGCGGCTGCCGAGGCCGGCATCACGCGCTATTATCTGCGCGAGCTGCTGAAGCGCCTTGGTATGCACAAGGTGCGCGACGACGGGGATTGATGCGATGAAGACCGGCCTCCTGCTCGTGCTCGTGCCCGCCTTGCTCGCGGGCTGCGGCGACAAGAAGCCACCGTCGGTCGTCGCAGCGCAGCAGTTCGCGATCGCGATGCAGCAAGGCGACACCAAGACGGTGATCGGTCTGCTCGAGCAAGACGCCGCCGAGCGACTCGAGCGTGCGGCCGCACGCGCGAGCGATCAGGTCGGCGGTCGCCGCAACATCGAGGTCAACGAGATGCTGCAGGTGGTCGACGTGCCGAGCACGTTCCAGTTCCACAAGGCCGAGCTCGTCACCGGCGACGACGACAGCGCCCAGGTCGCGATCACTGCGGCGGATGGCTCGCAGCACATGCTGCAGATGGTGCAGCAAGAAGGCGTGTGGCGCGTGCGCGTGCCCGTGCCGGGCGTGGGCGATCCGTCGTGAACGCGCCCACCGAGCCCATCGCACCGCGACCGAAGTCGCGACTGCAGCACACGCTGCGACTGTTGCTCGCGCCG
>DASZPU010001231.1:0-13414 GCA_035550195.1 Nannocystaceae bacterium
GCCCAGCGGTTGTACATGCGCCACAGCTCGCCGGCGAAGAGCGCCGCTTCTTCGCCACCGGTGCCCGCTCTGATCTCGAGCAGCACGTCCTTGCTGTCGTTCGGGTCGCGCGGCACCAGCAACTTCTGCAGCTGCAGCTCGAGCACGCCGATGCGCTCGCGCAACGGACCGAGCTCACCCTCGGCGAGCTCCTTCATGTCGGGATCGGCGAGCAGCGCGGTGGTCTCGGCCAGCGTCCGTTCGGCCGCGACGTACTCGTCGAACGCCTCGGCCACGTTGCGCAGCTCCGCGTGCTCGCGCGTCAGCGGCAACAGCCGTGACGTGTCCGCGACGATCTCGGGCGCGCACAACATCGTGCCGAGCTCGTCGTAACGCTCGTGGATGTCCTCGAGCTTCGCGCGCAGTGTTGCGTCCATCGGGTCGGGCCGGGGAGCATAGCAACTCGGGCGCCCGGCGTGATAAGACGCCCGAGCCATGACCGAGATGCGCTGGGCCGCACGCTACACGTTTCTCGATCCGCTCTGGCGCGGGCGCGCGCGGCTCATCGTCGATCCCGAGCTCGAGGCGGTGCTGCGCCGCCTCACCGACGAGCCCGAGGGCGTAGCGGACGGCGACGCGCCGTGGCGCGAGCTGCTCGCTGCGCTCGTGCCGGTCGAGCGCGGTGTGCCGGTGTGGATGCTCGTGCGCGGCGACGAGCTCGCGCGCTCGCTCGCGCCGCACTGGCCGGGCACGCGCTTCATGTCGATCGCGTCCGCCGAGGATCTGCTCGAGCGCGCGCCGTGGGAGCTCGCGCTCGTGCACCTCGCCGAAGGCGTGGACGATCGCCAGACCGAGGTCGTCGGCAGCATGGTCACGCGCGTCGAGCCGAGCTCGTCGGCGAGCCTGCGGCGCGCGGGCGAGCTGCTCACGGAGCTCGGTTCCACGATCGATCGCGGACGCCAGGTCGTGGTGAGCACGAGCGGCGACGACGTCGACTACGATGGGTTCGCGCAGCTGGTCGGCGATCGATTGCCGGGCGCGCGGATCTACGGCGCGTATCGTCCGGCGATGGTCGCGTTCGTCGAGTTCGACGACGAGGCCGACGACGAGGACGGCGAGCTGCGCAGCGGCGACGCGATCGCGGGTGAGCTCTCCGACGCACGCACCAACGTGCGCATGGACAGCTGGGACACCGGCGACGACGAGGAAGACGAGTACGGCGAAGAGGATGCCGTGCCGTTGTCGTTCGACAACACGCTGGTCGCGACCGAGCCGAGCTTCGGCACGTGGCTCGCGGTCGCGGGCGATGGTGTCGAGCTCGCCGAAGGCCTCACGTTGGTCGAGCTCCCCGCGGCGGCGGAGCACGAGCCCGCCGCCGGCGCGTTGCGTCGCCAGCTGCACGAGACCCGACGGCTCGCGGATCTCGGCGCGCTCGAGCGCCAGCGTCAGGTCGAGCGCATCGATGCGCTCACCGCCGACAACGCAGCGCTGCGCGAAGCGGTGACGCAGCTGCGCGAGCAGCTGGCCGGCGCGCTCGATCCATCCGCCGCGGCCGAGCGACTCGATGCCGCGCTCGCCCGCGAGCAGAGCCTGCGTTGGCGCGTCGCCGCACTCGAGCGCGAGCTCGCCGAGCTGCGCGTGCGTCCAGTCGACGAGCTCGAGGCCGAGCTCGCGCGGCTGCGTGCCGAGCTCGCGGGGCGCGACGAAGCGCCGCGCGACGATCGGTCCGCGGACAATCCCCCGCAAGACGGCGGTGATCTTCGGTCAGCCGCATCCTCGCGCGAGGACGACGAGCCCGCGCATCGGCCCGCCGCGCCCGACGCGGCCCGCCGCTTGGCGGCCACACGGGCGAGCTCGGGTCGCACGGCCGCGCTGCGGCAGGTCGAGGGCCTGGTCCGCCGGATCGAACGTGGCCGGCTCGTGACCGGGGCGCTGCGTCGCGAGCTCGTCGCCCTGCGTCGCCGCTTGCGGAGCTGAAGCGGCCTCACTAAGCTCCAAACATTGCCGCGTTCTCCCAGGGACGCGGCGTGCACCGACCTTGCGTCGGGTGCGCCCCGGGTGCCGACCAACCCCGGAGCGGCCCGCGCCCCAGCCATTGGAGTACCCCGACATGCGTGTATCGCCCCATGGGCCGAAGCCCGATTGGACTGCGATGGAGACAGCCTTCGAGCACAACGCCCCCGAGACCCACAGCTATCTCGATCTGAAGAACGGCCAAGTCGTCACCATCGTCGATTCGCGTCCCGAAGACGACGAGAAGCGTCAGCTGATCCGCCGCAGCGAAGGACGCTTCGTACATCTCGATCCGGCGTCGTCGCGCGAGCAATACCGTTGGATGGAACGCTTCGTACAGTCGGTGACCGACGAAGCGCTCAAGGAACGACTCATCCTCGCCATCGATGGCAAGGGCGCATTCCGTCGCTTCAAGGACGTGCTGCTCTCGTATCCCGTCGAGCGCGATCGATGGTTCACGTACCGCGCGAACCTCTTGCACATCTACATCAACGGTTGGCTCGACGCGCAGGACATATTGCTCGGCGAGCAGACACCGTGGGGTGATCCCGAGCAACCGGCCGAGCCCGACATCCCGCTCGAGAAGCCGATCGGGCAGCGCGGCGAAGGGCCCACCGAGACGTTGCGTCGACAGGCGCGCGAGCTCGTCGATGCACTGCCTGCGCTCGAGCTGCCCGCGCTCATCGCTTATCTGCGCTTCCTCGGCGATCGATCACCGTCGATGGCGGAGAACGGCGAGCGACCGCTCGAGTGACCTCGGCGCTCGACGAGGGGCCGCGCCGAGGCGCGCGACGTTTCATCGGCATCGATCTGGGCGGCGGCCGCGGCAAGAACACCGCGGTCGCGCGCCTCGAGCATCTCGAGAAGGACGGCACGTGGCGGCTCGTGCTCGCCGACGCGAAGTCGCGGCACGGACAGCGCGGCACCGGTGCGGCCAACGTCGCGCCGGAAGGCGACGCATGGTTTCGCGACGAAGTGCTGGTCGAGTACATCGAGCGGTGGACCGACGAGAGCACCGTCGTCGCGATCGATGCACCGCTCACGTTGCCGCCGTGTCTGCGCTGCGCGCTGCCGTGTCCCGGCGTCGCGGCGTGCGACGTGCCGGTCGTGCAGTGGATGCGCACGCATGCGCCGAAGCTCGCGCGACGCGGTCGCAGCGATCCCGGCAAGCCGGCGGTCACGCCGTACACACAACGTGCGACCGAGCTGTTGCTCACCGGCAGCGGCCTGCGGCCGCGCGAAGCGCTGGGGCAGGGCACCGGTCCGCTGGCGGCCCGCGCGGCGTGGCTGCGGCGCCGCTTGTCGCCGAAGCTGCGTTTGCACGAGAACCTGATCGAGGTCCATCCGCAGGCGACGCTCGTGCAGCTGTTCGGCGCGGAGCGAGCTCGCCGCGCGCACCAAGGCGAGCAATCGCGGGTGTGGGAGGAACGCAAGCGGGTGCTGCACGCGCTCGCGCACGAGCTCGCGTTCGAGTACGTGTGGCCCGAGCTCGTCGTCCGCAACGTGCACGTGTTCCATGCGGTGTTGTGCGCGTTCACGGCGTACCTTTGGGCACGCGGTCGCGCCCTTGCGACACACCAGCTCGCGGACGGCGTCGCAGACGATCTCCAGGTGCGCGAGGCCGCCGCGGCGCTCGGCGAGCTATGGCTCTCGGACGGTTGGATCTGGGTGCCACGGCGCGGCGCCGCCGGTTAGACTCGGTCTGCTTTGGCGTCCGGTGAGCCAGCGCGCGCGAGCGCGCCCAGCACGAACGATCCGTCGGTGCTCGTCGGGCTCGTGATCGCGGAGCGCTATCGCGTCGACGCCGTGCTCGGTCGCGGCGGCATGGGTGCGGTGCTGCGTTGTCGACATCTCGGGCTCGATCGCGACGTCGCGGTGAAGCTGCTGCATCCCGAGCTCGCGGCCGATGCCGAGGTCGCGGCGCGCTTCGATCGCGAGGCTCGCAGCGCATCGCGGCTCGATCATCCCAACTGCGTGCACGTGTTCGACTTCGGGGCATGGCAGCCGCAGTCCGGGGGGCCGGTCGCGAAGTACCTCGCGATGCAGCTGCTCTCGGGCTGCGAGCTCTCCGATCTGCTGGGCAAGCCGTTGCCGCCGCGCCGCGCGGTCGCGTTGATGCAGCAGATCCTCGCCGGGCTCGAGCACGCGCACGAGCGCGGCATCGTGCACCGCGATCTCAAGCCCGAGAACGTGTTCGTCACCAAGGATCCAAGCGGCGCCGAGGTGCTCAAGCTCGTCGACTTCGGCATCGCGAAGATCACCGCGGGCGACGGCGCGAGCGCGAAGCTGACGCGCATGGGCGTGGTGTTCGGCACGCCGCGCTACATGAGCCCCGAGCAGGCCGCGGGCGGCATCGTCGACGCGCGCAGCGACCTGTATTCGGCGGGCGTGATCTTCTACGAGATGTTGAGCGGGCTGCCGCCGTTTCTCGACGACGACATGATGGCGCTCCTGCGCATGCATCTCTTCCACGATCCGCCGCCGATGGCGGACTCGGTGCCGCCGGGCCTGAAGGCGATCGCGATGCGGCTGCTGCAGAAGGAGCGCGGCGATCGCTACGCGACCGCGTCCGAGGTGCGGGCGGCGTTGAGCGACGTCGAAGCCCAGCTCGGGCGCGACGACAGCCAGAGCATCGCGCTGCAGCCCACGATCGCGGGCAGCTCGCTGTCGAACGGATCGCTCGGCTCGGGCACGGTCGTGGGCGTCGACGCGGTGTCGAGCTTCCGAGTCTCGACGCAGCGCGTGGACGAGCGTCCGCCGTGGCGACGCTGGTTGCCGTGGGCCGCGGGCAGCGTCGCGATCGTCATGGCGATCGCGCTCGCGAAGGGCGGTGGCGAGGAGCCGCCACCCGAGCCGGCAGCGGCGGTCGACCTGCCGGCGTGGTTGCGCGGTGGCGGCGATGCGAGCACGAAGGCGCCCGACAAGACCCCCGCCGCGGTCGCCGACGCGAAGCTGCCGATCCCGGTGCCGGTGCTGCCGGTGCTGCGTCGCGCCGACGACGACACGATCGCCGAGATCGATGCCCAGCTCGCGCGCGCGGAGAACGGTGCCGCGATCGATCGCATCGATGCGCTGCTCGTCGACAACCCCGACGATCCGGCGCTGCACCTTCGGCGTGCGCGTGCCTTGATGCGCATCGGAGGCCGTGACGCCGAAGCCGTCACGGCGTTCGGCAGCGCGCTCGCGCACGATCGCGAGCTGCTCGACGATCGCGACGCGCATGCCGAGCTGTTCACGCTGCTGCGCCGCCCGGAGCTGCGCGTGCAGGCGGCCGCCTTCGCGGTGGACAAGCTCGGTGACGACGGCGCGCCGTTGTTGCTCGAGTTCGTGCATGCGCCGAAGCCGGTGCTCGCGTGGGGCGAGCGCCACGCCGCGCTCGCGGCGATCGAGAAGGTGCCGGAGCAGCGCGACAAGATCGATCGTCCGCTGCAGCTCTCGCTCGATCTGTGGCAGGCGAAGCAGGCACCGCAGCCGTGCGTCGCGTACGGCGACACGCTCGACGCGATCGAGGCCGATCCGGATCCCGCCGTGCTCGGCTCGCTCGCGCGCGCGCCCGCGCCGACGGCAGCGGAGGGCGCAGACCAGGCCACGATCGACGCGTGTGCCGAGCTGCCCACGCGCCTCATCGCCGTGAAGGCCAAGGTGCTCACCGCACATCCGACGCCGCCCGAGAAGTGGACGGTGCCGCCGGCCTACGCGAACGCAGGCAAGAAGAAAAAGAAGCGCGGCTTCTTCCGCCGCATGTTCGGCGGCTGATGAGTCGCGGGCCCGCCTGCATCGGCGTCGCGCTGCTGGCCGGCTCGACGCTCGTGCTCGAGGTGTTGCTCGCTCGCATCACCAGCGTGGTCGCGTGGTATCACCTCTCGTTCTTCGTCATCGCGCTCGCGATGCTCGGGCTCACCGCGGGCGCAGTGATCGTGTCGTGCGTGCCGCGGTGGTTCGAGGCCGCAGCGATTCCCGCGCGACTGCGTCAGCTGTCGCTCGCGTTCGCGATCGCGGCTCCGGTCGCGGTCGCGCTCGCGCTGCGCATCGAGCTGCAGCCCATCGACGACGCCGGGGGCTTCCTGTCGACGCTGAGCTTCGGTGCGCTGCTGGCCGTGCCCTTCGCATGCGCGGGCGCAGCACTGACGCTCGCGCTCACCCGCGCCGGCCTACCGCCCGGCCTGGTCTACGGCGTCGATCTGATCGGCGCCGCGGCGGGTTGTGCCGGCGTCGTCGTGTTGCTCGATCTCGTCGATGCGCCGAGCGCAGTGCTGGTCGCGGCCGTGCTCGCAGCGCTGGCAGCGTTGACCTTCGCGCGAGCGGATCGCGATGCGCCCGCGCGCGCCGGCTTCGTCGCGTTCGCGATCGCGGCGATGATGTCGGTCGCGGCGGCGATCAACGCGGGCTCCGGCGCGCTCGTGCGTACGCACTGGGTGAAGGGCCAGCCCGACATCGCGGCGCAGCACGCCTTCGACGGCTGGACGACCTACTCGCGTGTCACCGTCGACGAGGCCACGCTCGACGTGCCGTCGTTCTGGGCGGGCTCGTCGGCGACACCACGCGAGCTGCTGCGCCCGGTCGCGCAGCGAGCGATCCGCATCGACGGCTCCGCGGGCACGGCGATGACGGCGATCGATCGCGACGCCAACGACGGCGTGCGTGGACACGCGGAAGACCACGGCTATCTCGGCTTCGACCTCACCGCGTTCGCGCACCACGTGCGCCCGGATGGGCCGGCGCTCGTGATCGGTGCGGGCGGTGGGCGCGACGTCGTCGAGGCGGTGCGGGTCGGGCACGCGCCGGTGGTGGCGATCGAGCTCAACGGGCTCATCGTCGCGCTGCATCGCGGGGTGATGCGGGAGTTCTCCGGGCTCGTCGATCTCCCTGGGGTGGAGCTCGTCGAAGGCGAGGCGCGGGCGGTGATCGCCGCGGATCCCCGACGCTTCGCGGTGATCACGATGTCGCTCATCGACACGTGGGCGGCCACCGGTGCGGGTGCGTACGCGTTGTCCGAGAACGGGCTGTACACGATCGAGGCGTGGCGATTGCTGCTCGAACGCCTCGCCCCCGGTGGCATCTTCACGGTGTCGCGTTGGTACGTCGCGGGTGCGCCCCACGAGACCGCGCGGTTGCTCGCGCTCGCGCAGGCGGGCTTGTGGGCCCGCGGCGTCGTGGATGCGTCGCGACACCTGGTGCTGCTACAGAACCTGCGCATCGCGACGCTGTTGGTGAGCGAGTCGCCGTGGAGCGCGGAGCAGCTCGCGACGATCGAGCGCGAGGCGGCGCGGATGCGCTTCACGATCCTGCTCGCACCGGGCGCGGGGCCGCGCGAACCCCTGCTCGCGGAAGTCGCTGCGCTCGGCGATGCCGATGCGCTCGCGCGCTGGAGCTCCGCGCACGCGCTCGATCTCTCGCCGCCGACCGACGATCGCCCGTTCTTCTTCAACGTGCTGCGCCCGTCGGCGTGGCTGGGCTCCGGCGACGAAGAGATCGATCGCGGCGAAGGCCCCGCGCACGGCAACGAGCTCGCGACGCAGACGCTCGTGCACACCACGTTGGTCAGCGCGCTCTTGGCCGTGCTCGCGATCGCGGTGCCACTGTCGGCGCGTCGGCGCGAGCTGGCGAGCTGGCCGCGCGGCGAGCTGTTCGCGGCCGGCAGCTACTTCGCGCTCATCGGCCTCGGCTTCATGCTCGTCGAGATGGCACTGCTCTCGCGATTGTCGATCCTGCTCGGCCACCCGACGCTCGCGCTCGCGGTGCTGCTCGGCGGCATGATCCTGTGCGCCGGTTTCGGCAGCCTCGCGTCGTCGCGCCTCGACACCGCGCGTGCACGGCACTATCCGCTCGTGCCCGCGCTGACGCTCGTGGTCGTCGCTGCGACCCTCGACGCGATCGCGACGTCGACCGCGGACGCTTCGCTGTCGCTGCGCATCGCGCTCGCGCTCGCGCTCGTCGGCACACCGGCGCTCGCGATGGGCGTGTGCTTCCCGCTGGGATTGCGCCTCTGCACGCGCTCCGATCGCGTCGAGCTGGGCCCGTGGGCCTGGGGCATCAACGGAGCGTTCGGCGTGGTCGCGAGCGGCCTCGGCCTGATGCTCGCAATGACGCACGGCATCCGCACGACGCTGCTGCTCGGCGCACTCTGCTACGCGGCGCTCTTGCTGTGCACGCGCCGCCTCTATTCGATGGGGTCGAGCACAGTCGCGAACACGGACCAGTGAAGATAGATGCGCACGTCGCCGTGCGCGGTTGCAGGCCACCCCGCGCTCGCGAAGACCGCCTCGACGCACCGGCGCGAGGCGTCCCCGACGCCGCGCATTGGGGTGACGTGTGCTCGCGCCTGCCCGTCGCGAACCAGGACCGCGACTTCCCAATGCGCGGACACGTCGGTCTGGGCCGGTCCACACGAAGCGAGCTGCTTTCGCTGCGCGCGCGCGATGCGACGCGCTGCCACGCGTGTGGTCCGATCTCCACCCGCCACGCCCTGGAGCAGCACGAGTGGACGCGTGCGCGGCAGCGTGACGAGCTCGCAGCCGCAGCGCACCGGGAACACTCGCAGCCCCGTGAAGAAGATGTCGTCGGGGTAGCCGAACGCGTGCGCGTCTCCGGCCAGCGAGGCGATCGCGATCGTCAGCAGAGCTGCGCGAAGCCGCGTCAGGCTCGATGAACGGGGCGGCGCGAGCCCGCTTTCAGCCCGCGAGCGGGTAGGTGCGTTCGATGCGGTACTTCGAGCCGCTCGGGCTGCGGATGCTGGAGAACATCGCGAAGTGATCGAGCTCGAACGCGAGGCTGCGGAAGAGCGCATGGTGGGCGATGAACGCTGCGACGCGCTCTTCGGGCGCATCGTGGAGGCGCGCGAGCGTGACGTGAGCCGCGAACTTCCGCGTGTCGGGCTCGAGGCCGGTCTTCGCGAGCGCGCGCTCGATCTTGCGGTGCAGCTCGACCAGCGCAGCACCGTCCGCGACGCCGGCCCACAGCGAGCGCGGCTGGCCGCGCGGCGGGAAGAAGCCGACGCCGGCGAGCTCGAGCGACAAAGGCGGTGCGCTCACCCGCTCCAGCGCCTCCGCGACCGCATGCAGCCGCTCGCCCTCGACGTCGCCGACGAAGCGCAGCGTGAGATGCAGCTTGTCGCGATCCTCCCAGCGTGCGCCCGGCACACCGCCCTGCAGCAGCATCAAGTGATCCCGAACCATCTCGGGCAACGACAGTCCGACGAAGATGCGCGGCATGCTCGAACGCGAGGCTAGCACGCGATCACGGCGAAGCGACGCGGTGCGTCGCGATCGTCGGCTTGCCGGGCGGGAGCTCGAGCGACCAGACTGCGTCGCTCAGACACGCGACGTCGGCGTCGTCGGGGGCCTGCACCGCATCGACCGCGAGCACCTCGGCGTACGAGGTGGTGAGCGCGACCTCGTAGGTCGTGACGCCGCACGACTTCGCCGCTTCCGCGACCGCGATGCGGATCCACTCCGCTTCGTCGTGATCGAGCGAGTAGCGGCCGAAGCCACCGCTGGCGACCCAACCACCGAAGCCGCAGCTCGACACGCGCGACGTGAAGCGTCGCTCGCCGTCGGCCACCGTCGCCGGTGCTTCGCTCGGCATCACGCCCGGCTCGAGCGCGAGCAGGGCGGTCTTCGGCGACACCGCGCCGCTGCGACGCGCCACGTCGGTGATCTCGTCGTCGTCGAGCTCGTCGACGAGATACGCGGCGGCGAGCCGTGTCCACTCGCGATCCATCGACGCGCTGCGACCGGCGTCGACGCGCACCGGCGTGCCCCACAGCATGCCCTCCGCAGTGACGCGTCGCGGCGCACGCTCGCGCACGCGCACATCGAGCGTGCCCGCGCCGGACGGCAGCCAGACCGCCTCGCCGACCAACGACTCCAGCTCGCCGTCGACGCGCACCGCGAACTCGTCGATGCGATCGGGTCGCACGAGCGCATCGAACGTGCCGGCGAGGTCGGACTGGTCGGGCTCCACCGTCGCGACCCACACCACTCCGCCGGTGTCGGCCACGACGTCGGAGAGTCGATGATCGGGGGCGCGGTCGAGCGCGGTCGTCCGATCGCCGATGACGTCGACGAGGTGCACGAGCGCGCCCGTCGACGCGATCGATCGCGCGATGCGAGCCTCGTCGTGCGGAGCGAGCGTCGCATCCGACACCACGATCGCCCGCCGCGGTGCGCCACGCGGCGCCGACGCGAGCCGCTTGGTCGCGAGCGCGAGCGCGCCCGGCAGCGCGCTGCCATTGCGGAGCGACAGCTCGGCCTTCGCGAGCGCGTCACGTGCGACCGCGGGCGAAACGAACGCGCCGTGCTCGGCCCACACCTCGCGATCGAAGCCGATGATCTCCACCTTCGCACCATCGACCTCTGTGAGCCGATCGAGATAGGCGAGCAGCATCGCCTTCGCCGCGTTCATGCTGTCGGGGCCCATCGAGCGCGAGCGGTCGAGCACGATCACCGCGTGCGTGCGCGCGGGATCGCGGCCCAGCTCGCTGCTCGCCTGCACGGAGACGCGCGAGAACCAGCGCTGCCCTGCGCGCGTGGTGCCGAAGTCGATCGCGAGCTGCGGGCGCGCGCGCTCGATCAGGATCTCGACGCCTTCGTCCGCGATCGTATCGACCTCGCTGCCCCGCACGACGCGCTCGCCTGCGATGCGCGCGATCATGCCGCGCGCCATGCTCGCGATCCGCACGCGCGGCGCGAGCAGCTGCTCCTCGCCGGTCGCGATCCAAGCCCGGTCCGCACCGTCAGCGTACTCGTAGGGGATCTGCAGCGTGTACTCGACCGATCGCGGCGTCGCGATCGTCACCGGGTACGCGTAGAGATCGAGGCCCGTGGGCGACCACATCAGCAGCGCAGGGTCGTCGACCCGTGCCGACACGCGCTGCCGCGGCAGCACGATGCCGGGCACCACCTTCTGCGAGCCGGTGAGCTTCCAGTAGGTGTCGACCGCGGCCTCGACGTCGTGCAGCTCGCCGCCGTACCAGCGCCCGTCGTTGCCGCGCGTGCGTAGAGCGGTCGCGATGCCCGCTGCGGCGAAGTGCACGTGGGCTTCGATCGGTGCGTCGTACTCCGTTGCGAACGTGCGCGACACGATCGCCGTCGCGTGGCTTTCGTGGAGGTCCACCGAGATCTCGTGGGTGGTCTCGATGAAGCCGTCTGCGTGTGCAGACGAGCTCCCGAGCGCACCGACGAGCGCTGCGGTCGCGCCGATCGATCGCTTCATCGACGTCGTCGGACAGCCGCGATGCGGGCAGGTTCCCGAATCGGGCACGGGCACGGAGCGTAGCGCTCCCTGCGGGCGCGCTACGCTTCCGGACGACCGCGCGCCAGCTTGCGCTGCAAGCTGCGGCGATGCATCCCCAGTCGTCGCGCAGCCTCGGAGACGTTGCCGCCGCAATCCGTCAGCACCTTCTGCAGGTGCTCCCACTCGACCTCGTCGAGCGGGCGTGGTGCGACCGGAGCCTCGACCTCGGTGACCGCCGCCGTGCGATCGAACGCCGCCATGATGTCGTCGACGCTCGCGGGCTTGGTCAAGTAGTGCACCGCGCCCATCTTGATCGCCTCGACCGCGGTCGCGATGCTGCCGTAGCCGGTGAGCACGATGATGCGCAGCCGCGGATCGAGCTTGAGCAGCTCGCTCACGACCTCGAGCCCGCCCTTGCCGGGCATGCGGAGATCGACGAGCGCACGCGCGGGTGTCCACGCGGCCGCTTCGGCGACGGCATCGTCGTGGTTGTGCGCGACCACGACGCAGAACCCACGACGACGCAATGCGCCGGCGAGCGCTCCGCAGAACACCTTGTCGTCGTCGACGAGCAAGATCGTTTCTGCGTCGCTCTCGCTCTCGTTGGGGACGGTGGTTGCAGGCTCGGACATCTTGATTGGGACCTGATCGTCGTCGCTCATCGTCTGCTCCGGCGGGGGACCGGGGTGCATTCGCTGCGGCTCATCGGGGCATGCCCGGTTCGGCGGGCCGCAGCGCCACGCGCACCTTCACCTTGGTTCCACGGCCCGGGGCCGACACGAGTTCCAGATTACCGCCGAGTTGGCGGAGCTGCGCGCGCGCGAGATACAAGCCCAGCCCCATGCCCTGGCCCTCGGCTTTCGTGGTGAAGAACGGGTCGAAGACGGTGGCGACGATGTCGGGATCGATGCCCTCGCCGTCGTCCTCGACCTCGATGAGCGCGTCCTCGTGGTCGACGTCCAGGCGCACCGACACGCCCCGACTGCCCTTGCGTCGGCGGCAGGCCTCGGCGCCGTTGGCGACGAGCTCGCGCAGGATCTGTCCCAGCGACGCGCGCGCCAGCGTGGTGAGCCCGGCACGCTCGCGGGTCGACGCGGTCGCGAGCACGGTGAGCTTCACGCCTTCGGGATCATCGAGCTCGTCCTGGAGCTCGCACAGAAACCATGGCTGCGCATCGCGGGCCGACAACGCCGACACGCGGACCTCGGGGCTCGCCATGCGACCGAGGATGTCCTTGCAGCGAGCGACCTCGCGCTTGATGGTGTCGATCGCAGAGCGTTGCTCGTCGGCGGCCATGTGCGGCAGCTCGGCGGCGAGCAGGTTCACCGTGCCGAGCGGCGTGCCCAGCTCGTGCGCTGCACCGGCGGCGAGGGTGCCGAGCGCGGCGAGGTGTTGATCCTGGATGGTCTGATCGCGCAGGCGTGCGAGCTCGTCGCGTGTGCGCGACGCCGTCTGCGTGATGCGATGCACCAGCCATGCTCCGAGCGCGCTGCAGGCCATCAGCGCGATCAAGTCGCCGTGCACATGGCCGGCGAACGCGACGCCGACGCGGTCATGGATCGGGAGCATGACGAACAGCATCGCGAAGCTCACTCCGCATGCGCCCAGTAGTACGAGCGTCCACCGTGCGGAGATCTGCGTCGCGAGGATGATCGGCATGAAGTAGATCGAGGTGAACGGGTTCGCCACGCCGCCCCACAGGCCGAGCAGGACGGTGAGCGCGCCGACGTCGAGCAGCAGCTGGCCGCCGACCACCTGGCCCGGCACCGAGTCGCGGCTCGCGAGCCAGAACCGCGTCGCGACGTTGATCGACACCCACGCGAGCAGCACCGCCAGCGGGGCGCGCACGTCGAAGGGATCGCGCGACCAGGTGAGCTCGGCGCCGATCGACCCGGGCAAGAGCCACTGTGCGAGCGCGATCGAGACGAGCAGCGCGAGCAGGGCCCAACGCGCGAGCACGAGGCTCTGCAGCGTCACGCGGGCGGTCTGCTCGTGGCGCGAGCGCTCGTCCATCGCTCACCGGCGTTTCGGTTCGTCGCGCTTCTTGCCCGTGCGTGCGGCCGGCTTCGCGTCGCTCGGCGGTGCGGCGCGATCGGGCAGCGCATCGGGCAGACGATCACGCAACAGATCGCCGAGGCTGCCCAGCGCTCGCGAGCTGCGTTCGCCACCGAACTCGCGGAAGTTCTTG
>DASZPU010001232.1:0-5563 GCA_035550195.1 Nannocystaceae bacterium
GAGCTCGGCCTCGCGATCGGCGAGCTCCCGTGCGAGTGCGTCGAGATACGTGTCGACGTCGGGGGTGCGTCCGACCTCGAAGTCGAAGTCGCAGTACGGACAGCGCCGCGCGCAGAACGGCACGTGGATGTAGAGCGCTTCGGGCACGGGCACGGAGCCTCGTTCCCTAGTCGGGAACGAGGCTGCCGAACGCGTCGCCATGCGGCAGCTCGTCGTAGATCTGCACGGTGCCGCCCTTTTTCGCGTGCGCTGCCACGCCGCGCCACCACCAACCGGGCAACGAGTCCATGTCGATGCCGTGGCTGCGCAAGAGGCTGGTCTGCTCTTCGATCGTCTCGAGCATCGAAGGATGGAACGCCTGCCCGCGGCCACGCAGCTGCGCGCCGAGCCACACCGAGCTGCGATGCGGCGTGGTGTCCTCGACCTCTTCGACCAACGTCGACAACGCGCGGCGCACCACCGTGAGATCGGGGAACTCGAACAGTCGCGCCTGCACCGACAGCTCGCGCCCGCACAACAGCGAGAGCCTCGCCGCGTACGCGCTCACCAGCTGCGCCTGCAACGACACCGCGGTGCCGGTCTTCTGCCCGACGTCGCCGCGTACGAGCACGAGCGCTTGCTCGGCGTTCGCGTACACGAAGTCGCCGACGCCGACGCGCAAGAGCCCGAGCCCCGCACGCATGTTCGCGCGCGCGAGATCGGGATCGAGCAGCGGCGCATCACCGGCGCGCGCCTCGAGCAGCTCGGTCAACGCCGTCTGCGTCGGACCCACCGCGATCACGAGGCGGAAGCCCTGCATCGGCGCGTAGTCGCCGAACACTTGGAACGCGCCGATCTTGTTCCACGCGGACAGCCCCCAGGCACCTGGATTGTGGCTGCCGTTCTTCATCCCCGACGCAGCCACGTTTTTACCACGCCACTACTTGGTCGTGAACAGGGCATACGCGACGTAACCGAGCCCCGAGAGCAGCAAGAGCCCGATGATCCACGCCCAGGCCGCGCCACCGCGCTTCGCCTCGTCGCGTACGACCGAGTGTCCGAAGGTCCGTCCGCTGGCACCGTCGGGGGTGAGGGCCGCGAGCGGTCCGGTCGTGACGACCGGTTGACGCCCGGTGCCCGGCGTGGGTTGACGACCGGAGCGCAGGCTCGGACGCGAGCCTGTCGGTGGTCGACGACGGCGACCGCTGTCGGCCGCGTCGTCGTTCGAGATCACGCGATGCATGCCCGAGCGCGTGGGATCGACGTCGTCGCCCGAGGGCGGACGCGCGGCCGATGAGCTCGCGGCGCGATTGCTCGACGTGCGCCGCGGTGCATCCGCATTCGGTTGCGCTGCGGCTGCGGCGGGACGCTGCGTCGCCGCGGGCTTCGGTGCAGGTGCGGGCGCCGAGGTGGTCGGTGGCCGCACGCCGGTCGCGACCGGATTCGGGCCCGACTCGTCGAGGCTCCCTTCGGTCACGAGCGCTTCGAGATTGCCGATCGTCATCGCGCGCTTGCGCGACTCGGGCACGTCTTCGGGTGCGCTCGACACGAGGTTGCGCGCCCAGTCGGGCACCTCGTCGCTCGCCGCCGCCTCGGGCACGTTGTCGAAGCTCGAGAAGTCGAGCGCCTGATCGAGATCGGAGTACTCGTCGTCGTAGTCGACCTGCGCCGGTGCGCCTGCACCGAACAGCTCGTTCATCAGCGCGCTGATCTTGCGCGGCGTCCAGGTGAGCCGCGCTTCGGCACAGAACGCCTCGAGGTCGCGGAAGAAGTGGTCGCAGTTCTGGTAGCGATCGGCGGGATCGACCTCGAGCGCCTTCATGATGATGGCCTCGAGCGTCGGCGGGAACTTCGGATCGATGAAGGTCGGCGCGGGCACGTCGCCTTCGAGCACGCGCCGCGTCACCTCTTCGCGTGCGCCGCGGAAGAGTCGACGATGCAGGCAGAGCTCGTAGAGCACGACGCCGAGCGGGAAGATGTCGGCGCGCTGATCGATGGGATGACCGAGCAGCTGCTCGGGTGCCATGTACGAGAGTTTGCCCGCGACCTGCCCCTTCTTCGCCACCGCGGACGCGCGCGTCGCAGCGATGCCGAAGTCGAGGATCTTGCACACGCCGTCGTAGCCGACGTGGATGTTGGTGGGGTTGATGTCGCGGTGGACGAGCCCGAGCGGCGTGCCGTCCTCGTGCTTGCGCGAGTGCACGTAGTGCAGGCCCTCGCACGACTGCATGATGATGCCGATCGCGAGATCGAGCGGCACTCCGCCCGGACCTGCACGGCGCATCACGTTGACGAGCTCCTCGCCCTTGAGCAGCTCCATCGCGATGAAGTACTCGCCCGCGAGCTCGCCCAGGTCGTAGGTGTGTACGACGTTGTTGTGGGTCAGGGTCGCGGCGACGCGCGCTTCGTCGAGGAACATGCCGACGACCTCGGGGCGCGCCGCGAACTCTTCGCGCAGCGTCTTGACCACGAGCTCCTTCGCGAAGCCTTCGATGCCGGCATACTGCGCGCGATAGATCTCGGCCATGCCACCGGTCGCGATGTGCTCGACCAGCAGGTACTTGTCCCCGAACGGCGTGGGCTCGATGTTGCTCAAAGCGCCAGATGTCCCCGGTGCAGCCTATCGGATCAATGATGCGTGCGCCAAGCGTGACGCTGCGCGCTCACCACTCGCGCTCCGCCTTGAGCGCCCGGCCCATCAGCGCGTTGGCGGCGTCGCGCACGGCGAGCCCCCCGTAGAGGATCGCGTGCATCGTTTCGACGAGCGGCATGTCGATCTGCTCGCGCGCCGCCAGTCGATGGGCGGACAGCGTGTTCTTCACGCCCTCGGCGACCATGCCCATCTCCGCGAGGATCTCCTCGAGCTTGCGTCCTTCACCGAGCGCGATCCCTACGCGGCGATTGCGGGAGAGACCGCCGGTGCACGTCAGCACGAGGTCGCCCATGCCCGCGAGACCCGCCAGCGTGGCCGGGTGTGCGCCGAGCTTGATCGCGAGCCGACTGATCTCGGCGAGCCCGCGTGTGATGAGGCCGGCGCGCGCATTCTGGCCCAATCCGGCGCCATCTCCGACGCCGGCGGCCAGCGCGATCACGTTCTTGAGCACGCCACCGAGCTCCACACCGGTGACATCGTCGGTGACGTACGCACGGATGCCGTCGCCCGACATCATGTGTTGGATCTCGACGCGCACCTTCTCGTCGAACGATGCGACGACCACCATCGTGGGTAACCCCGATGCGACCTCGGCTGCGAAGCTCGGACCTCCGAGCACCGCGATGCGCTCGCGATGTCCGGGTGGCAGCTCGTCGTGCAGCACGTCGTGCATGTTCGCGAGCGTGTCGACCTCGATGCCCTTCGCGGCGATGAGGTAGAGCGGCACGTTCGCACCGGCCGTGCGCTCGGCCAGCTCGAGCGACAGCTGACGCATCGCATCGCGCATCGCGTGGCTGGGGATCGCACAGATGACGAGATCGGGCGCGATGATCGCTTCGCGCAGATCGTCGGACGGTTGCAGCTTGTCGGGGAACTTCGCGTCCTTCAGATAGCGCTCGTTCTTGCGAGCGCGCTTCATCTGCGCGACGTGATCCGACGAGCGCGCCCACAACAACGTGTCGTAGCCGCGACGCGCCATGTGGATCGCCAACGCGGTGCCCCAGCTGCCCGCTCCCAGGACCGTGACCCGTCCGCGCTGCTCGCCCATCGTCCCTCGCCAGCGTTGTACACGAGCCGGACCCCGCCGGGGATAGCGCACCGAAACGACGCTCCGCGCCAGGCTGCGACAGCAATGGGCGTTTGGTCGCCAACGGCAGGAGTGTTTCGGATATGAGTGCTCGGGTAACGCCGCGGTCCGTTCCACCCGCGGCAGAGGTCCCCATGCGCTCGCCTGCCCTGTTCTGCACGATCGCGGTTCTTTCCCTGGCCTGCGGCACGAAATCCGAGGCTACCGGCACATCGGCCGCCGACACCGGCACGTCGTCGGGCTCCGGCGGCGAAGGCGACGAGGATCCCGATCCCAGCAACACCGGCGGCAACACCACGACGGCGAGCACGAGCGCGTCGACGACGATGACCACGTCGGCGACGACCGCCGCGGACACCGGCGACGAAGCGACCGGCTTCATCCTTCCCCCCGACGGCGGCATGGTCGAGCCGATGTGCGATGCGGGCATGCAAGACTGCCCACGCGGCCAGAAGTGCACGTCGTACGTCAGCATGCCGGGCGGCAAGACCGTGGACAACACGCACTGCGTCGACGTGATCGGTGACGCGCAGTTCGGCGAAGCGTGCACGCGCGAAGAGGGCAACGACGACTGCGCGGCAGGCTTCTTCTGCATGACCGACGTGAGCGGTCACCTCGGGCCCGGCATCTGCCTCGAGTACTGCACGATCGGCACGCCGTGCCAAAACGGCGGCGAGTGCTTCGCGTTCAACGACGGCGCGCTGCCGCTGTGCGAGCTGCTCTGCGATCCGCTGATCCAGGACTGCGTCGGCGGCCAGGGCTGCTACGCCGCGTTCGATCAATTCGTGTGCGCGACGCCCGGCCCGGTCAACGGCATGGGCGCAGACGGCGACACGTGTGCGACGATCCAGGGCTGCAACCCCGGCCTCGTATGCAAGGGCGACAGCGAGGGGTGCACCACCGAGAGCGGGTGCTGCACCCCGATCTGCGACCTCACGGGGCCCGACACGCAGTGCACGTCGCCCGGCGAGGATTGCTTGCCGGCGCTCGAGGATCCGCCGCCGAATCTGCAGGACGTCGGCTACTGCGGCGTGCCGGCTTGATGCGTTCACCACCGCGCGGCTCGGCGTGCTAAGAAGGCAGGGCGAAACGTGGCCTCGGACGCCCGCGACGACTCGACTCTGCTCACCGCGTGGCGCGAAGGTGACGCGCATGCAGGCAACGAGCTGTTGCGGCGGCACTTCGTCGCGGTCTATCGCTTCTTCACTGCGAACCTCTCGCAAGCGGGGCGCGATGTGGATCCCGAGGATCTCACGCAGCGCACGTTCGAGGCCTGCATCACGCGACGCGATGCGGTGCAGACCGACTTCCGCGCGTACGTCTTCGGCGTCGCGCGGCGGATGCTCTACCTCGAGTGGAAGCGCCGCAAGGGCTCGGGCGACGTCATCTCGCCGTCGGCTGCGGAGATCCGCGACGTGCGAACGTCACCGTCGGTCGCGGTCGCGCGGCTCGACGAGCAGAAGCTCTTCCTGCACGCGCTCGCGCAGCTGCCCGCGGAGTTCCGCGCGGTGCTCGAGCGCTTCTATTGGGAAGAGCGCCCGATCGCGGAGATCGCCGACGAGCTCGGCATCGCCTTGGGCACGGTGAAGAGCCGCTTGTTCCGCGGCAAGGCGATGCTCCGCGATCAGCTGATGCAGTCGAAGGCGCCGAGCGCTTTGTTGCAGTCGGCGGTCATGCGGTTGGACGAGCGGACGAAAGACATCGAAGATCCTGGGGACGCTGGGGGCTGAGGGATCGTCGTCGGGCTTTGCGGTCGCGTTCACGACCACGTTCACGTTCACGTTCACGTTCACGACTACGTCCACGTTCACGTCGACGTCATCGTGGACGTGGACGTGAACGTG
>DASZPU010001233.1:0-4345 GCA_035550195.1 Nannocystaceae bacterium
CGCTGCGGCATGCGAGCGCGTCGTCGCCGGAGCGCTCGTCACACTCGCCGAGCAACGCATCGGCGCGCGCGACGAGCCCGATGCCCGGCATGTCCGCGATCGCAGCGCTCATCGCCGCGATCGCGGCGTCGCGGCGATCGCCGGGCAGTGCATCGAACGCCGGACTCGTGGTGACGCCGAGCACGCTCGTGCCCGCGATCCACTTCCCCGCACCGAGCACGCGTTGCACCGCCTCGTTCGCGACCGCGTCGACGTGCTCGGCGAGCACGAGTCGACGGCGTGCTTCCGGGGGTGCCAGCGCGAGCGATGGCGTCGAGCCGTGATCGCTCGTGAGCACGACGGCGTAGCGATCGCGGCCGACCTCGCGATCGAGCGTGTCGAGCAAGCGGCCGACGTCGCGATCGATCTGCAGCAGATGATCGACGCGCTCCCACGACTCCTGACACCACACGTGGCCGGCGTAGTCGTGTGCGGAGAAGGTGACCGCGAGCAAGTCGGGCACGTCGTCGCTGCCGAGGTGTCCGGCCTCGAGCGCCGCGATCGCGGCGTCCACGAGCAAGGTGTTCGCCATCGGCGTGAACGCGAATGCCTTCGCGGGATCGCTCGCGCGTGCGAGGTCGTGCGGGTAGGTCTGGCCCAGACCGTACGGATCGCCTTCACCCGGACGATCGTCGGGACCGCCCGCGAGCTTCGCGAGTCGCTCGGCATCGTCGGCGCGCCAGGTCTGCGCGAGCAACGTGTCGCGCGGATGTGCGGCCGCGAATGCCGTGACCCACTCGGGCAGCGCAGCGACGAACGCGGTGCTGCTGGTGAGCGCGCCGAATCCGGGATCGAACCACAGCGCGAGCTCGGGGCGACGGCCGATCACGTGGCCGGCGGCGCGACCCTTCAACCCGATCGCGATCGAATGCGCCGAGGGACCGTGACCGGCACGCAGCGCATCGGCGAGGCCGTCGACCATGAGCTTCGCGTTGGAGATGCCGTGCGCGTGCCCGGGGCCGCCGCGCGGATCGAGCACGGTGACCGACGCGTCGTCGTCGACCTCGCGCAGCTCGCCGGTCTGGGGATCGATCCAGCGATTCGCGACGATGCCGTGGACCGAGGGCGGCGCACCGGTGCCGATGGTCGCGTGACCGGGCGCGGTGTGGGTCGCCGCATAGGGATAGCGCGCGTGCGGCCAGTACACGCCGTGCGCGAGCAGTCGCGCGATGCCACCGTCGAGCGCCTGGTGCTGCGCATCGAAGGTCCAGCTCGGCAGCTGATCGATCACGACCAGCACGACGAGCCGCGGCTTCGCCTTCGTGGACGCGGGCTCGGGCGTGCGCGCGTCCTCGTGTGGCACGCACTGTACGCCCGCGACGAGCGTCGCTGCGAGCGCGAGCGGTCGAGCGAGCATCACGTCGACGAGCCTAGCACCGCGATCACACCGGAGGCGCGGGATCGTATTGGATGTAGCGGCGCACCTGCTTGGCGCGCTCGACCGAGGTCATGCGTGCGACGAGGTGCAGCGCGAGGTCGATGCCCGCCGACACACCCGCGGCCGTGAGCACCTTGCCGTTGTCGACGAAACGATCGTCGGGACGCACCTCGATGCGATCGCCGAGCGATGCGAGCAGCTCGAGCGAGCCGTGGTGCGTGGTCGCGGGCTTGCCGTCGAGCAGGCCCGCCTTCGCGAGGACGAGCGCGCCGGTGCACACGCTCGCGATCGTCGCGCCGCGCTGCGCCTGCGCACGCACCCACTCGATCATCGCAGCGTCTTCGAGCAACGGCCGCGTGCCGCGACCGCCGGGGAAGATCAAGAGATCGAATGGCGGCGCGGCGTCCTTCGCATGCTCGGCGATCACCTGCAGGCCCTTCGCACAGTGGATCGGCCCGGGCTTCGTCGCGATCGTGAACACGCTGATGTCGTCCTCGGGCCACTGCTGCGACCACGCGGCCAGCACCTCCCATGGCCCCGCGAAGTCGAGCTCCTCCACGCCGTCGAACAACAACACCGCGATGCCGGTCATCGAGCGCGAGCGTAGCGTGGTGCTGCATGCGCCTCCACCGTCATCCGCGCCGGGTTGCCGCGCGCCGGCGCTGACGAACGCTGGGGGCGATGGGCATCCGACACTGCATCCTCGGGATCGTGCTCGTCGCTGCGTGCGACTCGCGGACGAGCACCGCGCGCGAGGCACCGACGTTCGTCACACCGACGCCCGAGCAACCGACTCCGGTCGAGCCGCCGCCGTACCCATCGGCCGCGGACGAGCCGGTGGTGGACGAGCCGGTCGAAGCGACACCACCGACTGCGACGCAGCCCGTGCCACCGCCGGCGGCACCGCGACCGCCGACGCCGGCGGGCGATCCCGTCGACGAGATGGACGCGCCGCGTAACAACCAGATCGAAGAGATCGATGATCCGCATCCCGGCTCGATCAGCGAGATGGACGAGCCGCGCAACAACTCGATCAGCGAGATGAGCCCGCCTCGGAAGCCGCGCAAGGACGGCGAGGATCCGATCACGCGCGAGCCTCCACCGCAGCGTTGATTCGCGTCGCCGCGGCCGCGCGGCGGTGGTAGCCTCGGCGCGCGATGTCGTTCGAGTTCTACCGCGTGGTGCACATCTTCGGGATCGTGCTGCTCTTCTGTGCGCTCGGCGGGCTCGCCGTCTATGCCTCGCTCACGCGCGACGGCAAGGGCAACGAGACCCCGGAACAAACCACCACACGCAAGCGTCTCGCGATGCTGCACGGCATCGCGATGCTCGTCATCCTGGTCGCCGGCTTCGGGCTCATGGCGAAGAGCGGCCTCATGAAGACGTGGCCCACGTGGATCTACGGCAAGCTCGCGATCTTCGTCGTGCTCGGTGCCGCGCTGCAGTACGTGCGTCGCACCGGACAGCTGGGACGTGCGTGGCTCGTGCTCTTGCCGCTCGTCGGCGGGCTCGCAGCGACGTTGGCGGTGTTCAAGCCGTGACGCGCGGCGCACATGGATGGCTGCTCGTCCTCGTGTGCGTAGGCTGTCATCCCGCCACGACCTCGCCCGCGCCCACGGAAGGGCAAGACGCTCCGCTCGCCGCGACGAAGCCTGCCGAGCCGACGCCGACGAAAGCGGAGCCCGCCGCCCCGCAACCTCCGACCGATCCCGACGCGCTCGCGCCCTGGATCACCCAGCACGCGATCATCGTCGACGGCCACGTCGACATCCCGTGGCGCCTGTCGAAATCCGCGAAGCCCGACGGCACGCTCGGCGAAGACATCACCACGCGCACGCCCGCCGGCGACTTCGACATCCCGCGCGCGCGTGAAGGCGGCCTCGATGCGCCGTTCATGTCGATCTACGTGTCGGCGTCGTTCGAGAAGAAGGGTGCGAAGGCCGAGGCCGATCGCATGATCGATCTCGTCGAGCAACTCGTCGCGAAGTCACCCACTGCGCTCGCGCTCGCGAAGACGCCCGACGACGTGCGCAAGAACACCGCCGCGGGCCTCATCTCGCTGCCGCTCGGCATGGAGAACGGCGCACCGCTCGAAGGCGACCTCGCGAACGTCGCGTACTTCCACGGCCGTGGCATCCGCTACATCACGCTGACCCACAGCAAGGACAACCACATCTCCGACTCGTCGTTCGACACCAAGCGCACGCACAAGGGGCTGTCGAAGTTCGGCAAGCAAGTGGTGGCCGAGATGAACCGCGTCGGCATCATGATCGACGTCTCGCACGTCTCCGATCACGCTTTTTGGCAAGTGCTCGAGCTGAGCAAGGTGCCGCCGATCGCGAGCCACTCGTCGTGTCGCCACTTCACGCCGGGCTTCGAGCGCAACATGAGCGACGAGATGATCGAAGCGCTCGCCGAGAAGGGCGGCGTGGTGATGATCAACTTCGGCAGCGGCTTCATCGACGCCGGCGTGCGCAAGGCCAGGGACGAGCACCAGGCCGGGCTCGCCAAGCTGCTGAAGAAAGCCAAGCTCGACGCCGACGATCAGGCGGCCGCGGAGCTCATCGCGCGCTACGAGGCCGAGCACCCATCGCCGCGCGCGACGGTGCAGCAGGTCGCCGATCACGTCGAGCACGTGATCACGCTCGTCGGCGTCGATCACGTCGGGCTCGGCAGCGACTTCGACGGCGTCGGCGACAGCTTGCCCACCGGCCTGCGCGACGTGTCGCAGTATCCCAACCTCGTCCGCGAGCTGCTCGCGCGCGGCCACGATCGCGCCGCGATCGAGAAGATCCTGGGCGGCAATGCGCTGCGTGTGTGGCAAGCGGTCGAGGATCACGCGGTGGCCTCGAGCGCTCGATGAGCGCCCCTGCCGTAGCGCAGCGCATCGCGCTCACGTAGCATCGCGCCGATGCGTGCGGAGATCGG
>DASZPU010001234.1:0-8615 GCA_035550195.1 Nannocystaceae bacterium
GGCTCGACACGCAGAGCTTCAGGTGAGTAGTAGACCGTGACTTGACGTCGGCCGTGACGCTGTTGGAGCGAGACGTAGCTCTGCATGCACGAGGTCGACGTGAGGGGCCGCTCCGCGTAGCGTTCGATCGTCGCGCGGTAGCGCTGAGGATCGAGGCCGTGCTCCTCGAGATAGCCGCCGATGCGTGCGACCGCGACGGCGTCCGAGGCCGCGTACGCTGCGATTGGGAGGTAGATCGTCGTGGCGCGTGGTTGCACGCTGCTGGTGTCGACGAGGGTCGTGCAGCTGAAGACGGGCCGCGCGTCGTAGGGACCATCCGATCCGCCGAGGCGCCGGCAGAAATCGCTGACCTCCTGCGCTCCGACGCCGTACGGATTCATCAGGTCGCCGACTTCCTTCGCGGTCGCACCGTGATGACGCCAGTACACCTTCACGCGTCCTGCGTCGGATCCGGTGAGGTCGAGCGAGAGGTACTTCAACTCGTCGGAGGCCAAGCCGCGCGCACCCATCTGCTGCACGGCCGGCCACGCGCGCGTGAAGCCGAGACGACAGAGCGCCTCTTCGACCAGTGCGGGCGCACGCCAGCGACCACGCGCTTGCGCGTCGAAGTAGACCTTGAACTCCGGTGCTCGACCGGGCGCGAACGCGACGGCGTGCCACAACGCGAGGTGAGCCTGCGGGCCCGGTGCGAACAGATCGGCGATTCGATCGTGGCGCGCGAGCGACACGCCGAACTCGTCCGCAAGGCGCCGAGACAGCGCCAAACCTGCGTTCCAGTTGTTCTGCAAGTTCGGCGGGTCGCCTTGCGCTTCGATCAAGATGCGAAGCTCGGGTGCGCTGGCGCCGTAGACGATCGAGAACTCGTAGGGCGTGTGATCGTCCGCGACATCCGAGTGCCATGTCTCTGCGGCGTAACCGATCGGCCGCGAGCTCCACGGCGCGGTCAACGATCGAAAGACGTTGGCAATCCGATCGAGCTCGCCATCGAAGCCGTTCGCTTCGCAGAGCTGGGTCAGGCGATGCAGTGCGTGCTGTTCGTAGCTCTGCAGGAGGCCGGTCGTAGAGAGGGCTCTCGGATCACTCATGTGTCACCGCGGCGACGCTCTGTCGGCCAGCCAACAAGTGTTCATGGACCTCGGCGAAGGAGCAAGCCTGCACGCGTGATCCACGATGTGATTGGAACGGGGTGTTACGCGCTCCGCGTCGACACGCTACGTCGTCGCTCCGCTGACACCGGCGTCGATATCCCATCGCACGATCGCGGTGGCCATTCGGCCACGATCTCGCGATCAGAGTTCGCGCGGTCGTGGTGATCGTGTTGGCGTGGTGACGAAGACGCTTGAGCGTCCGCGAAGGGTGCGGTAACTAGACGATGCGGCCGTGGGCCGCTAACCGCTAGGGGCGGGTGCGCATGGCGATCGAGGGAGGGATCGGGGTATCGACGAACAGCGACTTCGCGGCGGCCGCCGCGGAGGCGGCGACCGAAGCGCTGCGAACGTGCGCGTCGCCGAAGGTCGCGCTGATGTTCGTGAACCACAGCTACCCGCTGGCGCAGCTCAATGAAGCGATTGCAGCGGCACGGCAGGCGCTACCGAAGGGCACGACGCTCGCAGGCGGCACGGTCAACGGCATCACCTACGGGGACACGCGCTACGACGCGATGTTCAACAACAAGCGTGCCATCGCGGTGGTTGCGCTCGGTGGTGACATCCTCGTCGGCGTCGCGATCGTTCCCGATCCTGCGAGTGACTCGACCGACGCGGGACGTCGCCTCGCGGAGAAAGCGCGACAAGGTCTCGGCGGTCGCGTCGGTGAAGGCGCGCTGATCCTGACCCCCGGCATGTCGGGCTTCCACGTCACCGATCAGCAGCTCCTCGATGGTATTCGCTCGGTCAACCCTCGCATGCGCGTCTCAGGCACGGGGCTGACGGCGGGGATCATGCCCGACGGCATGATCCTTCCTGGCTTCGCCTTCGTCGACGACACGATCGAGCAGCGCGGCGCCGTCCTGATCACCTTCGCAGGTCCAGCACGGATGGGCTTCTCGAGCGCCAACGGCATGCAGGCGGTCGGTGGTGGAGGTTTCGTCACCGACGCCGAAGGCCCGGTCATCAAGACCATCGATCGCAAGCCAGCGCGCGATGCCATCCTCGAGCTGCTCTGCGGCGACGATGCCGAGGCGCGCGAGCACTTCAACCGCAGCCCGTTCATCGCAGCGGTCGAGCGCGGCGTGACGCTCGGTGCACTCGACCCGGAAGGTGGGCACTACTGGTGCCACATGCCGGTGGCGTTCCTGCCCGACGGGTCCGCGATAGATCCCTTCGTTGCGCGCAAGGGCACCCCACTCTCGGTGGTGCGCATCGATCCGAGCACGTGCATGGACGCGGTGCGCGAGGCGGGTACCATGCTCGTCGAGGACGCGGGTACGGACACGTTCGAGTTCACACTCGCCTTCTCGTGCGCGTTGCGCGGATACACGCTGGGCGCCGATGTTGCGCACGAGGACCAGCGCTTGCGCGACATGGTGAAGTCGAAGAACCACCTCGGCATCGTTGCCAACGGCGAAGTCGGCAGCTATCGGCATGGGCGCTCGCTCGCGACCGGGTGGGTCTACGCGCTCTTCGGGCTTGCGGGGCAGGGGGGATGACCCGTGGGTAGTCGTCTCGACGCCTTGATCGATCGCATACGCGACGCCAAGGGGCCGTTCTTCGTCGCGCGGATCCATCTGCGTGTGAAGTTCCCGCTCGACGGCGAGGTCGCCGACACGTTCGAGTACGAGGACGAAGTGCTACGTGCGTGCAAGTCGCTCGGGTTCGACGCGACCGACCTGCGCGAGCGCGCGTGACTCTCGTGAGCGACGCGCAGCGCGAGCAGCCGAGCTTCGACCTGCGCGCGCATCTCGCTTGTGATCCCTCGACGGTCGTCTTCCTGTCGACCGCGTTCGCGTTCTCGAGCGCGCTGTTCAGTGCGGTCGAGCTCGGCGCGTTCGATGCGCTCGAGGGGAATCCCGCTACGCTCGACGAGCTCGCGCAGCGGCTCGCCGTGCCTGCCCCCGCGCTCGAGCGGCTCGTCGTCTTGCTGCACTCGCTCGGCTTGCTCGAGCGCGACGAGCACGGCCGCTACCGCAACGCCGCGGTCACGAGCGCGATGCTCACGCGCTCCGCTCCGCACAGCTTGTGCGCGTTCCTGCTCCACCAGCAGCGCCACATGTATCCGCTCTTCGAGCACCTCAGCGATGCGCTGCGCACGGGTGAAGCGCAGACGCATCGCTGGTCGTTCGCCCGATCGCCGAGCGATCGCGCCGGTTACGCGGCGCTCGCCGACAGCCCCGACGACAATCGCCTGTTCCTCCGAGCGATGAACGCGATGGCCGTCGGCGTCGGCACGGTGATCGCGCGCGAGGTCGACTTCACGAACATCGCGACGCTCGCGGATCTCGGCGGCGGCGGGGGACAGATCGCGATCGAGCTCGCCGAAGCCGTGCCGCACCTGCAGATCACCATCGTCGATGGTGCGGATGCATGCCGCTTCGCCGACGAGCTCGTCGCTGCGCGAGGGCTCAGCGCACGGATCCACACCTGCACAGGCGACTTCCTCGCGCGATTGCCGGACGAGCTCGCAGGCTGCGAAGCCGTGCTGCTCGGTGGCGTGCTCGCGGACTGGGACGCGAGCCAGCAACGCGTGCTGCTCGCCGAAGCGCATCGCATCCTTGCGCCGGGTGGCCAGCTGCTCGTCAGCGAGACGCTGCTCGACGAGGATCGCAGCGGCCCGGTGCTTCCCGCACTGCTCTCGCTCGCGATGCTCGTCGGCACGCGCGGTCGCAACTTCACGCCGAGCGAGATCACCGCGATCGTCGAGCGTGCAGGCTTCGCGCACGCGCGCGTGATCTCGAATCGAGCGCATGGCGTGCGCGATCTGGTGATCGCATCACGCTCGTGACGCACGCGATCACGTGTTCCAACGCAGGCGCTTCGGACGCACGCGATCCGAAGACGCATCGCTCGCGTCGCACGGCCGATCGATCGTGCAACGATCCGTTGCTGGCCGTTCGGACATGAACGCCGCGTAGACCCGCGAAGGGACACAGCTTGCGCGTGCCAGCACCACGGATCGGTACGTGGCCGTGGCTACAGAATGGGCCAAAGACAAAGGTTTTGTGAGCAGACAGTTTGCGTCTCCACGATTCCAGGCCCAGTTTGCTACCACGCAGCTTACGCGTCTAGCGAGGGGCAAAGGGCAATGGACCGTTGGATCACGATCGCCGCGACTGCACTCTGCCTGCTCCCCACGGGAGCGCTGGCCTCCGATCGCATCGGGCTCAGCCTGCGGATCGACAACGGCGAAGCACCGCAGCTCGAGATCCAAGGCAACGCCAAGCGCTACGTGCAGGAGCTCGATTTCATCTCGACGATCCCGACGCCCGATGATCGAGGCATCGATCCGGTGATCGACGAAGGCGACTTCTCCGATCTCGACTGGTCGGGCATCGAGGCCGCCGACGAAGAGTGGCGGCCCGACGGCGCCGGCGCGTTCACGCGCCAGATCTTCTATCGCGGCGCGGCGTGGATGGAGCAGCCCGGCTTCATTCTCGTCTTCCAACGCAAAGCCAACGGCTCGCTGCAGCCCGAGCTGCCGTGGGTCGTGCTCACCGGCACCGATGATCAACTCTCGGCGCTCGACACCACCTTCATCCGGCGGTTCACCGCGCGACAGATCACGACGGGCTGCACGGCGGTCGGTGACTGCAGCGCGGCCACGGGCTACGTCGCGCAAGCGCTGATGGAGCTGCGCGACGCGCAATGGCCCGCGATCGGCGACCAGAAGGTCAAGCACACCACCACGTCGTTGCTGCTCGTTTGGAGCGCGGATCCCTTCAACCCGCGCGTGGTGCCGATCTCGCACGTCAACCAAGGGCAGGCCGACTACGACCAAGGCTTCAGCGTCGACTTCGACCTCGTGACGCCGCCGACGAACGGTCTCTACTACAACGTGGGCGACGCGATCACGTTCAAGCTCCGCTTCAAGGACGGCGACGGCAATCTCCTGCACGAAGACGATCTGCCGACCTACGCCGACTTCCTCGACGGCGGCACCGAGAGCGGCCTGCGCTACTTCGACATCGGGCTCAACCCGACCACCTACTACGCGCTCAAGCATCGCGAGGGCAACATGTTCCTCGCGATGGCGGGACCGACCGACGCGCTACGGGTCACCGACTACACGATCCCGCTCTTCGCGTTCTTCGGCCCGCAGGTGCAGGCGGCATTCTCCGATCAGCACGGCTTCAGCTCGGTTGCGCAGGGTGTGCCGTCGTTCGCGATCGAGTTCGGTGGCCTGTTCGATCCCACGGTCTGGAACGCACCGGTCACCGACGAGGTCGTGCTCACGGTGCCGCCCGACGCGTTGCCCGGCACGTACGTGATCGCGCTGAAGTCACGTCGCGACTACGACGGCGAAGCGATCAACACCGGCAAGGTGAAGCGCATCCAGGTCGGCACCACCGAAGTGACCGAGTGGGAAGCGACCACCGGCAACTGCAACCAGTGCCACACCGGACAGCGCGCGCTCGGCAAGATCCTCCACGGCATCAGCGATCGCGAGTCGTGCCTCGCGGGCTGCCACACCTCGATCGAGATCGAGCCGGACGCGGCGCTCGACTACCGCGTGCACTTCGTGCACACGCGCTCCGATCGGTACCCCGCGGATCCCGACGACTGCTCGACGTGTCACTTCGACGAGCCGGAAGGGATCCCGCGCGGGTACCCGGGCTTCGTGTACCCGTTCGATTGATCGTCAGCCCTGGATGTAGTTCCAGGTGCAGATGCCCTGCTCGCAGGCGAAGCCGTCGGCAGCGGGGCAGTCGCACGTGCTGATCGAACCCGGCAACTCGCACGAGTTCGCCTCGAGCTTGTTGCGGATCTCTTCGAACGCCGAGAGGTCCGCGTCGTTGCGCGCGACCCAGTTGCGCGTGCAGCCGCAGCTCGTGCCGCTGATCACCTGACCGCACTCGTCGTCGGTCTCGCACGCGCGCACCGCTGCGGTCTCGGCCGCGAAGTCCATCTCGATCGGGCCGCAGGTGTCGACCGGTGCCGGCACGCAGATGCCGCCACAGTCCGCGCCGCCGTTGCCCGGATCGCAGCCGTCGTTCGGATCGTCCGCGCACTCTTGTCCCTCGGGGCAGGGCAGGTTGCCGAAGCCGCCGCAGAACTGACCTTCGGGCGCTTCCTCGCACGCACCTTCGTGCGCGACGCTCGTGCCGGCCGCCGCAGCGTGGCACGAGTTGCTGTACGTCTCGCCGTCACAACCGCAGACCGGATCGAACAACGCGATGCACGCTTCGGGACGATCGAGGCACTCGCCGGTCTGATCGGCGAAGCCGCACGACTGCTCCGGTGCGAACGAGCAGAACTCGTCTTCGTCGCACTGCAGTCCGGCGAAGCCGCCGCAGATCTGACCCTCGGGCTCGGGCTCTTCGATGCCGCACACGTCGTCGGCGTCGGCGCAGCAATCACCGAAGTCGATGCACGCTTCGTCGCACCAACAGTTGCCCTTGCCTTTGCTGCCGCAGAACGTCTTGCCCTTGTGCTCGCAGCTGCCGACGAGATCGGCCTTGCCGAGACCACCGCGATCGCCGTCCGAATTGCCGGACGAGCTCGACTCGATCGAGCAGGCAGCGAAGAGAGGAAGGAGGAGGGCGAAGAAGCGGGTGCGCATCGTGGGGGGCTCCGAGAGGTTGGCCTCCGCTCTGCAAGCGGTAGGACATCCGCCGACAGGTAGACGTGCTCGGAATCGCAACGGAATTACGCCGCATGGCGCGCCGCTGCGGGGCGACGCGCGATGCCGCGCGGCTACGGTCGTGGCCACTCCGCACACGAAACGCGGGGTCGCGCGCGATTCGCCGCTACGCTCGCCGAAGATGACGGGGACTGCGTGGAGCGATGCGGAGCTCGATGCGTTGCGTCGTGTCGGCGATCCACTCGCCGACGACATCGTCGCGGAGATCTTCGCGGACGGCGAGGTCGATGCGGTGCGCACGTTGTTGCGTCACCTCGTGGACAACGATCATCCACTGCTCGTGCCGCCGGGTGACGCGTTGCCGCCGAAGTTGCTCGCGCACGTCGAGCGCTATTTCAAGGCGAGCGACGCGGCGTTGCCGGAGCTCGATCCGCAACACATCGTCGCGGGCGAGCAGGTCTTCGAGCTGCACGGTCCCGAAGTGTTGATGACGCTGTGCTGCTACTCGCTGCCCGCGTCGTACACCGCGAAGAAGGGCGTGCAAGTGTTGGCGCAGACCGGTCGGCTCGAGTCGCATCCGAAGCGCCGGCTCATCGAGACCACGCAGATGGTCGTCGACGTGATGAGCAAGGACGGGCTCGATCTCGGTGCGCACGCGCTCGAGCACGGCAAGGGCATCCGCTCCGCACAAAAGGTGCGGCTGATGCATGCCGCGATCCGCACGATGATCCTCGCGAAGGATGGCGACCGCTGGCTCGCGGCCTACGACGTGCCGATCAACCAAGAGGATCTCGCGGGCACGCTCATGACCTTCTCGCAGATCGTGCTCGACGGTCTGGAGCGACTGGGCGCGCCGCTCGACGAGGGCCAGCGCCGATCCTATCTATATTGCTGGTCGGCGATCGGGCGGATCATGGGCATCCGCGAAGAGCTCATCCCCGCCGACCTCGCGGCCGCACGCGTGCTCACGGACACGATCAAGCGCCGCCAGACCGAGCGCAGCGAGGCCGGCGACGTGATGGTCACCGCGCTGCTCGATCTGATGCGCGACTCGATCCCCGGAGGTGTGTTGCGCGGGCTGCCACCCACGATGTTGCGGTTCTTCCTGCGCGACGACTCGCGCTATCTCGCGCTGCCACGCGCCGACTGGACGCAGATCATCGTGCGCGTCATGCATGCGATGACCCGCTTCGTCGACAGCATCGTCGGCGGCTTCCGACTGTCGCGGAAGCTCTACCGCGCGTTCAACGAGCTGCTCATCGGCGCGATGCTCCGGGCCGAGCGCGGGGGCAACCGTCCCGACTTCGACATTCCCGATCACCTCGCGCGCAAGTGGGGCATCGAGGAGCCCAAGTAGATGCATCCGATCTACGACTTCAGCGGGGCCGACCCGCGCGCGTTCGATCCGTGGACGTGGTTCAACCTGGTCGGCATGTTCGGCTGCGCCTGTTGGGTGATCGCCTACGTCGCGATGATCCGGGTGGCCCAGCGCGATCGTGCGAACGCGCTGCCGATGATCGCGATCGCGCTCAACTTCTCGTGGGAGCTGCTCGCGTCGTTCTTCTTCCCCAACCCGGTGTGGCTCTGGCACATGTTCGATCGGGTGTGGCTGCTGGTCGACGTCGTCATCGTCACGCAGCTGCTGCGCTTCGGCGCGCCGTGGCAGCGCATCCCCGAGTTCCGCGATCACTTCTATCTCGTGTGCACGATCGTGTTCGCGCTCGGCTTCGTCGGCCAGTACACGTTCGTCGCCGACTATCCCGATCGTCTGGGGCTCGTGGTCGCGTTCCTCATCAACCTGATCATGAGCATCGCGTTCGTGCTCATGTACTTCGATCGTCGCCCGGGGCTGAAGGGCATCTCGAAGGCGGGCGCATGGT